>NZ_JBEZNF010000023.1:0-159835 GCF_040653095.1 Streptomyces sp. NPDC048057
TCGACGCGGTGGGGGTACCACCGTGCCCGCAGGGCACAGGGGGCCGTCGGTGACCGACGAGAACGCGGCGTGGGGGTACCTCCCGGGCCGAAGGCTCAGGGGGAGCGGTGCCAGGGCACGCGAGCCCAGCAAGATCCATAAGACACGCCCGAGGGCCTGCCGGGGTCCGTCCCGAGGGGTGACACCGGCTTGACATCAGCCGCTTCTCAGCAGGTGAGACGGGGCGTCGGGATGTGATGAACGCCCCTGTCCAGTATGTGTGTTGGGCGATCGCCGGGGCGCGCTCTGCGTCATCATCGGCCCCGAGATGCTCGATACCTCCCGGGGCCAGTCCCCCGCACCGACGACACCGAAGACCGACGAGCCGAGAGGCTGCCTCTTCGCCCTGTCCCAGCCACCGTTGATGATCTTCCTGACGGTGGTCGGCGTGCTGTTGCTCATGGCCGCCCTGCACGACCTCTTCCTGCTGTGAAGGCGTACGGCGCGGGCCGCGTCAGCCCGCCGCTTCCCTTCGGCGGGCCCGGTAGGCCGCCACGTGCAGGCGGTTGCCGCACGTGCGGCTGTCGCAGTAGCGGCGCGAGCGGTTGCGCGAGAGGTCGACGAAGGCCCGGCCGCAGTCCGGCGCCTCGCACCGGCGCAGCCGCTCCTGCTCGTCGGCGACGACGATGAAGGCCAGGGCCATGCCGCCGTCGGCCGCGACGTGGTCCGCGACGGAGGCGCCCGGCGCGAAGTAGTGCACGTGCCAGTCGTAGCCGTCGTGGTCGGTCAGTTGGGGCGTGGTCCCGGCCGCCGCGACGAGTTCGTTGAGGAGTTCCGCCGCGAGCGGTCGTTCGGGGGCCGCGAAGACCTCCGCGAACCGGGTGCGGACGCCCTGGACGGCCTTCAGGTCGCGGGCGCCGAGTTCGCCCACGTCGCTGATGGAATGGGTTTGGACGAATGCCTGGAGGGCGGCGACATCCGCCAGACCGTCGGCCTGATCGTCCTCCGGCGCCGTGTTCACCAGGTCGACCACCATGTCGAGGGCAAATCTGGTGTCGTGAGGGATCAGCACGATTCACTCCATGGCCTGCTGCGAGCCGGTGCCCGCAGAATTGCGCTGACTCTAGCGGCTCGCCCCAGCACGCACCGGCGCCGTCACCGCGTGGGTACGCGGTGACGGCGCCGGTTCCTTTCGTATGTGGTTGTCTGCGCGGCGCCGTCTCCCCGAGTAGGACGGCGCCGAGCAGCTCTCGGCCTGGCTCAGCTCTCGGCCAGGATGTGCGAGAGTTCGGTGTCGAGGTCGAAGTGACGATGCTCGGTGCCCGGTGGCACGGCCGCGTCGGTCCTCTTCAGGAACGACTCCAGGGCCCGCGCCGGGGCTTCGAGCAGTGCTTCGCCCTCCGGGGAGCTGAGCGCGATGCAGACGACGCCCTGGCCGTGGCTGCGGGACGGCCAGACTCTGACGTCACCCGTGCCGGTGGGCCGGTGCAGGCCCTCGGCGAGGAGGTCGCGGGCGAAGACCCATTCGACCGTCTCTTCGGCTCCGGTGTGGAAGGTGGCGTGCACGGCATAGGGATCGGCCGTGTCATACCGCAGGCCCGCGGGTACAGGCAGTGAAGACTCGCTCGATACAACGAGGCGCAGGTGCAGCTCGCAGCTGACCGTGGTGTTCATAAGCGCCAGGGCCTTTCGCTCAGTGTGCGCTCGGGGATTCGCACGTCGGCGAAATCGACATGCCACCTACGGTGTCGTTGTAAACCCGTCTGACCGTTTTGTGACTCTTCATATCGCTCGTACGGCGGTGCATTACTTTGCGTTATACGGCCATTCCGGTGATCGAACCGAATCCGGTAGCTTTGAGGGCATGAAAGCGGAGAGCGAGCGGGGGGAGGCCCTGATGACCACGGCTTCTGCCTCCGCGACGGGGGAAGTGACGGCGGGGGCCGTCGAGGGGAAGCCCGCCGAGGGCGCGACGGACGGGAAGGCGGACGACCAGCCGCTGGGCTCGCGTGCGCCGCAGTTCATCCAGCGCTCCCGGGTGCTGCACGTGAGCTGGCAGGTGGGGGTCTTCCTGGTGGGACTGGCGGTGGTCGGCGCGGGCGCCGCCATGCTGGTGCTGCCGGGGCCGGGCTGGCTCGTGATCTTCGCGGGCATGGCCATCTGGGCGACCGAGTTCGTCTGGGCCCAGCTGGTGCTGCGCTGGACCAAGCGCAAGGTCAGCGAGGCGGCGCAGCGGGCCCTGGATCCCCGGGTGCGGCGACGGAACATCATCCTCACCAGCATCGGCGTGGTGATCTGTGCCGTCCTCGGTGCGATCTACCTGTGGAAGTTCGGCCTCGTCATGCCGTGGAAGATCAACGAGTAGACCTGAGGGGGGTCAGGACCACCGCTGACATGGGGTAATGTTTGCGGTGCGTTCCCGGGCGATTAGCTCAGCGGGAGAGCGCTTCGTTCACACCGAAGAGGTCACTGGTTCGATCCCAGTATCGCCCACACAGTCGACGGTGGGGTCGGTCCGCAAGATCGCGGACCGACCCCACCGTCGTTTTGCTGCCCCCGGCGGGCGCCGGGGGCAGCGCGCTCAGCCCATCCGGCCGAGGCTCTCGCGCAGTCGGCGCGCGTCCCGCAGACGCTGCTCGTAGGTGGCCCCCACGGTCAGGAGTAGCAGGCCCGCCACGGCCGGCGGCAGCCAACGGGGCAGTGCGCCGACCACCTGTGCCACGTACGGCGCCAACTCGTGCAGCGCCACCAGTGCCAGTACCGTGCCGCCCAGCACCAGCGGGGCCTGGAGCCGCAGCCGGGCGCCGACGAGGGTCACCACCAGCGCCGCGAGGCCCAGCAGCAGGGGGCGCAGCCAGTGCGAGTCGCCCCAGGCCGCGAACAGGCTCGGCAGCAGCGTCACGGCCAGCCCCGGACCGTACGCCGTCCAGGACGGGGCCTGCGGGTCGCGCCGCCGCAGCAGCACCCCGACGACCAGCGCCGGCACGGTGACCGGGAGGGTGTACGCCTCCGGCAGCGTCACCTCCGACGCCGCCAGGCGCGCCCAGGAGGCGAGGACGAAGAGGGCCACCGCCGCGGTGCCCGCCACCAAGCGGCGCTGCGGACGGATCGCGGTGCCCGCGGCGATCACCCCGGTGAGCGCCAGCGCCAGGGACAGCGTCGGCAACCGGTCGAGGGTGAGCAGCACCGCGACCGCGGCCACGAGGATCGCCGTGGCCTCCAGGGCGAGCGTCAGCGGGTCGGTGAGCGGGCGTACGGCGGCGCCGGGCGGCCTGGCGGGGGACGCCTCGGGTGCGGGCTGCCGGGCGGTGCGGGCGGCGATCAGGCAGGCGACGGCCGGTACGGCGAGCAGCGTGAGCCCCGCCGCGTGCCACGGCAGCTCAGCCGCCCGCGCGAGGGCGAGCACCAGCCAGCCGCCGAAGAGCGTCGCGGCGACCGCCAGCGCGGCGCGCACGGCGTTTCCGGCGCGCGTCACGACGGTGGCGCCCGTCAGCGCCGCGAGCAGGACCCCGAGCACCGTGAAGGTCGCGGGGCGGGTCGCCAGCGCCAGCGCGCCCAGGCTGCCGGCCCCCACCAGGGCGCAGCCCAGCGCCACCGGCGCGAGCGTCGCGGACCGGCGTGTGCTCAGGGCGAGTACGGCGAGGGTGAGCACCAGCCCGTACGCCACGGTCACGGCGTACGCCCACCCCAGGGCCACCGGCACCGTCAGCAGCGCCGCCCACACCAGGGCCACGGACAGGCCCCGGGCGAACTCCGTCCGCTGGCCGTCCGCCAGCGCCGGCCCCGGCGCGGTCCCGGGGGACCGGTGCGCGTCGCGGAGCCGGGGCCACGCCAGCCACGCCACGGGCGCGAGCGCCGCCAGCAGCAGGACGACCGGCGCCGGCGCGAAGCCGACCGGGAGCGGACCGGAGCCGAGGGCCGCGTGGACGTCGGAGGGCGCGCCCTGCCAGACGCCGTCGGCGACCGTCCCGGCCGGTCCGCCCAGGACGATCGCGAGCAGCGGGAGCGTCGCGAGGGCCGCGCCCGTGTGGACCACCGCCGAGGCCAGCGCGAGCCCGCGCGCCAACTGCCGCGGCAGCCCGGCGCCCGTCGCCACCGGCACGGCGAGCACGCCGATCGCGGCGAGCAGATACGCGGGGACGGCCCAGCCGGCGGGGAATACCTCCCGCAGGACACCGCCCGCGGCGGCGGTCAGGGCGAAGCCCGCCGCCGCGGCCAGGGGCACCGCGCTCTCCGGCGTGCGCCACGCCCAGCCGAGCGCCACCGCGGCGACGGCGGCCAGCAGCACCCCGCCGGGCAGGGCGCTCGCCGCGCTGCCGGCCGCGGCCGACTCCAGCGCGCCGAGGGCGCCGGCCCAGCCGCCGGCCACCACCGCGCCGACCGTGGCCGTCACGCGTACCGCCGGGCGCGCCACGGTCACCGCCAGCGCGACGTCGCAAGCGGCCGTCGCCACCAGCGCCCAGCCGAGCGGCAGCACCCCCGACGACACCGTCACCGCCCACAGCCCCAACGGCAGTTGCGCGCAGGCCACGGCGAGCGGAAGCGGCAGGCGCAGCGCGCTCAGCCACCGTCCGTAGCCGGCCCACAGCGCGGCCAACACCGCCGCCGCCCACGCCGCGTACGCCGTGCCCGACGCATCGGAGAGCGCGACCTGGCGCAGCGCGTAGGCGTCCAACACGGTCAGCACCAGCGCCAGCGCCGCCACGGACTCCGCCGTCGACGCCAGGCCCCGGCGCAGCAGGGCCACGGGCGCCAGCAGCGCGCCGGCCGTGATCGACGCGAGGACCGCGCCGCGCCCGCCGATGCCCATGGACCCCCAGCTCACCAGGGTGAACGCGATCGCCGCGACCGCCAGCAGCACCCCGCCCAGCACCAGCAGCACGTTCTGCGCACCGCGCCGCGAGGTCTCCGGCCCCGGCACGCCGGTGCGGGGCACCCCCACCGCGGTGGCGTACGCCCGGGGCGCGGTGCTCAGAAGGGGCCGCTGCATCGCGGACAGCAGCCAGGCCCGGCGCACGAGCAACTGCGACCTGCGGGCGTCCAGTTGCGCCAGCTCGTTGTTGAGCATCGCCAACTCCACGTCGGGCGGCGGCGCTGACGGCGGCGGTGGCGGCACGGATGCGTTCATGGTGCGGAGTGTCGCGCCAGCCGCACCGCACGGGCATCGGCGCGAGTACTCAGATGGCGGCTGAGTACGCCCCCGCACGCCCCGGGGCGCACAGACTGGGCCCATGGACTGGAACCGCTACCGCTTCCGCGCGCGGTGGGACCTCGCCGCCGAGCCCGGCACGGTGTACGAGGTCCTGGCCCGCGCCGAGGAGTACCCCCGCTGGTGGCCGCAGGTCCGCTCCGTCACCGCGCTCAGCGACGACACCGGCGTCGTACGGCTGCGCTCCGCCCTGCCGTACGAGCTGACCATCACCGTGCGGGCCGTGCGCCAGGACCCGGCGGCCGGGGTGCTGGAGGTCGCGATGCGGGGCGACCTCGTGGGGTGGGCCCGTTGGACCGTCACGAGGGGCGGCGCGGGCACCCGCGTCCGGTACGACCAGGAGGTGGAGGCCCACAAGCCCTCGATGCGGAGACTGGCCGTGCCCGGCCGGCCGCTGTTCCGGGCCAACCACGCCGTCATGATGCGCGCCGGCCGCCGCGGACTGGTCGCGCTCCTGGAGGAGCGGCAACAGATTTGAAGGCAGACCGCCGGGGCCTGTATGGTTCAGTCCGTTCCCGGGCGATTAGCTCAGTGGGAGAGCGCTTCGTTCACACCGAAGAGGTCACTGGTTCGAACCCAGTATCGCCCACCGGGAGAGACCGGTCCGCCGACGGCGGACCGGTTTTTTCATGTCCCCGTGCGCGCGGACCTCAGGCGGCGGCGGGCAGTTCGGGGCGCAGCGGCCACGCCGGATCCACCGCCTCCGGAGTGCCGTTCAGCGTGAACCACGCCTGGAGGCCCCGGGCCTGCGCCGCGTGCCACACCGCCTGGAGCGTGTGCAACTCCGGCGCCGACAGGCGCTCCAGACGCGCCGCGAACCGCCGGCCCACCGCCCGCACCACCTCCAGCGCCGCGACCGCGTCCGCCGCCGCGTCGTGCGCGCCTTCCAGGACCACCTCGTACTGCGCGCACAGGTCCGCCAGCGTCCGGCGGCCCTTGCGGTAGCGGTCCAGGTGCTTGTCCAGCACCCGCGGATCCAGTACGCACAGCGGGACGTTCTCCAGATAGCGCGCCAGCGAGGCGGCGCGGTGGCGGCGCAACTCGCGGTCCAGCAACGTCAGGTCGAACGGCGCGTTCATCACCACCAGCGGGCGGGCCGCCGCGCACTGCTCGGCCAGCGAGCGCCCCACCTCCTCCATCACCGGCGCGGGCCAGCGGCCGTTGCGCTGGACGTGCTCGTCCGTCAGGCCGTGCACCTCAGTGGCCGTCGCCGGGACCGGCACCCCCGGATTGACCAGCCAGCGCGTCACCCGGACCGCGGCGCCTGGGACGTCCTGCACCACCAGGGCCGCCGAGACGATGCGGTCCGTCTCGACGTCCACCCCGGTCGTCTCCGTGTCGAATGCGGCCAACGGGCCGTCGAACCAGCACGTCATCCCCGAACTCCTCGCCCATGCACGGCAGATGGCGCCTGCCCTGCCCGAGACGGTGATACCCGGGCCGTTTGCCCCGTACGCCGGGCGGTGACAACACAGATGACGGGCACGGAAACTGACAGCTCGCCATGAACATCCGCACAGCGGACGGACCAGCCCGGAAGGTCGAAGAGCCCATGGCGCTCCCGCAACCCTCCGCCGCGGCCGGCTGCCCGCTCTCCCAGCCCTTCCCGGACGACGGCATCGACCGGCACGTCGGCCACGGCTCGCCGGCCCATGCCGTCGACCATGAGCTGCGCGCCGGTCACGACCGGCTCGGACTGTGGCACTGCTGCCACTGGACCAATCCGGCCGGCCACCCCGTGACCGGGCGTCGCGGGACCACCGCGCGGATCCCCGCCGCGCGGACCGTCGACGACCGGGCCCTGTGCGAGATCGTGGCGAGGGTCGGTCCGGGAGGGAGAGCCTGATGGACCGCCCCCCACGACGAAACCGTCCGATCCCACCCCTCGCCCGCCGTCGCCGGCCTCGTCCCGGACGGCGGCCCCGACCCCGGACGCATTGACCCCGCCGTCCCCAGCGACGAGGTCCGCTGCTGGCGCGACGTCCCGCGGGGGCCGGCCGGCACGGTGGCCTGGACCGTCCAGGAGCAGTTGCGCACCGCCGCCCGCGGACTGCTGATGGCCGGCGCGCTCGCCGCCCGCGGCCGGGCCGGCTACCACGGCGCACGCCACCGCCACCAGGCCCGCGCCCTGCTCGACGGCGTCCTGGTGCCGCCCGCGCCCGGCGGACGCTCGCTGACCGCCTTCGTGCCCGTGGCCACCGGCCGCCCCGCGGTGGCCGCGCTCCACCGGGCGCTCCGGGCCGCCCGCGAGGCCACCGACCACCAGCGGGCCACCGGCCGCCCCGACGCGTACGACTCCGCCGTGGCGCTCGGCGTGAGCCGGGAGCTGACGGAGGCCCTGGTCGCCCTGGTGCGCGGCTCGGAAGGCGCCGCCGTGCACCTGCAGTGGGCGCCGGGCACCCCGAAGCCCGAAGGGTGCGCCGGCCGGAGTGAACCGGTGGAGTTCACCCCCGGGGACCTACCGGCGCTGCGCGCCGCGGGCCTGCGCTACCTGCGGTCGGAGCCGTCCGTACCGGTCCGGATCACCGGCATCGTGGTGCGGCTGCGCCGCGCCGGCCCGCAGGGCGCCGGGGTCGTCCGGCTGCGGGTGCTGACCGGGGCCGAGGTGCCGCACGTGCGCGCCGCCCTGCCCGAGGACGCGTACCGCACCGCCGGCCACGCCCACCTCTGCGGCGTTGCGATCCGGCTGACCGGGCGGCTGGAGAGCCGCGGCGGCTTCCGCAGGCTCACCGACGCCAGCGATGTCGTCGCGGTCCCGGTGCACGCGGCCGAGCGCGACCGGCTGCTGAAGTCGCTGCGGGAGGAGCCGTGCGAGCCGTGCGGCCTGCCGGGGGAGTGACGCCGGCGAGGACGGCGCGGACGCCGTCCGGGGACGGAGAGTTATCCACAGGCGCGGTCACCGTTTAGCGGGCGGACCCCGAGGGTCGGTACGATTCAGTCGCACTCAGTACCCACGGGTGCGACCCCTTCAGCAGTCCCCAGCAGTCCCTCAGCAGCCTTCATCAGTCAGGAGAGAACGGTGTCCGACGTCCGTGTGACCGTCCAACGCGATTCCGAGCGGGAAGAGCGCGTGGTGACCACGGGCACGACGGCCGCCGACCTCTTCCCCGGGGAGCGCACCGTGATCGCCGCGCGCGTCGCCGGCGAGCTGAAGGACCTGGCGTACGTGGTCGCCGACGGCGAGGTCGTCGAGCCCGTCGAGATCTCCTCCCCGGACGGCCTGGACATCCTGCGCCACTCCACGGCCCATGTGATGGCCCAGGCCGTGCAGGAGCTGTACCCGGAGGCCAAGCTGGGCATCGGTCCCCCGGTCAAGGACGGCTTCTACTACGACTTCGACGTCGAGAAGCCCTTCACTCCCGAGGACCTCAAGGCCGTCGAGAAGAAGATGCAGGAGATCCAGAAGCGCGGGCAGCGCTTCGCCCGTCGCGTGGTGACCGACGAGGACGCCCGCGCGGAGCTGGCCGAGGAGCCGTACAAGCTGGAGCTGATCGGCCTCAAGGGCGCCGCCTCCAGCGACGACGGCGCGGACGTGGAGGTGGGCGCCGGCGAGCTCACCATCTACGACAACCTGGACGCCAAGACCGGCGAGCTGTGCTGGAAGGACCTGTGCCGCGGTCCGCACCTGCCCACCACGCGCGCCATCCCCGCCTTCAAGCTGATGCGGAACGCCGCGGCGTACTGGCGCGGCAGCGAGAAGAACCCGATGCTCCAGCGCATCTACGGCACCGCCTGGCCCTCCAAGGACGAGCTGAAGGCGCACCTCGACTTCCTCGCCGAGGCCGAGAAGCGCGACCACCGCCGCCTCGGCTCGGAGCTGGACCTCTTCTCCGTGCCGGACGAGATCGGCTCCGGCCTCGCCGTCTTCCACCCCCGCGGCGGCATCGTGCGCCGCGTCATGGAGGACTACTCCCGCAAGCGCCACGAAGAGGAGGGGTACGAGTTCGTCTACACCCCGCACGCCACCAAGGGCGCCCTCTTCGAGAAGAGCGGCCACCTGGACTGGTACGCCGAGGGCATGTACCCCCCCATGCAGCTCGACGGTGGTACGGACTACTACCTCAAGCCCATGAACTGCCCCATGCACAACCTGATCTTCGACGCCCGGGGCCGGTCCTACCGTGAACTGCCCCTGCGGTTCTTCGAGTTCGGCACGGTGTACCGGTACGAGAAGTCCGGCGTGGTGCACGGACTGACCCGCGCCCGCGGCTTCACCCAGGACGACGCGCACATCTACTGCACCCGCGAGCAGATGGCGGAGGAGCTCGACCGCACCCTCACCTTCGTCCTCAACCTCCTCCGGGACTACGGCCTGACCGACTTCTACCTGGAGCTGTCCACCAAGGACCCGGAGAAGTACGTCGGCTCGGACGACACCTGGGAGGAGGCCACCGAGGTCCTGCGGCAGGTGGCCGAGAAGCAGGGCCTCCCGCTCACCCCCGACCCCGGCGGCGCCGCCTTCTACGGCCCGAAGATCTCCGTCCAGGCCCGGGACGCCATCGGCCGCACCTGGCAGATGTCGACCATCCAGCTCGACTTCAACCTGCCCGAGCGGTTCAACCTGGAGTACACCGCGCCCGACGGCTCCCGCCAGCGGCCGGTGATGATCCACCGCGCCCTGTTCGGCTCCATCGAGCGCTTCTTCGCCGTCCTCCTGGAGCACTACGCGGGAGCCATGCCGCCGTGGCTGGCCCCCGTGCAGGCCGTCGGCATCCCGGTCGGCGACGCCCACGTCGACTATCTGCACGCCTTCGCCGCCGACGCCAAGAAGCGGGGGCTGCGCGTCGAGGTGGACGCCTCGTCCGACCGGATGCAGAAGAAGATCAGGAACCACCAGAAGCTCAAGGTCCCGTTCATGATCATCGTCGGTGACGACGACATGAACGCGGGCACGGTCTCCTTCCGCTACCGCGACGGCTCCCAGGAGAACGGCGTCCCGCGCGACCAGGCCCTCGACAAGCTCGCCCAGGTCGTCACCGACCGCGTCCAGGTCTGAGACCGCGCGGCCTCCGCCGCACGCGGGTCACGAACGGCCCCCGGGGGTGCTCCCCGGGGGCCGTTCGTCCTCGTCCAGCGTGAAGGTCTGGATCAGCCACGACGAGAACGAGCCCGTCACGGCGCCGAGCAGCGCCAGGCCGCCGGCCATCATGAAGACCGCGATCGCCCGGCCCTTGAAGGTCACCGGGGTCACGTCCCCGTACCCCACCGTGGTCAGGGTGGAGCAGGCCCACCAGATCGAGTCCCCGAAGGTCTTGATCGTCGCGCCCGGCGCCCCGCGCTCCTCCGCGTACACGGTGAGCGCACCGGCGAAGCCCAGCAGCACCGCCGACATCCCCGCGTAGGCGATCACCCGGGCGTAGAGGGTCAGCCGGGCGTGCCGACGGTTGTGCTGGACGGACTCGTAGAGCTTCACGAAGCGCAGCGGTCGCAGCAGCGGCAGGAGCACCACCAGCGCGTCCATCAGGTGGCCGCGCACGAAGGACAGCCCCTCGCCGCTGATCCGCCACCGGACCGCGTAGTCCACCACGAAGAGCGCCCAGGTCGCGTAGGTGACCAGCAGCAGGGCGTCCTTCCACCCCTGCGGCAGGTCCTCGTCGAGGATCCGCACCGCGTAGCAGCCCAGGAAGACGCCCGAGGCGAGGTAGAGGGGGACCTCGGTGCGCTGGCGCCAGCGCCACATCCGGCTCTCGGCCGTGGTGCTCTCGGGGCTCGGGGCGTTCATCGCTCCAGCATCGCGGGGCCCGTTCCGGCCCGCCCCCGGCGACACGCTGCGCAGGGGTGACGCCATATGCTGCACAGCATGACGAGTGAGCCGGAGCAGCAGATCGGGGTGGGAACGCCGGACGCGTTCCAGCGCTTGTGGACGCCGCACCGGATGGCGTACATCCAGGGCGAGAACAAGCCCACCGGACCCGAGGCGGGCGACGGCTGCCCCTTCTGCGCCATCCCGTCGAAGTCGGACGAGGACGGGCTGGTGATCGCCCGGGGCGCGAGCGTCTACGCGGTGCTGAACCTCTACCCGTACAACGGCGGGCACCTGATGGTCGTGCCGTTCCGGCACGTCGCCGACTACACCGAACTCGACGCGGCACAGACCGCGGAACTCGCGCTCTTCACCCAGCGCGCGATGACCGCGCTGCGGGCCGCCTCCGGGGCGCACGGCTTCAACATCGGGATGAACCAGGGCTCGGTCGCGGGCGCGGGGATCGCCGCCCATCTGCACCAGCACGTGGTGCCGCGCTGGGGCGGGGACACCAACTTCATGCCGGTCGTCGGGCACACCAAGGTGCTGCCGCAACTGCTCGCGGACACCCGGGCGATGCTCGCCGACGCCTGGCCCGACGCGTAAGGATCCCGTACCGCAGGAAGGGCTGTCCCTCCGCTCAAAGGCGGACGGGCAGCCCTTCCTGCTGGGTGGTGTCCCTACGGCGTGTCCTACGCGTCGTACAGGTCGGCCTTGCGCGGGGCCGCGTCCTGGACCGCGCCGCTGACGGCCATCGACCGGCTGCTGAAGCGGTCGGTGTCGACGCCGTTCTCCTCCAGCACCTTCAGCGCCGCCGCGTGGGCCACGCGCAGCACCGGCGCGGCGGCGCGCATCGCGTCGTCGGCCATGAAGCGGTGCCGCCAGGGCTGCTCGGCCCAGGCGTGCCGCAGTCCGAAGGGCTCCGGCAGCACCAGCTTGCCGCCGAGGAAGTCGAGCAGCGGGGGATACCAGGTGAAGGGTGCGCGCACCGCGAGCCGCACCACTTCCTTGGTCTCCACCAGCGGCAGCACGATGTCCCGGGTCTCCCAGAAGCGGATCGTCTTGCTGACGGTCTTGGTCTTGGGGGAGGACTTGGTGGTGAACAGGCCGTGCACCGGGCCGAGCGCATGACCGGTGACCTCGACCCGCAGGGTCTCGTGGAGCACCGTCACCGTGATCATCATCGTGATCACCAACTGACCGTCCCAGAGCACGAACTGCACGCCCAGGTAGTGCCGGTTGCCGCCGCTGAACTGCTGGTGGTTGCAGATGCGCTGTATCTCGTGCGGCTTGACCTGGAACGCCTCCACGTCCGCGCCCTCGGGACGGCTCACCCCGCCCGCGCCCTCGGCCACCGGGGTGACGATCCAGTGCTTCACCGACGGCGTGGGGAAGCCGCCGGAGTTCAACGGGCCGCGCTCCAGCAGCTTGAGCCGGTCGTGGATCGCGCGTATCACGTCCCAGCTGCGGAACTGGTTGATCTCCTTGCCGGCTTCCTTCGGGACGAGTTCCTCGGCCATCTGCCAGCTGCCCCAGCGGGTGCCCATGCCCAGTATTCCCTTGGGGCCGGCGTAGAAGACCGAGTTCGCGTTCTGCTCGGCGGTCAGCTTCTCCAGCCCCTGGCGCAGCTCCTCGCGCGCGGTCTCGTTCGGATGGCCGGGGACGGCCTCGGGGACCTTGGCCGCCACTCCGCCGCCCGACAGCATGCCGTCCCAGCGGGCGCGCAGGTCGACGGCGGACTTCTCACAGATCCGCTTGGCGAGGTACCAGCCGATGACCGGGGCGACGATCGCCCCGCGCGCGTAGTAGCCGAGGAAGCCGGTGAGCGGCGCCTTGATCAGGAAGATCACGGCGAGCGCGGCGATGCCCACCATCAGCGCGGTGCCCAACGCCCCCGCGCGCTTGTCCTGGGCGCCGGCGAGGGTGCGCCGGAGCTGGAAGATGCCCATCCACAGCAGCAGGCCCGGCAGGAACACCAACCCGAAGACGCCCATGACGGCGGTCAGTTTGATGTCCCGCGACTTGCGGAGCCCGTTGGCGGCCAGGCAGTGCTCCACCACCGTCTGGGGCTCCATGCCGAAGGACTGGATCAGCGCCCCGCGGGCCCCGCCGAGCGTCCGCATCTGCACCGCCCGGGAGAACGCCTCGCCGAGGTTCGGCTCGAAGAGGGAGAACTTCCCCTTCTTCACGTCCGACTTGTGCCAGTCGTTGTTGGCGTCCAAGATCGTCGCGACCGGGCTGTCGCGGTACGCCGCCGAGGCGAGCGCATGCGTCGCCGCCGTCTGTCCCGCCGCTCCCTGGATGGGGATCTGTGCCCCGGGAGAGAAATCGAATCCGTCCGCCACTTAAGGCCCCCATCGCCGCACGCCGCTTCCGCTCTGCGGCCTCTTCCCGACTGCCGTGCCCCGCACACCTGTTGAGCTGCGCACCTCAGCGTATCCGGGGCGTAGGCGCTTCGTCACGGGAGCGCGAAAACGCCTGCGGTGGCCGCCCGCTCGGACGGGGCGGACGGCCTGGACCACGGGGGCGCACGACGGCTACGCGCCGCCTTCGAGCTCCGCCCTGAGCCGGTCGGCGACCTGCTGGGGCATCGGCTCGTGACGGGCGTACGAGCGGCTGAAGCGGCCCGTGCCGTGGGAGATGGAGCGCAGGTCGACGGCGTACCGGCCGATCTCGATCTCCGGGACCTCGGCCCGGACCAGGGTGCGGGAGCCGGGCGCCTGTTCGGTCCCCACGACCCGGCCGCGCCGCCCCGACAGATCGCTCATCACCGGCCCGACGTATTCGTCCGAAACCAGTACCCGGACTTCGGCCACCGGCTCCAGCAGATGGATCGTCGTGCCGCCCGCCGCCTCGCGCAGGGCGAGCGCGCCCGCGGTTTGGAACGCGGCGTCCGAGGAGTCCACCGAGTGCGCCTTGCCGTCGTGCAGGGTGATCCGCACGTCCACCAGCGGATGGCCGGCGGCCACCCCGCGCGCCGCCTGGGCGCGGACGCCCTTCTCGACCGAGGGGATGAACTGGCGCGGCACCGCCCCGCCGACGACCTTGTCGACGAACTCGATGCCCGAGCCCGCGGGCAGCGGCTCCACGTCGATCTCGCAGATCGCGTACTGGCCGTGGCCGCCGGACTGCTTCACGTGCCGGCCGCGGCCGGCCGACCTGCCCCCGAAGGTCTCCCGCAGGGACACCTTGTGCGGTACGACGTCGACCTGGACCCCGTAGCGGGTGCGCAGCCGCTCCAGGGCCACGTCCGCATGGGCCTCGCCCAGGCACCACAGCACCAGTTGGTGGGTGGCCTGGTTCTGCTCCAGGTGCATCGTCGGGTCCTCGGCGACCAGCCGCGCCAGGCCCTGGGAGAGCTTGTCCTCGTCGGCCTTGCTGTGCGCCTGGATGGCCAGCGGCAGCAGCGGGTCGGGCATCGGCCACGCCTCCATCAGCAGCGGGGCGTCCTTGGCGGAGAGCGTGTCACCGGTCTCCGCGCGGGTCAGCTTCGCCACGCACGCCAGATCGCCGGCGATCACCCGCCCCAGGGTGCGCTGCTGCTTGCCGAAGGGCGCCGAGAGCGCGCCGACCCGCTCGTCCGCCTCGTGCAGGGCCGTCTCCGTGCCGTCGCGGTCGGCGTGGCCGTCGAGCCCGTGGCCCGAGACGTGGACCGTCTCGTCGGGGCGCAGGGTGCCGGAGAAGACCCGGACCAGGGAGATGCGGCCCACGTACGGGTCGGACGAGGTCTTGACGACCTCGGCGACCAGGGGCCCGTCGGGGTCGCACCCCACCGCCGGGCGGGCCGCCCCCTGCGGGGTGGTCACCTGCGGGCACCGGGCCTCCAGCGGCGTCGGGAAGCCGCGGGTGATCAGCTCCAGCAGCTCCACGGTGCCGAGGCCCTCCCGCCCGCCGCCAGCGGCCGGCGCCGCGGCGAGCACCGGGTGGAAGGTGCCGCGCGCGACGGCCGTCTCCAGGTCGTCGACGAGCGTCTTGACGTCGATGTCCTCGCCGCCGAGGTAGCGGTCCATCAGGGACTCGTCCTCGCTCTCCGCGATAATGCCCTCGATGAGCCGGTTGCGGGCCTGATCGATCAGCGGTTCCTGGTCGGGTTCGGGCGGCAGCTCGCTGCGCCGTCCCGACGCGTAGTCGTACACCTTCCGGGTCAGTAGGCCCACCAGCCCGGTGGTGGGGGAGTGGCCGTCGGGCCCCGGTGCGCCGTACTGCGGCAGGTACAGCGGGAGCACGGCGTCGGGGTCGTCCCCGCCGAAGACCTCGGCGAGCACCCCGGTCAGCTCCTCGTAACCGGTGCGGGCGGTCTCCAGGTGCGTCACGACGATCGCGCGGGGCATGCCGACCGCGGCGCACTCCTCCCACACCGCGCGGGTGGCCCCGGCGACGGCGCCGGGCTCCTGGGCCGCCGAGACGACGAAGAGGGCCGCGTCCGCGGCGCGCAGACCGGCCCTGAGCTCCCCGACGAAGTCGGCGTAGCCGGGGGTGTCCAGCAGATTGATCTTGTAGCCGTCCCATTCGAGGGGGACGAGGGAGAGTTGTACGGAGCGCTGTTGGCGGTGCTCGATCTCGTCGTAGTCGGAGATCGTGCCGCCGTCCTCGACGCGGCCCGCGCGGTTCACCGCTCCCGCGGTCAACGCCAGGGCCTCCACCAGGGTGGTCTTTCCCGATCCGCTGTGGCCGACCAGCACCACGTTCCGAATGGATGAGGGCCGGTCGGCCGTTGTAGCCCTGCCGGCGGCTCCGGGGTGTGCGTTCGCCTTGTCGCCCATGGTTGTGGCCTCCCGATCGATCGGATCGATGGCTTCGATGGCACGGTGGGGACATGAGGGCCGCGGGCGGGACGCCGGGGACCGGAGCGTACGGGGCCGCTCCGCGGAAGCCCGCGGTCGTCCTTCGAGCTTTCCACTCCCGTCAAGGCGCGTCCATACGTCGGACACCGTGCCCCACGGGCCGGGCGCCGCCGCACGTCACCCGCACGCCCACGCGCTGCTTGCCGCGCCCCCGTGCGCCGGCCGGCCCGCCCCCGGGGCCGGGGCAGGAGGAGCCCGGTCGCGGGTGCCCGGCGGTACCGGGCCCCGGTCGTGGCTACGATGGGCCAGCCGGTGGCCAACGGGGCCGCACGGCGGTAGAGAACCCCGGGAAGGCCATGCTGAACAAGTACGCGCGTGCATTTTTCACGCGTGTCCTCACACCGTTCGCCGCGTTTCTGCTCCGCCGCGGAGTGAGCCCAGACGCGGTCACTCTGATCGGCACGGCGGGAGTGATGGCGGGCGCGTTGGTCTTCTTCCCCCGGGGGGAGTTCTTCTGGGGCACGATCGTCATCACCCTCTTCGTGTTCTCGGACCTGGTCGACGGCAACATGGCCCGCCAGGCCGGGATCTCCAGCCGGTGGGGGGCCTTCCTGGACTCCACGCTCGACCGGGTCGCCGACGGCGCGATCTTCGGCGGCTTCGCGCTCTGGTACGCCGGCGAGGGCGACAACAACATCCTGTGCGCGGTCGCGATCTTCTGCCTCGCCAGCGGCCAGGTGGTGTCGTACACCAAGGCGCGCGGCGAGGCCATCGGCCTGCCGGTCGCGGTGAACGGCCTGGTCGAGCGGGCCGAGCGACTGGTGATCTCGCTGGTCGCGGCCGGTCTGTCCGGGCTGCACGCCTTCGGCGTCCCCGGCATCGACGTGCTGCTGCCGATCGCCCTGTGGATCGTCGCCGTCGGCAGCGCCATCACGCTCGGACAGCGGGTCGTGACGGTGCGCCGGGAGGCCGCCGAGGCGGACGCCGCCGGTCGCGAGGAGCGCAGCGGGGCCGAGGCGACATGACGGGCCGGCCCTCCGCCGACGCCCGCGAGCGGCTGGTCGACGGGATGTACGGACTGGGCTGGGGCGCGGTCAAGAAGCTGCCGGAGCCGGCGGCGGCCCGCCTCGGCCGCACCATCGCGGACACCGCCTGGAAGCGCCGCGGCAAGGGCGTGCTCCGGCTGGAGGCCAACTTGGCCCGCGTGGTGCCGGACGCGTCCGCGGAGCGCCTGGCGGAGCTGTCGAAGGCCGGAATGCGCTCGTACATGCGCTACTGGATGGAGTCCTTCCGGCTGCCGACCTGGACCACCGAGCAGGTCCGCGAGAACGTCCACATCCACGACGTGCACCACCTCACCGACGGCATCGCGGCCGATCGCGGGGTGATCCTCGCGCTGCCGCACCTGGCCAACTGGGACCTGGCCGGCGTCTGGGTGACGCGGGTGTTGCAGACCCCCTTCACCACCGTCGCCGAGCGGCTGAAGCCCGAGTCGCTGTACGACCGCTTCGTGGCGTACCGCGAGAGCCTCGGCATGGAGGTGCTGCCGCACGCCGGGGGCTCCGCCTTCGGCACCCTGGCGCGCCGACTGCGCGACGGCGGCCTGGTGTGCCTGGTCGCCGACCGCGACCTGTCCTCCTCCGGCGTCGAGGTGAAGTACTTCGGCGAGACGACGCGCATGCCGGCGGGGCCCGCGCTGCTGGCCCAGCAGACCGGTGCGCTGCTGCTGCCGGTGACCCTCTGGTACGAACGGGCGCCGGTGATGCACGGCCGGGTCCACCCGCCCGTCGAGGTGCCCGGATCGGGCAGCCGCGCCGACAAGACGTCCTCGATGACGCAGGCCCTGGCGGACGCGTACGCCACGGGGATCGCCGACCACCCGGAGGACTGGCACATGCTCCAGCGACTGTGGCTCGCCGACCTGGAGCCGCGCGGCGGCGACGGGGCGGGCGGCACGAAGGCGAACGGGAACGAGGCCGGCGCATGAAGATCGGCATCGTCTGCCCGTACTCCTGGGACGTCCCCGGGGGCGTCCAGTTCCACATCCGGGACCTGGCCGAGCACCTGATCCGACGCGGCCACGAGGTGTCCGTGCTCGCCCCCGCCGACGACGACACGCCCCTGCCGCCGTACGTCGTCTCCGCGGGCCGGGCCGTGCCCGTCCCGTACAACGGCTCGGTGGCCCGGCTGAACTTCGGCTTCCTGTCCGCGGCCCGGGTGCGGCGCTGGCTCCACGACGGCACCTTCGACGTGATCCACATCCACGAGCCCACCTCGCCCTCGCTGGGGCTGCTCGCCTGCTGGGCCGCGCAGGGGCCGATCGTCGCCACCTTCCACACCTCGAACCCGCGCTCCCGCGCCATGATCGCCGCGTATCCGATCCTCCAGCCGGCGCTGGAGAAGATCAGCGCGCGCATCGCGGTCAGCGAGTACGCGCGGCGCACGCTGGTCGAACACCTCGGCGGCGACGCGGTCGTCATCCCGAACGGCGTCGACGTCTCCTTCTTCGAACGGGCCGAGCCGAAGGCGGAGTGGCAGTCGGAGGGGGCGCACAGCTCGGATGAGGGCGGTGGCGGGAGACGGGCGGGCGGGACGATCGGCTTCATCGGCCGGATCGACGAGCCCCGCAAGGGGCTGCCCGTGCTGATGAAGGCCCTGCCGACGATCCTGGCGGCCCGCCCGGACACCCGGCTCCTCGTCGCCGGGCGCGGCGACGAGGACGAGGCGCTGGCCCTGCTGCCGCCCGAGGCGCGCTCGCGGGTCGAGTTCCTCGGCATGGTCAGCGACGAGGACAAGGCGCGGCTGCTGCGCAGCGTCGACGTGTACGTCGCACCCAACACCGGCGGCGAGAGCTTCGGCATCATCCTGGTCGAGGCGATGTCCGCGGGCGCGCCCGTCCTCGCCAGCGACCTCGACGCGTTCGCCCAGGTCCTGGACCAAGGGGCGGCGGGCGACCTGTTCGCCAACGAGGACCCGGACGCGCTCGCCGCGGCGGCGGTCCGCCTGCTGGACGACCCGGAGCGGCGCGAGCGCCTGCGGCAGCGGGGCTCCGCCCACGTGCGGCGCTTCGACTGGTCGACGGTCGGAGCGGACGTCCTAGCCGTGTACGAGACGGTGACGGCGGGCGCGGCGTCGGTGGCGGCGGACGACCGCGGCGGCCTGCGCGGCCGCCTGGGCCTCGCGAAGCACTGACCCTTTCGAGGGTGCTGGACCGCGGTCTTGCTGGGGGCGTTGGAGGTCCCCTGTCGTGCCTCCTGGGCGAGGGTCTTCAGGGGCGCTGGGGGTCCCCCCATGCCTTCTGGGCATAGGGGGCGGAACTGCGCGACCAGCCCCCACCGGGCTGCAGTCGGGGGAAACGCCTGAGAACCCCGACGTGCCCCGGAGCGCGCACAGGAACTCGGCCTTCCCTGCCGCATGGCGACTGCGGCCCGGCAGCGGCTTGTCGCGCGGCTTCGCCCCCTATGCCCAGAGGGCGTGGGGGGCCTCAGCGCCACTGAATCCCTGCGCCCCCCGGCGGGAACCGGTTGCGTGGGCACTCGCGGGCGCAAGCCGACCGCAGGGGACGCGTAGCCTTGGCGATCGTGATCGCAATGCTCATTTGGATCCTCGTCGGGCTCCTCGCCGTCGGGCTGTACCTCAGTTGGACCGCCGGCCGGCTCGACCGGCTGCACACCCGGATCGACGCGGCGCGCGCCGCGCTCGACGCGCAACTGCTGCGGCGCGCCTCGGTCACCCAGGAGCTCGCGACCTCCGGCGTGCTCGACCCCGCCGCCTCGATCGTGCTGTACGAGGCCGCCCACGCCGCCCGCCAGGCCGACGAGGAGCAGCGCGAGGTCGCCGAGAGCGAGTTGAGCGCGGCGCTGCGCGCGGTGTTCGCCGAGCCGGCGCAGATGGAGGCGGTGCGCGAGGTCCCCGGCGGGGAGGAGGCCTCCGCCGAGCTGGCGCACGCCGTGCGCCGGGTCCCCATGGCGCGGCGGTTCCACAACGACGCGGTGCGCGCGGCCCGCGCCCTGCGCCGCCACCGCAAGGTCCGCTGGTTCCGGCTCGCCGGACACGCGCCCTTCCCCCTCGCGTTCGAGATGGACGACGAGCCCCCCGCCGCCCTCGCGGACCGCCCGGGTGCCTCCTGACCTCCTGACCAGCGAAAACGATCCACCGCCTCACCATTGGCCCTTGTAGTGGACTGATCCGTGGAGGTTCCATCGATGGCACGTCCACCGGTCGGAGGCACCCCGTGCCCCGGCCGTACCGCCGTCATCGAATGAGGTCGCCCCCGTGTCCAGCACGCTCTCCACCACCCCGCAGTCGGACGCCCCCGCTACCGGCACCGCGCGCGTCAAGCGCGGCATGGCCGAGCAGCTCAAGGGCGGCGTCATCATGGACGTGGTCAACGCCGAGCAGGCGAAGATCGCCGAGGACGCGGGCGCCGTGGCCGTCATGGCCCTGGAGCGGGTTCCCGCCGACATCCGCAAGGACGGCGGCGTGGCCCGGATGTCCGACCCGAACATGATCGAGGAGATCATCGAGGCGGTCTCCATCCCCGTGATGGCGAAGTCCCGCATCGGCCACTTCGTCGAGGCCCAGGTGCTCCAGTCCCTCGGCGTGGACTACATCGACGAGTCGGAGGTGCTCACCCCCGCCGACGAGGTCAACCACTCCGACAAGTGGGCCTTCACCACCCCCTTCGTCTGCGGTGCCACCAACCTGGGCGAGGCCCTGCGCCGGATCGCCGAGGGCGCGGCCATGATCCGCTCCAAGGGCGAGGCCGGCACCGGCAACGTCGTCGAGGCGGTGCGCCACCTGCGTCAGATCAAGAACGAGATCGCCCGGCTGCGGGGCTACGACCACAACGAGCTGTTCGCCGCCGCGAAGGAGCTGCGCGCCCCGTACGAGCTGGTGAAGGAGATCGCCGAGCTGGGCAAGCTGCCGGTCGTGCTGTTCTCCGCCGGTGGCGTGGCCACCCCCGCCGACGCCGCGCTGATGCGTCAACTCGGCGCCGAGGGCGTCTTCGTCGGCTCCGGCATCTTCAAGTCGGGCGACCCGGCCAAGCGCGCTGCCGCCATCGTGAAGGCCACCACCTTCTACGACGACCCCAAGATCATCGCGGACGCCTCCCGCAACCTGGGCGAGGCCATGGTCGGCATCAACTGCGACACCCTGCCCGAGTCCGAGCGCTACGCGAACCGGGGCTGGTAGTGAGCACCCCCCTGGTCGGTGTCCTCGCCCTCCAGGGCGACGTACGGGAGCACCTGATCGCCCTGGCCGCGGTGGACGCCGTGGCCAGGCCGGTGCGCCGCCCCGAGGAACTCGCCGAGGTCGACGCCCTGGTGATCCCCGGCGGGGAGTCCACCACGATGTCCAAGCTGGCGAAGGTCTTCGGCGTGCTGGAGCCGCTGCGCGAGCGGATCGGTGCCGGCCTGCCGGTCTACGGCACCTGTGCCGGGCTGATCATGCTCGCCGACAAGATCCTAGACCCGCGCTCCGAGCAGGAGACGGTCGGCGGCATCGACATGATCGTCCGCCGCAACGCCTTCGGCCGGCAGAACGAGTCCTTCGAGGCGTCCGTCGACGTCACGGGGGTCGACGGGCCCGTGGAAGGGGTCTTCATCCGGGCGCCCTGGGTGGAGTCGGTCGGCGCGGACGTGGAGGTGCTCGCCGAGTACGACGGCCACATCGTCGCCGTACGCCAGTCGAACGCCCTCGCCACCTCGTTCCACCCCGAACTGACCGGGGACCACCGGGTCCACGGCCTGTTCGTGGACATGGTGCGCGCGGTCGGGTGACCCGATCCCGGTAGGATCGCTGCCGAGCACCGCAGCAGTGCGACTCACGACGGCAGTGCAGCAGCAATCGGTTACGCGAAGGAGACAGGCAGATGTCCGGCCACTCTAAATGGGCTACGACGAAGCACAAGAAGGCCGTGATCGATGCCAAGCGCGGCAAGCTCTTCGCGAAGCTGATCAAGAACATCGAGGTCGCGGCCCGGATGGGCGGCGCCGACATCGACGGCAACCCGACCCTCTTCGACGCCATCCAGAAGGCCAAGAAGCAGTCGGTGCCCAACAAGAACATCGACTCGGCCCTCAAGCGCGGCGCGGGCCTGGAAGCGGGCGGCGCCGACTACGAGACGATCATGTACGAGGGCTACGGGCCGAACGGCGTCGCGGTGCTCATCGAGTGCCTCACCGACAACCGCAACCGCGCCGCGTCCGACGTGCGCGTCGCCATGACCCGCAACGGCGGCTCCATGGCCGACCCGGGCTCGGTCTCGTACCTCTTCAACCGCAAGGGCGTGGTGATCGTCCCCAAGGGCGACCTGTCGGAGGACGACGTCCTCGGCGCCGTCCTGGACGCGGGCGCCGAGGAGGTCAACGACCTCGGCGAGTCCTTCGAGGTGCTGAGCGAGGCCACCGACCTGGTCGCGGTCCGCACCGCGCTCCAGGAGCAGGGCATCGACTACGACTCCGCCGAGGCGAACTTCGTCCCGACCATGCAGGTCGAGCTGGACGAGGAGGGCGCGCGCAAGATCTTCAAGCTGATCGACGCGCTGGAGGACAGCGACGACGTGCAGAACGTCTTCGCCAACTTCGACGTCTCCGACGAGATCATGGAGAAGGTCGACGTCTGACGCCGAGCGGCCGACCTCACAAGGGCGGGCCGGAGGGAGAAACACCCTCCGGCCCGCCCTTGTTCGCGTGCTGCACGTGCGATGTCAGTACGAGCCGATAGCCTGCACAAACAGATGAACGAAGGAGGGGTGGCGCGTGCGCGTGCTGGGGGTCGACCCGGGGCTGACCCGCTGTGGCGTCGGCGTGGTCGAGGGGGAGGCGGGCCGCCCGCTGACGATGATCGACGTCGGCGTGGTGCGCACCCCGCCCGACGCGGAGCTGGGCCATCGGCTCGTCGCCATCGAGGAGGGCATCGAGCAGTGGCTCGACGCCCACCGTCCGGACCGGGTCGCGGTCGAGCGCGTCTTCAGCCAGCACAACGTACGGACGGTGATGGGCACCGCCCAGGCCAGCGCCGTCGCGATGCTCTGCGCCTCCCGTCGCGGCATCCCCGTCGTCCTGCACACCCCGAGCGAAGTCAAGGGCGCCGTCACCGGCAGCGGCCGGGCCGACAAGGCGCAGGTCGGCGCGATGGTGACCCGGCTCCTGCGACTCGACGCGCCGCCCAAGCCGGCGGACGCGGCGGACGCGCTCGCCCTCGCGATCTGCCACATCTGGCGCGCCCCGGCGCAGAACCGCCTCCAGCGCGCCGTCGCCCTCCACCGCCGCCCCTCCGCGCACCCCCCGAAAGGCCGTACGTCATGATCGCCTTTGTGAGAGGCCAGGTCGCAGCCCTCGCCCCGACGACCGCGGTGGTCGAGGTCGGCGGGGTCGGCATGGCCCTGCAGTGCACCCCCGACACCCTCTCCCGACTGCGCATCGGCGAGGAGGCCAAGCTCGCCACCTCCCTCGTCGTGCGCGAGGACTCCCTGACGCTGTACGGCTTCGCCGACGAGGACGAGCGGCAGGTCTTCGAGCTGCTCCAGACCGCCAGCGGCGTCGGCCCCCGCCTCGCCCAGGCGATGCTCGCCGTCCACTCCCCGGACGCCCTGCGCATCGCCGTCTCCACGGGCGACGAGAAGGCGCTCACCGCCGTCCCCGGCATCGGCAAGAAGGGCGCGCAGAAGCTCTTGCTGGAGCTGAAGGACCGGCTCGGCGAGCCGGTGGGCGCGCTCGCCGGACGCCAGGGCGTCGGCACCGCGGTCACCGCGTCCTGGCGCGACCAGTTGCACGCCGCCCTCATCGGCCTCGGATACGCCACCCGCGAGGCCGACGAAGCGGTGGCCGCGGTGGCTCCGCAGGCGGCAGCGGCGGGCGGCGAGCCCCAGGTCGGCCAGCTCCTGAAGAGCGCGCTCCAGACGCTGAACCGCACGAGATGACCCGGCGCCGCGACCCGGCCCGCCGGCCCGTCCGCACCCCGCCCGTCCGCATCCCCTCCGCCGAAGCAACCGCGGCCCCGGCCGCCCGACCACATGAGGCACACGCGCAGTGAACTGGGACGACGCCCCTCACGAAGACGGTCCTGACGGCTCGGCCGATCCTGGCGGTCCGTACGGCCCCGACCTCGGCGCGTCCGACGCCGCGGCGGACCGGCTCGTCGGCGCGGCGGCGGGCGACGAGGACCAGGCCGTCGAGGCCGCCCTGCGCCCCAAGTCGCTGCACGAGTTCGTCGGCCAGGAGCGCGTCCGCGAGCAGCTCGACCTCGTCCTCACCGCGGCCCGCGCCCGCGGCGCGACCGCCGACCACGTCCTGCTCTCGGGCGCCCCCGGCCTCGGCAAGACCACCCTCTCGATGATCATCGCCGCCGAGATGCAGGCCCCCATCCGCATCACCTCCGGCCCGGCCATCCAGCACGCCGGGGACCTCGCGGCGATCCTCTCCTCCCTCCAGGAGGGCGAGGTCCTCTTCCTCGACGAGATCCACCGCATGTCCCGGCCCGCCGAGGAGATGCTCTACATGGCCATGGAGGACTTCCGGGTCGACGTGATCGTCGGCAAGGGCCCGGGAGCCACCGCCATCCCCCTGGAGCTGCCGCCGTTCACGCTGGTCGGCGCGACCACCCGGGCCGGACTGCTGCCCCCGCCGCTGCGCGACCGCTTCGGCTTCACCGCGCACATGGAGTTCTACGACCCCGCCGAGCTGGAACGGGTGATCCACCGCTCCGCACAGCTGCTGGACGTGGAGATCGAGGCGGACGGCGCCGCCGAGATCGCCGGCCGCTCCCGCGGCACGCCCCGCATCGCCAACCGCCTGCTGCGCCGCGTCCGGGACTACGCGCAGGTCAAGGTGGACGGAGTGATCACCCGGGAGGTCGCCGCGGTCGCCCTCGGGGTGTACGAGGTCGACGACCGCGGCCTCGACCGCCTCGACCGCGCCGTGCTCCAGGCCCTGCTGAAGCTGTTCGGCGGGGGTCCGGTCGGCCTGTCGACGCTGGCCGTGGCCGTGGGGGAGGAGCGGGAGACCGTCGAGGAGGTCGCCGAGCCCTTCCTCGTACGGGAGGGTCTGCTGGCGCGCACTCCGCGCGGTCGGGTCGCCACCCCCGCCGCCTGGGCGCACCTCGGGCTCGCGCCGCCGGCGCAGGCGCCCGGCACCGGGGGACAACAAGGGCTGTTCGGGGCGTGACGGCGCGGTACTGTCCGACTACGGAACTCCAGTGGGATGCTGGGCGTTGTTCCAGTGATGCGGACTCGCTTAGACTCCGCCGATGCCGCCCTTCCAGGTCGGCGTGCCCACCCCCGTAGATAGGCCGCCTCAGCGACGCGGTCGTGTGAAGGAAGTTTCTTCCCGTGAGTCTCCTGACCTTCCTCCCCTTCATCGTGCTCATCGGGGCCATGTTCCTGATGACGCGCTCCGCCAAGAAGAAGCAGCAGCAGGCCGCCGACATGCGCGACTCCATGCAGCCGGGCACCGGAGTGCGGACGATCGGGGGCATGTACGCCACCGTCAAGGAGATCAGCGACGACACCGTGCTCCTTGAGGTCGCCCCCGGTGTCCACGCCGTCTACGCGAAGAACGCCATCGGCGCGGTCCTCGACGACGAGGAGTACAACCGCATCGTCCACGGCGACGTCCCCGCCGAGGAGATCCCGGCCGTGCCGGACGACGCCTCCTCGCTGACCGAGGGGTCCGACGAGGGCCGCGTCGACCTCGGCAAGAAGGACGCCGAAGCGGAGGCGACCGCGGACGCCGCCGACGACGGGACCGTGTCCAAGGACAGCAAGACCGACGGCGAGAAGTAGCCATCAAGGGGACCGCCGGGGCACAGAGGGTGCCCCGCGGTCCCCTGGTCGTGTTGACTTCTGCGGGGGCTGGGCCCCACAACACTTCGTGGCCGCCCCTGCGCACACCCGGCGCGGGGCGGTTGGACAGGGAGAAACGAGAAGGTGGCAGCACCTAAGAGGGGCCGAAGGCCCGCGGGGGGTCAGGGGAGGCCGGGGCGCACCCTGGTCTTCATCCTGATCGCGATGGCCGCGCTCACGGGCGGGATGTTCTGGTCCGGGGAGACCACCCCACGCCTGGGCATCGACCTCGCGGGCGGTACGACGATCACGCTGAAGGCCAAGGCTGAGCCGGGCAAGGAAAGCGCGATCAACGAGACCAACATGAACACGGCGGTCGGCATCATCGAGCGCCGTGTCAATGGTCTCGGCGTCTCGGAGGCCGAGGTCCAGACCCAGGGCCGCGAGAACATCATCGTCAACATCCCCAAGGGGACCGACTCGGAGCAGGCGCGCAAGCAGGTCGGCACCACCGCGCAATTGTTCTTCCGACCAGTCCTCGCCGTCGCCCCCGGAGGCCCAGCCGCCCCGCAGCCCAGCCCGTCGGCCTCCGCCGACGGCAAGGAGGGCGACAAAGCCAAGGGGAACCCGTCCACCGCGCCCTCCGGATCGGCGAGCACCAAGCCCAGCACCGGTGCCACCACCCAGGGCCGCGCCGTCACCGACGGCCTGAAGGCGCCCTCGCCGTCGGCCTCCGCGTCCGCGGACTCCGACAAGCCGTCGGACGGGGCCTCGCAGCCCCCCAAGACCGACCCGAGCACTCCCCCCGCAGACGGTGACATCCAGAAGCGCTTCGCCGCACTGAACTGCGAGGACCCCAAGGCCCGCAGCGCCGCCGGTGACGCCGACCGCCCCGAGGACACCGTCGTCGCCTGTGGCAAGAACGGCGCCGGCCAGTGGGAGAAGTACGTCCTCGGCCCCGCCGAGGTCGACGGCAAGGACGTGGACGACGCCAAGGGCCAGCTGGACCAGCAGCGCGGCATGTGGATCGTCACCATGGACTTCACCAAGTCCGGCTCGAAGAAGTTCGAGAAGATCACCGGCAAGCTGTCCACCCAGCAGCCGCCGATGAACCAGTTCGCCATCGCGCTCGACGGCGAGGTCGTCTCGGCCCCCGAGGTGAAGCAGACCCTCAGCGCCAACGCCGAGATCTCCGGCAACTTCGACCAGGACTCCGCCCAGGACCTGGGCAACATCCTCTCCTACGGTGCGCTGCCGCTGAGCTTCGAAGAGCAGAGCGTCACCACCGTCAGCGCCGCCCTCGGCGGCGAGCAGCTGCGCGCGGGCCTCATCGCCGGCGCCATCGGCCTCGCCCTGGTCATCATCTACCTGGTGGCCTACTACCGCGGCCTGGCGCTGATCGCGATCCTCAGCCTGATGGCCTCCGCGGTCCTCACCTACACCCTGATGTCGCTGCTCGGCCCCGCCATCGGCTTCGCGCTGAACCTCCCCGCGGTCTGCGGCGCCATCGTCGCCATCGGCATCACCGCCGACTCGTTCATCGTGTACTTCGAACGGGTCAGGGACGAGATCCGCGAGGGCCGCACCCTGCGTCCGGCGGTGCAGCGCGCCTGGCCGCGCGCCCGGCGCACGATCCTCGTCTCCGACTTCGTCTCCTTCCTCGCCGCCGCGGTGCTCTTCCTCGTCACCGTCGGCAAGGTCCAGGGCTTCGCGTTCACGCTCGGCCTGACCACCCTGCTCGACGTCGTCGTGGTCTTCTTCTTCACCAAGCCGCTGATGACGCTGGCCGCCCGCTCGAAGTTCTTCGGCAACGGCCACCCGTGGTCCGGGCTCGACCCCAAGCGGCTGGGCGTCCAGCCCCCGCTGCGCCGCACCCGTCGCACGCCCGCCCCCATCGACCCGAAGGAGGCGTGAGCATGTCGCGTCTCGGCACCATCGGCGCCCGGCTCTACCGCGGCGAGATCGGCTACGACTTCGTCGCCAAGCGCAAGTTCTGGTACGCGGTCTCGATCCTGATCACCATCACGGCCATCGTCGGCCTGGCGGTGCGCGGCCTGAACATGGGCATCGAGTTCAAGGGCGGCGCCGTCTTCACCACCCCGAAGACCAGCGTCTCCGTCAGCGACGCCCAGGAGTACGCGGAAGAGGCGTCCGGACACCAGGCCATCGTCCAGAAGCTGGGCAACGGCACCCTGCGCATCCAGGTCAGCGAGCTGGACACCGCCACGGCCACCAAGGTCCAGAACGACCTGGCCAAGGACCTGAAGATCTCCGCCGACAAGATCGACGCCGAGCTGGTCGGCCCCAGCTGGGGCGAGCAGATCGCCAACAAGGCGTGGCAGGGCCTGGCGATCTTCATGGTCCTCGTGGTGATCTACCTCGCCATCGCCTTCGAATGGCGCATGGCACTCGCGGCGCTCATCGCCCTGATCCACGACCTCACGATCACCGTCGGCGTCTACGCCCTCGTCGGCTTCGAGGTCACCCCGGGCACGGTGATCGGCCTGCTCACCATCCTCGGCTACTCCCTCTACGACACCGTCGTCGTCTTCGACGGACTCAAAGAGGGCGCCAAGGACATCACCAAACAGACCCGCTTCACCTACAGCGAGCTGGCCAACCGCAGCCTCAACGGCACCCTGGTGCGCTCCATCAACACCACCGTCGTGGCGCTGCTCCCCGTCGCCGGTCTGCTCTTCATCGGCGGCGGCTTCCTGGGCGCCGGCATGCTGAACGACATCTCGCTCTCCCTCTTCGTCGGCCTCGCCGCCGGTGCGTACTCCTCGATCTTCATCGCGACCCCGCTGGTCGCGGACTTCAAGGAGCGCGACCCGCAGATGAAGGCGCTGCGCAAGCGGGTGCTCGCCAAGCGGGCCCGCGGTGAGCAGGAGGAGACCGAGGGCGGCGCCCCCGCCGCCGAAGGACCGCAGGACGCGGCCCCCGGTGACGCCGCGGCGGCCGTCGCGGGCGGCACCGGCGTTGTCGGCCCGCGGGGCCGCGGTCGGGGCAAGTCCTCGGGACGGCGCCGATGACCGCGGGCGTACGGGAGCTGCTGCTCAGCCGGATCCGCGACGTCCCGGACTATCCGCAGCCGGGCGTGGTGTTCAAGGACATCACGCCCCTGCTCGCCGATCCGGAGGCGTTCACCGCCCTCACCGACGCCCTCACCGAGCTGTGCGTACGCCACGGCGCGACCAAGGTCGTCGGCCTGGAGGCCCGCGGATTCATACTGGCCGCCCCCGTCGCGGTCCGCGCCGGCCTCGGCTTCATCCCGGTACGCAAGGCGGGCAAGCTCCCCGGAGCCACCCTCGCCCAGGCGTACGACCTGGAGTACGGCAGCGCCGAGATCGAGGTCCACGCCGAGGACCTGTGCCCCGGCGACCGGGTCATGGTCATCGACGACGTGCTGGCCACCGGAGGCACCGCGGGCGCCGCTGCGGAGCTGATCCGCCGCGGCGGCGCGGAGGTCGCCGGCGTCGCCGTCCTGATGGAGCTGGGCTTCCTCGGCGGTCGCGGCCGGCTGGAGCCGGTGCTCGACGGCGCGCCCCTGGAGTCGCTGCTCGCCCTCTGAGAGCGGCCCGTACGCAGCCGAAACAGCAGACCCCTGGGGCTCCGGGAATTCCGGAGCCCCAGGGGTCTGTTCCAGCCACGGGGGCGCAGGAACGGCCGGGTCGATACGATGGGCTCTCCGGACCTGTCCCGGGGGGACCCGGAACCGCACGAGGAGCGCTCTTGCCAGACGAGGCCCGTCCCGCCACCGCACCGCACGGCCCCAAGGCCGAAAGGGCCGCAGCGGCCCCAGCCACGCCCGAGAAGAAGCCCGTCGAACGCACGGGCCAAGGGGCGCCCGAGCGTGCGAAGGGCACCGGCGCGACCTCCTCGTCCGCCCTGCGCTCCGCGCCCACCCCGTCTGCGGTGCGCCGCAGCACCACGCCCGCCGGCACCTCCTGGTCCACCGGCGGCGGACAGCGCAGCGGAGGCTCGTCCAACCGGGTCCGCGCCCGCCTCGCCCGGCTCGGCGTGCAGCGCTCGTCCCCGTACAACCCCGTCCTGGAGCCGCTGCTGCGGATCGTCCGCGGCAACGACCCCAAGATCGAGACCGCCACGCTCCGCCAGATCGAGAAGGCGTACCAGGTCGCGGAGCGCTGGCACCGCGGTCAGAAGCGCAAGAGCGGCGATCCGTACATCACCCATCCCCTCGCCGTGACCACCATCCTCGCCGAGCTGGGCATGGACCCCGCCACCTTGATGGCCGGGCTGCTGCACGACACCGTCGAGGACACCGAGTACGGCCTCGACACCCTCCGCCGCGACTTCGGCGACCAGGTCGCCCTGCTCGTCGACGGCGTCACCAAGCTGGACAAGGTCAAGTTCGGCGAGGCGGCGCAGGCGGAGACCGTGCGCAAGATGGTCGTCGCCATGGCGAAGGACCCCAGGGTCCTGGTGATCAAGCTCGCGGACCGGCTGCACAACATGCGCACCATGCGCTACCTCAAGCGGGAGAAGCAGGAGAAGAAGGCCCGCGAGACGCTGGAGATCTACGCCCCGCTGGCGCACCGGCTGGGCATGAACACCATCAAGTGGGAGCTGGAGGACCTCGCCTTCGCGATCCTCTACCCCAAGATGTACGACGAGATCGTGCGGCTGGTCGCCGAGCGGGCGCCCAAGCGCGACGAGTACCTGGCCATAGTGACCGACGAGGTCCAGTCCGACCTGCGCGCCGCCCGGATCAAGGCCACCGTCACCGGTCGGCCCAAGCACTACTACAGCGTGTACCAGAAGATGATCGTCCGCGGTCGGGACTTCGCGGAGATCTACGACCTGGTCGGCATCCGGGTCCTGGTCGACACCGTCCGGGACTGCTACGCGGCGCTCGGCACCGTCCACGCGCGGTGGAACCCGGTCCCCGGCCGGTTCAAGGACTACATCGCGATGCCGAAGTTCAACATGTACCAGTCGCTGCACACGACGGTCATCGGACCCAACGGCAAGCCGGTCGAGCTCCAGATCCGCACCTTCGACATGCACCGCCGTGCCGAGTACGGCATCGCCGCGCACTGGAAGTACAAGCAGGAGGCCGTCGCCGGCGCCTCCAAGGTGCGCACCGACGTGCCCAGGAAGTCCGGCAAGGACGACCACCTCAACGACATGGCGTGGCTGCGCCAGCTCCTGGACTGGCAGAAGGAGACCGAGGACCCCTCGGAGTTCCTGGAGTCGCTGCGCTTCGACCTCTCCCGCAACGAGGTCTTCGTCTTCACGCCCAAGGGCGACGTGATAGCGCTGCCCGCCGGCGCCACCCCCGTCGACTTCGCGTACGCCGTCCACACGGAAGTGGGCCACCGCACGATAGGGGCGCGGGTCAACGGTCGGCTCGTCCCCCTGGAGTCGACCCTCGACAACGGCGACCTGGTGGAGGTCTTCACCTCCAAGGCGGAGGGCGCCGGGCCCTCCCGCGACTGGCTGGGCTTCGTCAAGTCGCCCCGGGCCCGCAACAAGATCCGCGCCTGGTTCTCCAAGGAGCGCCGCGACGAGGCGATCGAGCAGGGCAAGGACGCCATCGTCCGGGCCATGCGCAAGCAGAACCTGCCGATCCAGCGGATCCTCACCGGCGACTCCCTCGTCACCCTCGCCCACGAGATGCGCTACCCGGACATCTCGTCGCTGTACGCGGCGATCGGCGAGGGCCACGTGGCCGCGCAGGGCGTCGTGCAGAAGCTGGTGCAGGCGCTCGGCGGCGAGGAGGCCGCCACCGAGGACATCGCCGAGTCGGCGCCGCCGGCCCGGGGCCGCAGCGGCAAGCGCCGCTCGAACGCCGACCCCGGGGTCGTGGTCAAGGGCGTCGAGGACGTCTGGGTGAAGCTGGCGCGCTGCTGCACCCCGGTGCCCGGCGACCCGATCATCGGCTTCGTCACCCGCGGCAGCGGCGTCTCCGTGCACCGGGCCGACTGCGTCAACGTCGACTCCCTGTCGCAGCAGCCCGAGCGGATCCTCGACGTGGAGTGGGCCCCCACCCAGTCCTCCGTCTTCCTGGTCGCCATCCAGGTGGAGGCGCTGGACCGGTCCCGGCTGCTGTCGGACGTCACCCGGGTCCTGTCCGACCAGCACGTCAACATCCTGTCGGCCGCGGTCCAGACCTCCCGCGACCGGGTGGCCACCTCGCGGTTCACCTTCGAGATGGGCGACCCCAAGCACCTCGGCCACGTGCTGAAGGCGGTGCGGGGCGTGGAGGGCGTGTACGACGTCTACCGGGTCACCTCGGCCAGGCGCCCCTGACCCCCGGTGCCCGAACGCCGTGGGCCCCGCCTCCAGGGGAGGCGGGGCCCACGGCGTCGTACGGGTCGGGTCGGCGTCAGCCGCCGAACTCCTCCAGGCCCTTCAGCGCCTGGTCCAGCAGGGCCTGGCGGCCCTCCAACTCCTTGGCGAGCTTGTCGGCCCGGGCGTTGTTGCCGGCGGCCCGCGCCGCGTCGATCTGGGTGCGGAGCTTGTCGACGGCCGCCTGGAGCTGGCCCGTCAGACCCGCGGCCCGCGCCCGGGCCTCCGGGTTCGTCCGGCGCCACTCGTTGTCCTCGGACTCCTGGAGGGCGCGCTCCACCGTGTGCATCCGGCCCTCGATGCGGGCCCGGGCGTCCCGCGGCACGTGGCCGACGGCCTCCCAGCGCTCGTTGATCGCGCGGAACGCGGACCGGGCGGCCTTCAGGTCCGTCACCGGCACCAGCTTCTCCGCCTCGACCGCCAGCTCCTCCTTGAGCTTGAGGTTCTCCGCCTGCTCGGCGTCACGCTCGGCGAAGACCTCGCTGCGCGCCGCGAAGAAGACGTCCTGGGCACCGCGGAAACGGTTCCACAGGTCCTCCTCGGCCTCCCGCTGCGCCCGGCCGGCCGCCTTCCAGTCCGCCATCAGCTCGCGGTAGCGCGCGGCGGTGGTGCCCCAGTCCGTGGACCCGGAGAGCGCCTCGGCCTCGGAGACCAGCCGCTCCTTCGTCTTGCGGGCCTCCTCGCGCTGCGCGTCCAGCGAGGCGAAGTGCGCCTTGCGGCGCTTGGAGAAGGCCGAGCGGGCGTGCGAGAAGCGGTGCCACAGCTCGTCGTCGGACTTCCGGTCGAGGCGGGGCAGCCCCTTCCAGGTGTCGACCAGGGACCGCAGCCGCTCGCCGGCCGTCCGCCACTGCTCGCTCTGCGCCAGCTCCTCCGCCTCGGCGACCAGCTCCTCCTTGGCGCGGCGCGCCTCGTCGTGCTGCTTCGCCCGCTGGACCTTGCGCTCCTCGCGGCGCTTGTCGACCGTCTCGACCAGGGCGTCCAGCCGCTTGCCCAGCGCGTCGAGGTCGCCCACGGCGTGATGCTCGACCACCTGCTGGCGCAGGTGGTCGATCGCCGTCTGCGCGTCCTTGGCCGACAGGTCGGTGGTCTTCACCCTCTTTTCGAGGAGGCCGATCTCGACCACCAAGCCCTCGTACTTGCGCTCGAAATAGGCCAGGGCCTCCTCGGGGGTCCCGGCCTGCCACGAACCGACGACCTTCTCCCCGTCGGCAGTACGCACGTACACGGTGCCCGTCTCATCGACACGGCCCCACGGGTCGCTGCTCACAGCGCCTCCTCCACCTGATGCCGACGGGGGAGGTCCCCCGGGCATCGTCCACAGTTTCCTGGGGCGAGCTACGCCCGCCCTGCACAACGCCAATCTAGGCGACCGGTCGCCCGGCTGTCCGCACTCAGCGCGCGCGAATTCCAACCCTCCCGCGCCGGGGCGGCCACCCGGGGCGCACCGGGGTCGCCCGGACCGTCACCCCTTGCTCACGGCCGCCTTCTTCACGGTGACCGCCGACTTCGGCGCCCCGTCGCCGGCGCCGCCCTCGACCCCGGCCTCGGCGACCTTCTGCACCGTCTTGAGCCCGGCCTCGTCCATCTTTCCGAACGGCGTGTACGACGGCGGCAGCTTGGTCTCCTTGTAGACCAGGAAGAACTGGCTGCCGCCGGAGTTCGGCGCCCCGGTGTTGGCCATCGCCACGGTGCCCGCGGGGAAGGTCACCTTGCCGTCCGCACCCGCCTTGCCGAGCGCGGCCAGGTTCTCGTCGGGGATGTTGTAGCCGGGGCCGCCCGTGCCGTCGCCCTTCGGGTCGCCGCACTGGAGCACGAAGATGCCCTGCGTGGTGAGCCGGTGGCACTTGGTGCCGTTGAAGTAGCCCTTGTCGGCGAGCGACTTGAAGGAGTTCACCGTGCGCGGCGTCTTCCCGGCCTCCATCGCGACCGCGACCGGACCGTGGTTGGTCTCCAGCGTCATCGTGTACGGGGCCTTGGCGTCGATCGCCATCTTCGGCTCCGGGACCTTCGGCTCCTCCGGCTCGGGGCTCGGGGGCGCCTGCGAGTTCTGGTCCGCCGCCGTCTGCTGGTCGGCCTTGTCACCGTTGTCGTCGCTGCCGACGATGGTCGCCGCAGCCACCGCACCGCTGATCAGCACCACGACCACCGCCGCCGCGATGACCGAGTTGCGCTGCTTGCGTCTGCGGGCCGCTGCGCGGCGCTGCTGCTGACGCTCGAACTTCTCGCGGGCCAGCTGCCGGCGCCGCTGATCGCTGTTGACCACCGAGTTCCGCTCCTCTTCAGTGCTCTTCAGTGTCGTCGGTGTCCTTGAGTACCAAGGCCGTGCGCACGCATCAGAACGTCGCGCGTGCCCGTACCGTATACGGGTTCGCTGTGCGAGCAGCAGGGCCGGTAGGCTCTGACCTGTTGCTTGTCTGCGCAACGGCCCATCCCCGACCCGATGAGGACGAACGTGCTGATTGCCGGGTTCCCCGCAGGGGCCTGGGGGACCAACTGCTATCTGGTCGCCCCCGCCGCTGGCGAGGAGTGCGTGATCGTCGATCCAGGTCACCAGGCCGCCGAGGGCGTCGCCGAGACCGTGGCCAAGCACCGGCTCAAGCCGGTCGCCGTCGTCCTCACGCACGGCCACATCGACCACGTGGCCTCGGTCGTCCCGGTGTGCGGCGCCCACGACGTGCCCGCCTGGATCCACCCGTCCGACCGGTACATGATGAGCGACCCGGAGAAGGCGCTCGGGCGCTCCTTCGGGGCCCGGCTCCTGGGCGAGCTGACCGTCGGCGAGCCGTCCGACGTGCACGAGCTGACCGACGGCGCCCGGCTCGACCTCGCCGGTCTGGAGCTGACCGTCTCCCACGCCCCCGGCCATACCAAGGGGTCGGTGACGTTCGGGACGCCCGAGGCCGGTGACGTACCACCGGTCCTCTTCTCGGGCGACCTGCTCTTCGCCGGCTCCGTCGGACGCACCGACCTGCCCGGGGGCGACCAGGGCGAGCTGCTCGAATCGCTGGCACGCGTGTGCCTGCCGCTCGACGACTCGACCGTGGTCCTGTCGGGACACGGTCCCCAGACGACCATCGGCCGCGAACGCACCGCCAACCCCCATCTGCGGGCGGTGGCGACCGGCCTCGGGAGCGCGGACGCTCCCCGACGAGGAATGTGAACGAAGAGACTTCCGTGAGCACTTTCAAGGCCCCCAAGGGCACGTACGACCTGCTGCCGCCCGACTCCGCGACCTTCCTCGCGGTCCGGGAGGCGCTCGCCACGCCGCTGCGGAACTCCGGCTACGGCTACGTGGAGACCCCCGGCTTCGAGGACGTCGAACTCTTCGCCCGCGGCGTCGGCGAGTCCACCGACATCGTCACCAAGGAGATGTACACCCTCACCACCAAGGGCGGCAGCCACCTGGCGCTGCGCCCCGAGGGCACCGCCTCCGTGCTGCGCGCCGCGCTGGAAGCCAATCTGCACAAGCAGGGCTCGCTGCCGGTGAAGCTCTGGTACTCCGGCTCGTACTACCGCTACGAGCGCCCCCAGGCCGGTCGCTACCGTCACTTCTCGCAGGTCGGCGCCGAGGCCATCGGCGCCGAGGACCCGGCGCTGGACGCCGAGCTGATCATCCTGGCGGACCAGGCGTACCGCTCGCTGGGGCTGCGCCACTTCCGGATCCTGCTGAACTCGCTGGGCGACCAGGAGTGCCGGCCGCGCTACCGCGAGGCGCTGGTGGCCTTCCTGCTCGGACTTGACCTCGACGAGGACACCCGGCGCCGGATCGACATCAATCCGCTGCGGGTCCTCGACGACAAGCGGCCCGAGGTGCGCAAGCAGCTCGTCGACGCGCCGGTGCTCCGCGACCACCTGTGCGAGAACTGCCGGGCGTACCACAAGGAGGTCAGGGAGCTGCTCTCCGAGGAGGGCGTCTCCTTCGAGGACGACGACCGCCTCGTCCGTGGCCTGGACTACTACACCCGCACCACCTTCGAGTTCGTCCACGACGGCCTCGGCTCGCAGTCCGCGGTCGGCGGCGGCGGGCGGTACGACGGCCTGTCGGAGATGATCGGCGGCCCCGCGCTGCCGTCCGTGGGCTGGGCCCTCGGGGTCGACCGCACGGTGCTGGCGCTGGAGGCGGAGGGCGTCGCGCTCGACGTTCCGCCGGCCACCAGCGTGTACGCGGTCCCGCTGGGCGAGGAGGCCCGCCGGGTGCTCTTCGGCGTGGTCACCCGGCTGCGCAAGGTGGGCGTCGCCGCCGACTTCGCGTACGGCGGCCGGGGTCTGAAGGGCGCCATGAAGGCGGCCAACCGCAGCGGTGCGCGGTACGCGATCGTCGCCGGCGAGCGCGATCTGGCCGAGGGCCACGTGCAGCTGAAGGACATGGAGTCCGGTGAGCAGGGCCCCGTGCCGCTCGCGGACGTGACCGAGACGGTCCGGGCCCGACTGGCCTGAGGCACGACGGAAGCAAGGGCGAGGGCCCGCGGAACGAAGCGTCACTTCGTTCCGCGGGCCCTCGTCACAGCAGCTCCCAGCGCATCGCCCGGGTCACCGCCGCCGTCCGGTCGTCCACCTCCAGCTTGGCGAACACCCGCAGCAGGTGCGTCTTCACCGTGGACTCGCCGATGAACAGCCGGCGGCCGATCTCCGCGTTCGTGCACCCCTCCGCGACCAGCCGCAGCACCGCCGTCTCCCGCTCGGACAGATGGGGGCGCTCGGGCCGCTCCCGCAGCCGGTCGACGAGCCGGGTGGCAACGGAGGGCGCGAGGACGGTCTCGCCGCGCGCGGCGGCCCGGATCGCCCCGGCGAGTTCGTCGCGGGCCAGGTCCTTGAGCAGATAGCCGGCGGCGCCCGCGGCGACCGCGCGCAGGATGTCGGAGTCCGTCTCGTACGTGGTGAGGACGATGACGCGGCAGGGCAGTCCGGCCGACCGCATCCGGGTGATCGAATCGACGCCCGAGCCGCCCGGCATCCGCAGGTCCATCAGCACGATGTCGGGGCGCAACCGGGCGCTCAGGGCTTCGGCCTGCGGTCCGCTGGACGCCTCGCCGACCACTTCCAGGTCGGGCTCGGCGCCGAGCATGCCGCGCAGCCCCTCGCGGACCACGGGGTGGTCGTCGACCAGCAGGATCCGGATCATCGAAGGCCCTCCTCGGGGCGGGGCGGGGGGATCGGCAGCGTGACGGAGACGATGGTGCCCTCGCCCGGGGCGCTGTGCACCTCGGCCCGGCCGCCGACCTCGGCCGCCCGGGCGCGCAGGCCACGGAGCCCGAAGCCCGTGGGCGGCGCGGCGGTGTCGAAGCCCTGCCCGGTGTCGTGGACGCGGAGCCGCAGCTCGTCGTCCGTGCGGTCGAGGCCGATGCTCACCTCGGCACCGGCGCCGGCGTGCTTGGCGGCGTTGGCCAGGGCCTCCTGGCAGGCGCGCAGCGCCACCAGTTCCAGGTCCGGCGCCAGGGGGCGTCCGGCGCCCGTCACCGTCACCCGGGCCGGCGGCGCGTGCCGCTCGGCGAGCCGGCGCAGCGCGTCGGGCAGCGAACTGCCGTCGAGTTCCGCCGGTGCACCGCCGGCGACCAGCGCCCGGGCCTCGGCGAGGTTCTGGCGCGCGGTCTGCTCCATCATCCCCAGATGGCGCCGGGCCCCGTCCGGGTCCCGGTCCAGCTCGCCCTCCACGGCCTGGACCAGCATCAGCAGACTGGTGAAGCCCTGGGCGAGGGTGTCGTGGATCTCCCGGGACATCCGCTCGCGCTCGGCGAGCGCCCCGTGGGCGGCCGACAGCCGGGCCAGCTCCTCGCGCCGGGCCTCCAACTCGGCGATCAGCTCCGCCCGCTCCCGGCTCTGGTCGATGACCCGCATGATCCAGTGGCCGAAGACCACGGAGAAGGCGAGCGCGGTCGCCGCCGACAGGAAGACGGAGAACACGGTGTGCCCGGGCGGACTGCGCCACACCGCCCAGGTCGCCACCGGCACCAGGGTCACCAGCGCCGCGGTCACCAGCGCGGCGCGCATCCGCAGCAGCATGAAGCACTGCGGCAGCAGGGCGAAGACGGCGAGCTTGATGTCGGCCACCATCGCCGCGGGCGGTACGTAGAGGACGACCGCCCCCGCGACGTAGATCCGCGCCTGCCGCTCGTCGACCTCCGGCCGCGCCAACTGGCGCCGCCCGAAGACCAGGTACCACGGCATCAGCAGCGCCAGCAGCCCTGCCGCGACCAGCCGTTGCGCGTCGGAGTGGTCGGCCGTGGTGAGGGTGACGACGAGGGCGGTCACCCACACCACGGCGAAGTAGGCGTCCCACGCCCGGCTGGTCCGCTCCCACACGTGGGAGGCGCCGCGTCGGGATCCGGCCGTCAGCGACCGTCGTTGCTCTTCCAGCGGAACGTCAGCAGGCACAGCACCAGTCCTCCGATGCACCACGCGCCCAGGACCAGGGCGACCATCCCGAATTCGGTGGAGCCGGCGGGCTCCAGCACCCGGGCGGACTCCGGCAGGAACACCCCCCGCAGCCCCTGGACCATCCACTTCAGCGGGAAGAGCGCCGCGATGCCCAGCATCCAGTCGGACAGGCTGGTGATCACGATATACACGCCCGAGATGAACTGGAGGACCTGGAACGGCAGCGTGACGACGGAGGACGCGCTCTGCGCCGACTTCGGGACGCTGCTGATCGCGATCCCCAGCAGGGTGCACGAGGTCAGTCCGAGGACGAAGATCCAACCGAAGGCGAACCAGTCGCCCGCCCCCGACGGGAGGTCGACGTCGTAGAGGTGGCTGCCGACGGCCAACAGGGCCGCGGTCTCCAGCGCGCCGGTGACCAGGACCAGCCAGATCTTGCCGAAGAAGTACGCGGCCGGCGGCATCGGCGTGCCCTGGAGCCGGCGGAGCTGCTTCGACTCCCGTTCGACGGCGATCGAGACGCCGAGCGACTGGAAGCTGGTCGACATGATCCCGGCGGCGATCATCGCCGGGACGTACAGCTGGGCCGCGGTGACGCCGCCGGGCTTCGCGTCGTCGCCGAAGACGGAGGCGAAGAGCACCAGCAGCACGATGGGGAACGCGAAGGTGAAGACGGCCTGTTCGCGCTGGCGGAAGAAGGTCCGCACCTCCAGGGCGCCGCGCAGCAGGCCCAGTCGCCAGGCGCCGGGCAGCGGGGGACCGTCGCCGCGGGCCGTGGACGGCGCGGGCGCGGTGTGCCGGGGGTGGAGGCGCTTCACGACGCACCGCCCCGGGGAGTATCCGCGGCCCGGCCGGTGTCGTCCTGCTCGGTGAGCCGGAGGTACACGTCCTCCAGGGTGGGCCGGGTGATCGTGAGCCCGGGCAGCTCGCCGCCCAGCCGCTGCGCGAGGTCGACGACGGTACGGGTGGGGGTGGTGGTGTGCTCGTGGCGCCGGGTGCCGTCCAGGTCGGTCCAGGCGACCGCGGCCCGTGCCCCGTACCGCTCGCGCAGGACGTCGGTGCTGCCCTCGGCGACGACCCTGCCCCGGGTGATCACCGCGATCCGGTCGGCCAGGGCCTCGGCCTCGTCGAGGTAGTGGGTGGTGAGCACGATGGTGGTGCCCTCGCCGGCCAACAGCCGGATCAGGGACCAGAACTGTCGTCGGGCCGCGGGGTCGAAGCCGGTGGTGGGCTCGTCGAGGAGCAGCAGTTCGGGGCGGCCGATCACCCCGAGAGCGACGTCCAGCCGGCGCCGCTGCCCGCCGGAGAGCGCTCCGACGCGGTCGTTCGCCTTCGAGCGGAGCCCCACCAGCTCGATCACCTCGTCGGGGTCGCGCGGGGCGGGGTAGTAGTGCGCGAAGTGCGACACCGTCTCCCGCACCGTCAACTCGGCGGGTGCTGATTCATCCTGCCAGACGACGCCAATTCGAGACCGCCAACGGCGATTTCCGGCCGCTGGGTCGCGGCCGAGGACGGTCACCTCGCCTCCGTCCCGACTCCTGTGTCCCTGGAGGATCTCCACCGTGGTCGTCTTGCCGGCGCCGTTGGGTCCCAGCAGGCCGAACACCTCACCACGGCGGATGCCCAGGTCCAGCCCGTCAACCGCCGTCACGCCGCCGTACCGCTTGCGGAGCCCCGTCACGCTCACCGCGAGTTCTCTCATGCCCTCCACCCTGCTCACGGAGCGTGAGGACCGGTACGACCATGTGTCCATCGCCTTGTCCGTCGAACGATGGACACCCAGGTCCGTGCGGCACAATGACCCTGCCCGAGCAGGCCACGGCGACGGAACGAACGGCGAGAGCGATATGGCGACAGCGACGGTGGGCGACGTGACCCCGGACGAGCAGACGGACGACACCCCGACCGCGATCGGCGGCAGCCGTCCCTTCGCCTGGCTGCTGGTGATCACCGGAGCGGCGGGCCTGCTCGCCGCCTGGGTCATCACCCTCGACAAGTTCAAGCTGCTCGAAGACCCGTCGTTCACCCCGGGGTGCAGCCTGAACCCGGTGGTCTCCTGCGGCAACATCATGAAGAGCGAGCAGGCGTCGGTGTTCGGCTTCCCGAACCCGATGCTGGGGCTCGTCGCGTACTCCATGGTGATCGCCATCGGCGTCGGACTGCTCGCCGGCGCCCGCCACCGCCGCTGGTACTGGCTGGGCCTGAACGCCGGCTGCCTCTTCGGCGTCGGCTTCTGCATGTGGCTGATGTACCAGTCGCTGTACAACATCAGCTCGCTCTGCCTGTGGTGCTCGCTGGCCTGGGCCGCCACGATCGTGATGTTCTGCTACGTCACGGTGCACAACGTCCGGCACCGGATCATCAAGGTCCCCGAGGGGCTGCGCCGCGGGCTCGTGGAGTTCCACTGGATGCCGCCGGTGCTGTGGATCGGGATCATCGGCATGCTGGTCCTGACCCGCTGGTGGGACTTCTGGACCAGCTGACCCGGCCCGGAGCGGGGCCGGCGCCGGCAGCCGTGTCAGTGGGCTGACATAGGCTTCTCAGCGTGGAGCCCGACCTCTTTACCGCCGCCGCCGAAGAACGCCAGGAGAAGGACCCGTCCAGCAGCCCCCTGGCCGTCCGGATGCGTCCGCGCGACCTCGACGAGGTCGTCGGCCAGCAGCACCTGCTCAAGCCCGGCTCACCGCTGCGCCGGCTCGTCGGGAGCGGGAACGGTCCGGCCGGAGCGTCGTCCGTGATCCTCTGGGGCCCGCCCGGCACCGGCAAGACGACCCTGGCGTACGTGGTCTCCCAGGCGACCGACAAGCGCTTCACGGAGCTGTCGGCGATCACCGCGGGCGTCAAGGAGGTGCGCGCCGTCATCGACGGCGCCCGCCGGGCCGCCGGCGGGTTCGGCAAGGAGACGGTCCTCTTCCTCGACGAGATCCACCGCTTCTCCAAGGCCCAGCAGGACTCCCTGCTCCCCGCCGTGGAGAACCGCTGGGTCACCCTGATCGCCGCGACCACCGAGAACCCGTACTTCTCCGTGATCTCCCCGTTGCTCTCCCGCTCCCTGCTGCTGACGCTGGAGCCGCTGACCGACGACGACCTCAGGGGTCTGCTGCGGCGCGCGCTCACCGCCGAGCGGGGTCTGGCCGGCGCCGTCGAACTCGGCGCGGACGCCGAGGCGCACCTGCTGCGCATCGCCGGCGGCGACGCGCGCCGGGCGCTGACCGCCCTGGAGGCCGCGGCCGGCGCCGCGCTCGACAAGGGCGAGCGGGAGATCTCCCTGCTCACGGTGGAGGAGACCGTCGACCGCGCCGCGGTGAAGTACGACCGCGACGGCGACCAGCACTACGACGTGGCCAGCGCGCTGATCAAGTCGATCCGCGGCTCGGACGTGGACGCCGCCCTGCACTACCTGGCCCGCATGATCGAGGCGGGGGAGGACCCCCGGTTCATCGCGCGCCGACTGATGATCTCCGCCAGTGAGGACATCGGGCTCGCCGACCCGACCGCGCTGCCCACGGCGGTCGCCGCGGCCCAGGCGGTGGCCATGATCGGTTTCCCGGAGGCGGCGCTGACCCTGAGCCACGCCACCATCGCGCTGGCCCTCGCCCCGAAGTCGAACGCCGCGACCACGGCCATCGGGGCGGCCCTCGCCGACGTGCGCGCCGGCCTCGCCGGCCCGGTCCCCCAGCACCTGCGCGACGGGCACTACAAGGGCGCGAAGGCCCTCGGCCACGCCCAGGGCTACGTCTATCCGCACGACGTCCCCGGCGCCATCGCCGCCCAGCAGTACGCCCCCGACGCCGTCCACGGCAAGACGTACTACGAACCCACGCGATACGGCGCCGAAGCGCGGTACGCGGACGTGGTGGAGAAGGTGCGCGAGCGGTTGCGCGGCAGCTGACCTCGCCGTCCGGCCGGCGTCAGTGCGCGGCGGCCTCGAAGAGCAGGTGCATCGCGCGGCGCAGCTCGACGACGTCCCGCACCGGCTCGGGGAAGTCGAAGCGGGCGTCGAAGCACCGCTCCCCGGTGAAGCGCACCCGCAGTCCGAACCGGTCGAGCGCGAGCGGTACGGCACGCAGCCCCCGCGCCTGCTGCTCGACCGTCGCCCCCGACAGCTCCTGCGCCCGCTCGCCGAGGAGTGCGCACAACTCCTGCACCTGCGGGCCGTGCGCCGCGTGCAGGTGTTGGAGCAGCTCCGTCTCGTGGGCCACGAGCGGGTCGGGCAGGGCCCGGGCGAACTCCTCCGGGTCCACGGCGGACGCGCCCCACAGGTCGTCCACGGACAGCTCGCCCACTTCGAGCCGGAGCATCATCCCGCCCGGTTCGGCCAGCCCGGGGGCCCGGGTGAGCCAGCCGGAGGCCCAGGCGCGGCCCCGGATGCGGTGCGGCACGGCGACCGGAGCCACGTCCGTGACCTCCAGGACCGCGGACAGCTCGTCGTCCTGGGCGTGCGTGGCGGCGCGCACCACGGGGGAGTCGGCGGGAAAGAGCAGGAACACCTCGCCGTCGCAGCCCACCACGCGCGCCTGGGGGGCGAGCAGCTCCTGGGGGATGCCGTCCAGGCCCGGGACGAGGAGCACGGCTGAGCATGTACTCTGTACGAGAGTTCGTGTGCGCTCGGCTGCTGACGGCATCCGAGTGATATCAAGCCCGCTGGGACGCGGCTGACCATGAGCTGATCGGACCTCCGTCGCCTCGACGCTCCTATGAGTAGCGTCGGCTTCTTTTGTGCTGTCCGTGATGCGCTTGGTGTTCCCAGGGCGAGACATGCGATCTCCTTGAGTAAGGTGAGCCTAACCTAACCTATTTCGGAGGTCTGGAGAACGTGCCTAACCAGTCGCGTCCCAAGGTCAAGAAGTCCCGTGCCCTCGGCATCGCCCTGACGCCGAAGGCCGTCAAGTACTTCGAGGCCCGCCCGTACCCGCCGGGCGAGCACGGCCGTGGTCGCAAGCAGAACTCGGACTACAAGGTCCGTCTGCTGGAGAAGCAGCGCCTGCGCGCCCAGTACGACATCAGCGAGCGCCAGATGGCCCGCGCCTACGACCGCGCCCGCAAGGCCGAGGGCAAGACGGGCGAGGCGCTCGTCGTCGAGCTGGAGCGTCGCCTCGACGCCCTGGTGCTGCGTTCGGGCATCGCCCGCACCATCTACCAGGCCCGTCAGATGGTCGTCCACGGCCACATCGAGGTCAACGGCGGCAAGGTCGACAAGCCGTCCTTCCGCGTCCGTCCCGACGACGTCGTGATGGTCCGCCAGCGCTCCCGCGAGAAGTCGCTGTTCCAGGTCGCCCGTGAGGGTGGCTTCGCGGCCGACGGCGAGACCCCGCGCTACCTGCAGGTCAACCTGAAGGCCCTGGCGTTCCGCCTGGACCGCGACCCGCAGCGCAAGGAGATCCCCGTGATCTGCGACGAGCAGCTGGTCGTCGAGTACTACGCCCGCTGATCCACCGCGCCCGGCTCGGTCCGGGCGCCCGGTGCGACCGCGCGCATCAGCCCGCCGCCTCCCCACCGCCGTCATCGGCGGGGGAGCCGGCGGGCTCTCGCGTTCCCAGGGCCCGTCGCACCGCCGCTTCCAGCGGCAGCGCCCGGCCCTCGCGTGCTCGGCTTCGGTAGGCGTCGACGCCCAGCGCCGCAAGGGCCCGGTCGTACGCCAGGGCCCGCGGTGCGCCGAAGTGGCGCGAGCCGAAGAGCGGTAGGCCTACCGCGTCCCACACCGGCGTCGCCGCGCCCTGGAGCACGGCGGCCTCCGCCGCGTCGCCCTCGTCGACCGTGACGAGCGCCAGCAGCTCCAGCGCCAGCACCAGCCCCACCAGGTCGTGGAAGCGGTGGCTCGCGCCCAGGGCCGTCACCAGCAGTCCCCGTGCGGTGGCGGTCTCGCCCCGCGTCCAGGCCGCGTGAGCCAGGACGTACAGCGCGTACGCCCGGGCCCACAGCTCCCCGCGCTCCTCGCAGACCTCCCGGACCTCCTCGCACAGCGCCACCGCCTCCGCGAGCCGGTCCTGGAAGGCCAGCGACATCGCCAGCTCCACCTGCCCCATCAACACCTGGCTGTTGAGTTCGCCCAGCTCCCGGTAGGAGGCGAGCGCTCCCCGCAGCAGGTCCTCGGCGCGGATGAGCTCCCCGGAGAGCAGCGCCAGACAGCCCGTGCGGTGGACCGCGTACGCCGTGGCCCGCGCGCTGCCCGCGCGGGCGGCCTCCTCGCGGCACTCGTGGAGCGCGCCGGCGCCCGCCGCGGCGTCCCCCTGGAGCGTCGCCACGTAACCGAGCACCCACAGGGCCTTGAGCCGGGACTCCTGGTGCGCGCCGTCGCCGGCGAGGGCGGCCTGGAGCCAGTGCCGGCCCTCGGCGAGGCGACCGCAGCCGACCCAGTAGAACCAGAGCGTGCCCGCGAGGTGCTGGCCCAGGTGCGCCTCCTCGTCGCTCTCCAGGCACAGCTCCAGCGCCGCCCGCAGATTCGGCAGTGCGCCCTCCGCGAGAGCCGCGACCTCCGCCTGCCGCGGGCTGAACCAGTCCAGCTCGCACCAGGTCGCGAGTCCGACGTACCAGTCGCGGTGCCGTCGGCGCATCCGGTGGACGTCGCCGAGGGCGGCCAGCCACTCCTGCCCGTACGCGCGCAGGGTGTCGAGCATCCGGTAGCGCACCCCCGCGGGGGTGTCCTCGCGGGTCAGCACGGATTGGGCGAGCAGTTCGCCGACGACGTCCAGCACGGCGTCGGCGGGCAGGTCGGGCCCGCTGCACACGTACTCGACCGCCTCCAGGTCGAACGGCCCGGCGAAGACCGAGAGCCGGGCCCACAGCAGCCGCTCCCGGGGCGTGCACAGCTCGTGGCTCCAGCCGACCGCGGTGCGCAGGGTGCGATGGCGCGGCAGCGCGCCCCTGGTTCCGCCGGTGAGCAGCCGGAACCGGTCGTCGAGTCGGGCGACGATGTCGTCCACCGAGAGCACCGGGAGCCGACCCGCGGCGAGTTCCAGCGCGAGCGGGATGCCGTCCAGCCGCCGGCACAGCTCCCGTACGGACGCCTCGTGCCCGTCGGACAGTCGGAAGCCGGGGAGCACCCGCGCCGCCCGGTCGGCGAAGAGCAGGACGGCGTCCTCCTCGGGCAGCGGGTCCAGTGGCAGGACCGCCTCGCTCGCCAGTCGCAGCGGCCGGCGCCCGGCGGCGAGCACCGTCAGTCCGGGGGCGTGCCGCAGCAGGTCGGCCAGGACCTCGGCGCAGGCGTCCACGATGTGCTCGTAACCGTCGACGACGAGCAGGAGCCGGCGGCCGGAGAGGTGGTCGAGCAGGACCGCCCGGGCGGGGCGGGGCGTCTGGTCGGTGATGCCGAGCGCCTCCACGAGGGCGTGCTCCACCAGGTCCGGATCGCGAACGGTCGCCAGCTCGACCAGGTGCGCGCCATTGGCGTACCGATTCTGCACAGCGCTGGCGCACTCCAGCGCGAGCCGGGACTTGCCGACGCCGGCCGCCCCCGAGAGCGTGACGAGCCGGGAGTCCGCCAGCATCCGGGGCAGCTCGGCCAACTCGGTGACCCGACCGAAGAAACGGTTCAGCGGAAGGGGGAGGCACCCGGGCGCGGGCAGGGCGTCAGGAGCGCCGACGAAGGCCCGCACCGAAGCGGGATCGGAGCCCTGGGACCGGTCGTCCGGGGGGAACGGAAAGGGGCCGTCACAAGGGGAGCGCCGCATGGAACACGGAGCGTACCGGCGCGTGTGCGGTCCGTACAATCCGGTGGACGGGTGCTGTTGCGGGCCGGGGGAATGCGGTATGGGGGGCCACCCCGATCGCGATAGGGTCTAAGGACGATTTCGAGGCGTGCTGCGCCCCCGAATCCCGACGTACGCAGAAGGCCGCGGCGGATCGCAGGGCTCCCCGGCGAACGCGCGGACAGACACAGGAAGCGGTGCGGTGTGACCGGTGGTGAGGTTGCCGGGATCCTGGTGGCCGTCTTCTGGGCGATCCTGGTCTCCTTCCTCGCCGTGGTGCTGGTGAGGCTGGCCCAGACGCTCAGGGCGACCACCCGGCTCGTGGCGGAGGTGACGGAGCGGGCGGTTCCGCTGCTGACCGACGCCTCGGCGACGGTCCGCTCCGCACAGACCCAGCTCGACCGGGTCGACGCGATCGCGACGGACGTCCAGGAGGTCACCTCCAACGCCTCCGCGCTCTCCACCACGGTCGCCTCCACCTTCGGCGGCCCGCTGGTCAAGGTCGCCGCCTTCGGCTACGGCGTACGGAAGGCGATGAGCCGCAAGGGCGACGAGGCGCCGCCCCCGCGCCGCCGGTCCGAACCGCGCACCGTGGTGGTCGCCCGGGGCGGACGCGGTCGTTGGGGCAGGAAGGGCTGAGGCAGGAATGTTCCGTCGTACGTTCTGGTTCGCCGCGGGCGCCGCGGCCGGCGTCTGGGCCACCACCAAGGTGAACCGCAAGATCCAGCAGCTCACTCCCGAGAGCCTCGCGGCACAGGCCGCGAACAAGGCGATCGAGACGGGGCACCGCGTCAAGGACTTCGCCCTCGACGTCCGCGCCGGAATGATCCAGCGCGAGGAGGAGTTGGGCGAGGCACTGGGCGTGCACGCCCCGGTCGACCCCGAGCTGCCCGCCCAGCGGGCGCGGCGAGCGATCGGCCGCCCGCCCGCCGCGGACCTCCCCGAGCAGCACCCGTACCACGCCCACCACTCGCACAACCGGAATGAGGACCACTGATGGAGTCGGCTGAGATCCGCCGCCGCTGGCTGAGCTTCTTCGAGGAGCGCGGGCACGCCGTCGTGCCTTCGGCGTCGCTCATCGCGGACGACCCGACTCTGCTGCTGATCAACGCGGGCATGGTGCCGTTCAAGCCGTACTTCCTCGGCGAGACCAGGCCGCCGGCCCCGCGCGTCACCAGCGTGCAGAAGTGCGTCCGCACCCCGGACATCGAAGAGGTCGGCAAGACCACCCGGCACGGCACCTTCTTCCAGATGTGCGGCAACTTCTCCTTCGGCGACTACTTCAAGGAAGGCGCCATCAAGCTCGCCTGGGAGCTGCTGACCGCCTCCCAGGACGACGGCGGCTACGGCCTCGACCCCGAGCGCCTGTGGATCACCGTCTACGAGCAGGACGACGAGGCCGAGCAGATCTGGCGCGACGTCATCGGCGTGCCCGCCGAGCGCATCCAGCGCCTGGGCATGGGGCCGAACTTCTGGTCCATGGGCGTGCCCGGCCCCTGCGGCCCCTGCTCCGAGATCAACTACGACCGCGGCCCGGAGTTCGGCGAAGAGGGCGGCCCGGCCGTCAACGACGAGCGCTACGTCGAGCTGTGGAACCTCGTCTTCATGCAGTACGAGCGGGGCCCGGGCGAGGGCAAGGAGGACTTCCCGATCCTCGGTGAGCTCCCCTCCAAGAACATCGACACCGGCCTCGGCCTCGAACGCCTCGCCATGGTCCTCCAGGGCGTGCAGAACATGTACGAGACGGACACGCTCCGCGTCGTCATGGACAAGGCCACCGAGCTGACCGGCGTGCGCTACGGCGCCGAGCACGACTCCGACGTCGCCCTGCGCGTGATCGCCGACCACATCCGCACCTCGGTCATGCTCATCGGCGACGGCGTCACCCCCGGCAACGAGGGCCGCGGCTACGTCCTGCGCCGCATCATGCGCCGCGCCATCCGCAACATGCGCCTGCTCGGTGCCACCGGCCCCGTCGTCGCCGAACTGGCCGACGTCGTCATCCGGACCATGGGCGAGCAGTACCCGGAGCTGGTCACCGAGCGCACCCGCATCGAGGCCGTCGCCCTCGCCGAGGAGGCCCGCTTCCTCAAGACGCTGAACGCCGGCACCAACGTCCTCGACGGTGCCGTCAGCGAGGCCAAGGAGGCCGGCTCCACCGTCCTGACCGGCGACAAGGCGTTCCTGCTCCACGACACCTGGGGCTTCCCGATCGACCTCACCCTGGAGATGGCCGCCGAGCAGGGTCTCCGCGTGGACGAGGACGGCTTCCGCCGGCTCATGAAGGAGCAGCGGGACCGCGCCAAGGCCGACGCCCGGGCCAAGAAGACCGGCCACGCCGACCTGTCCGCGTACCGCGAGGTCGCCGACACGGCCGGCTCCACCGACTTCACCGGCTACTTCTCCACCGAGGGCGAGTCCACCGTCGTCGGCCTGCTCGTCGACGGCGTGCCCTCGCCCGCCGCCGTCGAGGGCGACGAGGTCGAGGTCGTTCTCGACCGCACCCCGTTCTACGCCGAGGGCGGCGGCCAGCTCGCCGACCAGGGCCGCATCCGGCTGGACTCCGGCGCCGTCATCGAGGTCCGCGACGTCCAGCAGCCCGTGCCCGGCGTCTCCGTGCACAAGGGGTCCGTGCAGGTCGGCGAGGTGACCGTGGGCGCCTCCGCGTACGCCGCCATCGACGTCACGCGCCGGCGGGCCATCGCCCGCGCCCACAGCGCCACCCACCTCACGCACCAGGCCCTGCGCGACGCGCTCGGCCCCACCGCCGCCCAGGCCGGTTCGGAGAACTCCCCGGGCCGTTTCCGCTTCGACTTCGGCTCGCCCGCCGCCGTCCCCGGCACCGTCCTCACCGACGTGGAGCAGCGGATCAACGAGGTCCTCTCCCGCGAGCTGGACGTCCAGGCCGAGGTCATGAGCCTCGACGAGGCCAAGAAGCAGGGCGCCATCGCCGAGTTCGGCGAGAAGTACGGCGAGCGCGTGCGAGTCGTCACCATCGGCGACTTCTCCAAGGAGCTGTGCGGCGGCACCCACGTCCACAACACCGCCCAGCTGGGTCTGGTGAAGCTGCTCGGCGAGTCCTCCATCGGCTCCGGCGTGCGCCGCATCGAAGCCCTCGTCGGCGTCGACGCGTACAACTTCCTCGCCCGGGAGCACACGGTCGTCGCCCAGCTCCAGGAGCTGGTCAAGGGCCGTCCCGAGGAGCTGCCGGAGAAGATCTCCGGGATGCTCGCCAAGCTGAAGGACGCCGAGAAGGAGATCGAGAAGTTCCGCGCGGAGAAGGTGCTCGCCGCCGCCGCCGGACTCGCCGACGGAGCCAAGGACGTGCGCGGCACCGCCCTGGTGACCGGTCGGGTCCCGGACGGCACCTCCGCCGACGACCTGCGCAAGCTGGTCCTTGACGTCCGCGGACGCATCCCGGGCGACCGCCCCGCCGTGGTGGCGCTGTTCACCGTGGCGGGCGGCCGCCCGCTGACCGTCATCGCCACCAACGAGGCCGCGCGCGAGCGCGGGCTGAAGGCCGGTGACCTGGTCCGCACCGCCGCCAAGACCCTCGGCGGCGGTGGCGGCGGCAAGCCGGACGTCGCGCAGGGCGGCGGCCAGGACCCGACGGCCGTCGACGAGGCCGCCGCCGCTGTCGAGCGTCTGGTGGCCGAGACCTCGTGAGACGCGGACGTCGCCTCGCGATCGACGTCGGGGACGCCCGGATCGGGGTCGCCTCGTGCGACCCCGACGGGATCCTCGCCACGCCGGTGGAGACCGTGCCGGGACGCGACGTCCCGGCCGCCCACCGGCGGTTGCGGGCCCTGGTCGAGGAGTACGAGCCGATCGAGGTCGTGGTGGGGCTGCCCCGCTCGCTCAACGGGCGGGAGGGGCCGGCCGCCACCAAGGTCCGCACCTTCGCCCGGGAACTGGCCCGCGGGATCGCGCCGGTGCCGGTGAGGTTGCTCGACGAGAGGATGACCACAGTATCGGCCACCCAGGGACTGCGCGCCGCGGGCGTGACGTCCAAAAAGGGGCGATCTGTGATCGACCAGGCTGCCGCTGTGTTGATCCTCCAGAACGCTCTGGAGTCCGAACGGGCGTCAGGCGCGCCCCCTGGTGAGAGCGTCGGAGGGATTGTCTGATCGCGATACGGTAACGTTCCGCGCCGTGCGGCGGTGCTCGAACAACTGCCTCACCGATACGACAGCGGGACGGTGATCCGCCCGACTCGCGGCTAGGGGATCGATGACTGATTATGGCCGGGGCCCCGGCTCCGAACCGTGGCATCCCGATGACCCTCTCTACGGAGACCAGGGATGGAACGGCCAGCAGGCCGGCTCCGGTCACGACCCCTACGGCGGACATCCGCAGCAGCAGCAGCAGTACCCCCAGCCTCAGCACGCCCAGCACCCGGAGCAGGCGTACGGCGTCCAGGACCCGTACCAGCAGCAGTACGCCCAGCACCAGCACCCGCAGCAGGCGCCGTACGCCTCCGGGCAGCAGCACCCCGGCCACCAGCAGCACGCCGGTCCCCAGAGCTACGACGGCCAGTGGGACGCCGGCCACCAGCCGGCCGTCGGGTACGGCCCCGAGACCTACGGGGCCAACCCCGCCGACGCCTACGCCGGCCAGGCCCCGAGCTACCAGGGTCAGCCCGAGGCCGACTACTACGCCACGGCCGACGCGTACCCCCCGCCCGAGCCTCCCGCCCGGCGCAGCGCCGAACCCGAGGCCAAGGCCGCCCCGTGGGACGCCGAAGCGCCCGACGAGGAGCGGCATCCCTTCTTCGGCGGCGACGACGCCGATGACGACGGCGTCAGACGCGACGGCGAGGCGACCGGCCGCGCGGCCCGACGCGGCGGCGGCGCCGGCTCCGGCGAACGCCGAGGCAAGGGCAAGAAGAAGAGCCGCAACGGCTGCGCCTGCCTGGTGGTGTCCCTGGTGCTGGCCAGCGGACTCGGTGGGGTGTCCTACTTCGCGTACCAGTTCTGGCAGGGCCAGTTCGGTGCCGCACCCGACTACGCGGGCGCGGGCAGCGGCTCCGTCGTGGTCGAGATCCCCAAGGACGCGGGCCTGGCGGAGATCGGCTCGATCCTGAAGAAGCACGGCGTCGTCAAGAGCTCCGGGGCGTTCGTCGCCGCGGCCGACAGCAACCCGCGCGCCAAGACCATCCAGGCCGGCGTGTACGTCCTGGCCAAGGAGATGTCGGGCGCCAACGCCGTCAAGTCGATGCTCGACCCCAAGAGCAGCAGCAACCTGATCATCCCTGAGGGCAAGCGGAACACCTACATCTACGCGGCGATCGACAAGCGTCTGGAGCTGAAGGCCGGGACCACCCAGCAGGTGGCCAAGGACCAGGCGAAGAACCTCGGTCTGCCCTCCTGGGCGGGCAAGGGCGGCGACATCAAGGACCCGCTGGAGGGCTTCCTCTTCCCCGCGGCCTATCCGGTGGCCAAGGGCATGAAGCCCGAGGCCGTGCTGAAGAAGATGGTCGCCCGCGCCAACGAGGAGTTCGGGAAGGCGGACCTGGAGAAGGAAGCCCAGCGCCTCGGGCTCAAGTCGCCGATGGAGATCCTCACCGTCGCGAGCCTCGTCCAGGCCGAGGGCAAGTACAAGAAGGACTTCGACAAGGTCGCCAGGGTCGTCTACAACCGCCTCCAGCCCGACAACACCGAGACCGTGGGCCGGTTGGAGTTCGACTCGACCGTCAACTACTTCCAGAACAAGAGCCGACTCGACATCGGCAGCGTCGACAAGCTCCGCCAGCTCCCCGACCCGTACAACACGTACCGGATCAAGGGGCTGCCGCCCGGCCCGATCGGCAACCCCGGCATGGAAGCGTTCAACTCCGCGGTCAAGCCGGAGGACGGCCCCTGGTACTACTTCGTCTCGATCGACGAGGACGACACCCGGTTCGCCGAGACGAACGACGAGCACGAGGCGAACCGCCAGAAGTACCTCGAAAAGCAGAAAGCCGGTCAGTGAGCACGACGAACACCCCGCACGCGAGGGGTACGGCCGGCACGCACGGGACGGCGAAGCGGCGCGCGGCGGTCCTCGGATCGCCGATCGGCCACTCCCTGTCACCCGTGCTGCACCGCACCGCCTACACCCACCTGGGCCTCGCGGACTGGTCGTACGACCAGTTCGAGGTGGACGAGCAGGCCCTGCCGGGCTTCCTCGCCGACCTGGACGACAGCTGGGCCGGCTTCTCGCTGACCATGCCGCTGAAGCGGGCCGTCATCCCGCTGCTCGACGAGGTCAGCCCCGCCGCGGCCTCGGTGGAGGCGGTCAACACCGTCGTCCGCACCGAGGACGGCCGCCTCCACGGCGACAACACCGACATCCCCGGCCTCCTCGCCGCGCTGCGGGAGCGGGGCGTCACCGGCGTCGAGTCGGCCGCCGTCCTCGGCGCCGGCGCGACCGCCTCCTCCGCGCTCGCCGCCCTCGCCCACCTGTGCCACGGACCCGTCACCGCGTACGTCCGCAGCGCGGCCCGCGCCGACGAGATGCGCGGCTGGGGCGAGCGGCTGGGCATCGAGGTGCGCACCGAGCCGTGGGAGCGGGCCGCCCGCGCGCTGGTCGAGCCGCTGGTCATCGCCACCACCCCGGCCGGCACCACCGATCCGCTCGTCGTCGACGTGCCCGCCCGTCCCGGCACCCTCTTCGACGTGCTGTACGAGCCCTGGCCCACGCCGCTCGCCGCGGCCTGGGCCGCGCACGGCGGCGCCGTCCTCGGCGGCCTCGACCTCCTCGTCCACCAGGCCGTGCTCCAGGTGGAACGGATGACCGGATGCGCCCCGGCCCCGGTGGAGGCCATGCGCAAGGCCGGCGAGGCCGCGCTCCACGAGCGCTGAGAGCCTGTCGGGTGGCCTTCGATCGGATAGCGGACGCGGCCTGGTGCGTGCGATTCCAAGGCGGCGGGATGCCCTCGTAGCGGTGGGGGTACCTCCCGTGCCCGCAGGGCACAGGGGGCCTACTAGGGCATTTCGGCAACGCGGGAAGCATGCGTGCCAGGGAGTGGACGCCCGATCAGAGGTCACCCGACAGGCTCTGAGGCGCCCGTCGGGGACGTCCGACTGCTGGACCGGGCACGGGGGAGCCCCCCGGACGTGGGAGGATCGGGGCAGGCGGGCCAGGGCCGCGCACCCGGTCGCGCCAGCAGTCCAGGCGCGAGCAGGAGGAGCACACCGTTGAGCAGGTTGCGTTGGCTGACGGCGGGGGAGTCGCACGGACCCGCACTGGTGGCGACACTGGAGGGCCTCCCGGCGGGCGTACCGATCACCACCGAGATGGTGGCGGACCACCTCGCCCGGCGACGCCTCGGCTACGGGCGCGGCGCCCGCATGAAGTTCGAGCGCGACGAGGTCACCTTCCTCGGCGGCGTGCGCCACGGGCTGACCCTCGGCTCCCCGGTGGCGGTCATGGTCGGCAACACCGAGTGGCCGAAGTGGGAGAAGGTCATGTCGGCCGACCCCGTCGACCCCGAGGAGCTGGCTTCCCTCGCCCGCAACGCCCCGCTCACCCGCCCCCGGCCCGGCCACGCCGACCTCGCCGGCATGCAGAAGTACGCGCTGGACGAGGCCCGGCCCATCCTGGAGCGCGCCAGCGCCCGGGAGACCGCGGCCCGCGTCGCGCTCGGCGCGGTCGCCCGCTCCTACCTCAAGGAGACCGCGGGCATCGAGATCGTCTCCCACGTCGTCGAGTTCGGCGCCGCCCAGGCCCCCAAGGGCGTGTACCCGACGCCCGCGGACGTGGAGCGCTTGGACGCCGACCCGGTGCGCTGCCTGGACGCGGACGCCAGCGAGGCGATGGTCGCCCAGATCGACCAGGCCCACAAGGACGGCGACACCCTCGGCGGCGTCGTCGAGGTGCTGGCGTACGGGGTCCCCGTCGGCCTCGGCTCGCACGTCCACTGGGACCGGCGCCTGGACGCCCGGCTCGCCGCGGCCCTCATGGGGATCCAGGCCATCAAGGGCGTCGAACTCGGCGACGGCTTCGACCTGGCGCGCGTCCCCGGCTCCCAGGCCCACGACGAGATCGTCTCCACCCCCGAGGGGCTGCGCCGCTCCTCCGGCCGCTCCGGCGGCACCGAGGGCGGCATGTCCACCGGCGAACTGCTGCGGGTGCGCGCCGCGATGAAGCCCATCGCGACCGTCCCGAAGGCGCTGGCCACCGTCGACGTCGCCACCGGCGAGACCGCCGCCGCCCACCACCAGCGCTCCGACGTGGCCGCGGTGCCCGCCGCCGGCATCGTCGCCGAGGCGATGGTCGCCCTGGTGCTCGCGGACGCCGTCGCCGAGAAGTTCGGCGGCGACAGCGTCACCGAGACCCGCCGCAACGTGCAGTCGTTCCTCGACCACCTCCAGATCCGGTGAGCGGCCCGCAGATCGTCCTGGTCGGACCCATGGGCTCGGGCAAGTCCACGGTGGGCGAACTGCTGGCCGACCGGCTCGGGGTGCCCTTCCGGGACACCGACGCCGACGTCGTGGCAGCAGAGGGCCGCGAGATCTCCGACATCTTCGTCGAGGACGGCGAGGACCACTTCCGCGCCCTGGAGCGGGCCGCGGTGCGCACGGCCGTCGCCGAGCACCGCGGCGTCCTCGCCCTGGGCGGGGGAGCGGTGCTGGACGACGGCACCCGCGCCCTGCTGAGCGGGCTGCCCGTGGTCTATCTCTCCCTGGACGTGGAGGAGGCGGTCCGCCGCACCGGGCTCAACCAGGCGCGACCGCTGCTCGCAGTCAACCCGCGCCGCCAGTGGCGCGAGCTGATGGAGGCCCGGCGCCCGCTGTACGTCGAGGTCGCCCAGGTCGTGGTGGCCACCGACGACCACACCCCCGAGGAGATCGCCCAGACGATCCTCGACGCTCTGGAGTTGAAGGACGAGTCATGACCGAGCACCCAGTGACCCGCATCCAGGTCGGCGGCACGGAAGGCACCGATCCGTACGAGGTCCTGGTCGGCCGGCAGCTCCTCGCCGAGCTGCCCGGGCTGATCGGCCCGACCGGCACGAGGGTGGCCGTGCTCCACCCGGAGGCGCTCGCCGAGACCGGCGCGGCGATCCGGGAGGACCTGGCGTCCCAGGGGTACGAGGCCATCGCCGTCCAGCTGCCGAACGCGGAGGAGGCCAAGACGGCCGAGGTCGCCGCGTACTGCTGGAAGGCGCTCGGCCAGACCGGCTTCACCCGCAACGACGTCGTCGTCGGCGTCGGCGGCGGCGCCACCACCGACCTCGCCGGCTTCGTCGCCGCGACATGGCTGCGCGGAGTGCGCTGGATCGCCGTCCCCACCACCGTCCTCGGCATGGTGGACGCGGCGGTCGGCGGCAAGACCGGCATCAACACCGCCGAGGGCAAGAACCTCGTCGGGGCCTTCCACCCGCCCGCCGGCGTGCTGTGCGACCTGGCCGCCCTCGACTCGCTGCCCGTGCACGACTACGTCAGCGGACTGGCCGAGGTCATCAAGGCCGGCTTCATCGCGGACCCGGTGATCCTCGACCTCATCGAGGCCGACCCGCAGGGCGCCCGCTCGCCCGAAGGGCCGCACACCGCGGAACTCCTTGAGCGCTCCATCCGGGTCAAGGCCGAAGTGGTCTCCGGCGACCTCAAGGAGTCCGGTCCGCGGGAGGTCCTGAACTACGGCCACACCCTCGGGCACGCCATCGAGAAGAACGAGCGCTACAAGTGGCGCCACGGCGCTGCCGTCTCCATCGGCATGGTCTTCGCCGCCGAACTCGGCCGGCTCGCCGGCCGGCTGGACGACGCGACCGCCGAGCGCCACCGCAGCATCCTGGGGTCGGTGGGCCTGCCGCTGACCTACCGCGGCGACCAGTGGCCCCGGCTGCTGGAGACCATGAAGGTCGACAAGAAGTCCCGCGGCAACCTGCTGCGCTTCGTCGTCCTCGACGGGCTCGCCAAGCCCACCGTCATCGAGGGCCCGGACCCGGCCGTGCTGCTGGCCGCGTACGGGGAGGTCTCCGAGTGAGCCGTCAGGTGTTGGTCCTCAACGGCCCGAACCTGGGCCGGCTGGGCTCGCGCGAGCCCGACGTCTACGGCGCCACCTCCTACGCCGGACTGGTGGAGGCGTGCCGGTCCCTCGGCGCGGAACTCGGCCTGGACGTCGAGGTGCGCGAGACGAACGACGAGGGCGAGATGGTCCGCTGGCTCCACGAGGCGGCGGACGGCGCGCTCCCCGTCGTCCTCAACCCCGGTGCGTTCACGCACTACTCGTACGCGATGCGCGACGCCGCCGCGCAACGGACCGCGCCCCTGATCGAGGTGCACATCTCCAACCCGTACGCCCGGGAGACCTTCCGGCACACCTCGGTCGTCGCGGCCGTGGCGGACGGCACGGTCGCCGGCTTCGGCATCGGCTCCTACCGGCTCGCCCTGCGCGCGCTGGTCGAGGAACTGACGGACTGACACCATCTCGGGGCGGTGCGCCGGAGCGGCGGCGGACGGTGTGGCGATCGTCTCGCCCCCATCCGTCAACCTCCGTGCCGAACGGGGCACTTCGGGCCGTTCCCGGGCCTTTCCCCGACCCGGTCCGACGACGGGGGAGCCGGCCCTTCGCCCCGGAGGGTACGGTTCGGTGGCAGTGGCAGGGATCCCTGCCGCGGACCTGCAGTCGCACGAGACGGAGTGGCACCGGATGCAGCACGCAGTGGGGGCTCCGCTGCCGCCTGAACACGGCCCGGGGCAGCCCGGCCGCAGCTGGGCCGGTCAGCCGGCCGCCGCCTCCTGGCCCGGCCCCGGCCCCGGCCCCGCTGCCGCGCACGAGCACGGCGCGGTGCCGCCCGGTGCGCCCGTACCGCCGCCGCCTCCCGCACCCCCCGCCGCCGGGGCGGCCCCGGACGCGCCCCTCGCGCCGCCGCCCGTACCCCCGCCGGTGAGCCCGCCGCCGTCCCCGTCCCACAACGGGGCCGCTCCCGCTCCCGCCCCCGGCTGGTCGCAGCCCGATGCCGCACCGCCCGTGGACGGGCCCGGACCCGTGGCCGCCCCGGTGCCGCCGGAGCAGGGCACGGGCGCGACGACCCTGGCCGTGCTGCTCATCGGCCCCGCCGGCGCGGGCAAGACCACCGTCGCCCGCTACTGGGCCGCCCGCCGCCGCGTCCCCACCGCGCACGTCAGCCTCGACGACGTCCGCGAATGGGTCCGCTCCGGCTTCGCCGACCCCCAGTCGGGGTGGAACGAGCACTCCGAGACCCAGTACCGCCTGGCCCGCCGCACCTGCGGCTTCGCCGCCCGCAACTTCCTCGCCAACGGCATCTCGTGCATCCTCGACGACGCCGTCTTCCCCGACCGCCCGGTGGTCGGCCTCGGCGGCTGGAAGCGCCACGTCGGCCCCGGTCTGCTCCCGGTCGTCCTGCTGCCGGGCCTCGACGTCGTCCTGGAGCGCAACGCGGCCCGCAGCGGCAACCGCCGGCTGTCGGACGAGGAGGTCGCCAGCATCCACGGCCGGATGGCCGGCTGGTACGGCTCGGGCCTGCCGATCATCGACAACTCGAAGTACGACGTCCCGACCACGGCCCGGGTCCTGGACGAGGCCCTGGCCCGGGCCATCGCCAGCCCCCCGTCCTTCTGACCGCCCACCCCCCGGTCGGACGTCCCGCCGAGCCGAGCCGGACGATCACTCGTACGCTCGATGCATGGCAGAGGTGTACGCGGGCCGCCGCGACCGGCTGCGGGAGCGGTGCGCGGACAACGGCGGCGGAGCGCTGATCTCCCGCCCGGCGAACGTGCGTTACCTCGCCGGGGGAGCGCCCCCGGGAGCCGTTCTGCTGCTCGCACCCGATCAGGACGTCCTGCTCTGTCCCCGCACCCCCGCGCTGGACACCGGGGACGGCCGGCCCGACGACGCCCTGCGGCTGACCGTCCTGCCCGAGGACGGCCCGGACCCGGCCGTCGCCGCGGCCGAGCTGGCGAGCCGGGCGAGGGTGGAGGCCCTGGCCGTCGAGGAGCACCACCTCACGGTGGCGCGCCACCGGGCGATGCGCGCCACCGCGCCCCGGCTGCACCTGGTCGACACCGGGCTCGCCGTGGAGCAGCAGCGGATCGTGAAGGACGAGGAGGAGATCGCCTGCCTGCGGATCGCGGCGGAGATCACCGACCAGGCGCTCGGCGAGCTGCTGGAGTCCATCCTGGTGGGGCGCACCGAGCGGCACCTCGCGCTGGAGCTGGAGCGCAGGCTGGTGGACCACGGCGCGGACGGGCCCGCCTTCGCCACCTCGGTGGCCACCGGGCCGAACTCCGGCCGCCGCGGCCACCGCCCCACGGACCGGCGCGTCGAGGAGGGCGACTTCCTCACCGTCTGCGTCGGCGCCGACTACCGCGGCTACCGCTGTGAGATCGGCCGGACCTTCGTCATCGGCACCACCCCGGCGGACTGGCAGATCGAGCTGTACGACCTGGTCTTCAGCGCCCAGCGGGCCGCCCGCGAGTCCCTGCTGCCGGGGATGGCGTGCTGCGACGTGGACCAGGCGGCGCGCCAGATCCTGGACGGCGCGGGCCACGGAGCCGGCCTGGCGCCGCTCACCGGGCACGGCGTGGGTCTGGAAATCGACGAGGACCCCCAGTTGACTCCGGCGGCCATGGGTAAACTGGACGCTTGCGTGCCGGTCACCGTCGAACCGGGGGTCCACCTTCCGGGCCGGGGCGGGGTCCGGATCGATGACACGCTCGTCGTACGCCAGGAGGCGGACGGCGGACCCGAGCTACTCACCATCACGACCAAGGAGCTGCTCGCGCTCTAGCGGCGCGTACCTTCGCAGCCCCCGGGTCGTCCACGTCAGTCCAGGAGATTCCGCAACCGTGGCTTCCACGAACGACCTCAAGAACGGCATGGTGCTCAAGCTCGACAACGACCAGCTGTGGTCCGTCGTCGAGTTCCAGCACGTCAAGCCCGGCAAGGGCCCCGCCTTCGTGCGCACCAAGCTCAAGAACGTGCTGTCCGGGAAGATCGTCGACAAGACGTTCAACGCCGGCGTGAAGGTCGAGACGGCCACCGTCGACCGCCGTGACATGCAGTTCTCGTACATGGACGGCGACTACTTCGTCTTCATGGACATGCAGACGTACGACCAGCTCCACGTCGAGCGCAAGGCCGTCGGCGACGCCGCCAACTTCCTGATCGAGGGCTTCGAGGCCACCGTCGCCACCCACGAGGGCTCGGTGCTCTACGTGGAGCTGCCGGCCGCCGTCGAGCTGGTCATCGCGGAGACCGAGCCCGGCGTCCAGGGCGACCGCTCCACCGGCGGCACCAAGCCCGCCAAGCTGGAGACGGGCTACGAGGTGCAGGTCCCGCTGTTCATCACCACGGGTGAGAAGATCAAGGTCGACACGCGCTCCGGTGACTACCTCAGCCGGGTGAACAGCTAACCGTGGCGGCACGCAGCAAGGCCCGTAAGCGCGCCTTCCAGATCCTCTTCGAGGCCGACCAGCGCGGGGTGTCCGTGCCGACGGTCCTCGCCGACTGGATCCGGCACTCACGGACCGACGACCGGCAGCCCCCGGTCAGCGAGTACACGATCGAACTCGTCGAGGGGTACGAGGCGTACGCGAAGCGGATCGACGAGCTGATCGTCACCTACGCGCGCGACTGGGACCTCGACCGGATGCCGGCGGTCGACCGGAACATCATCCGGCTCGGCGCCTACGAGCTGGTCTGGGTGGACGGCACCCCGGACGCGGTGGTGATCGACGAGGCGGTGGAGCTCGCCAAGGAGTTCTCCACCGATGACTCCCCGTCGTTCGTGAACGGCCTCCTGGGCCGGCTCAAGGACCTCAAGTCGTCCCTGCGGCGCGACGGCGACTGAGCGCAGCGGTAGGGCGTACGGCGGGGCCCGGGGCGGAGGCTGACCTCCGCCCCGGGCCCCGCCGTTTCTTCGCGTACGGGAAGCACGGCGGCGCCCGCGCACCAACCGCTCGCACGCCGAGCGCGGGGCGCGCACACGACGACGGAACGCCCGAGAGCGGACCCCCTGATGGGATCCGCCCTCGGGCGTGACGTTTCTCCGGAGGCAGGGCCGATGGTGCAGCGCTGCTCCGGAGGGGCTCAGCCCTCCTCGTGCGTCACCGCGCGACGGGCGTCCGCGTCGAGGACGCCCCAGCTGATGAGCTGCTCGGTGAGGACCGAAGGCGACTGGTCGTAGATGACGGCGAGGGTGCGCAGGTCGTCCTGGCGGATCGACAGCACCTTGCCGTTGTAGTCCCCGCGCTGGGACTGGATCGTGGCCGCGTACCGCTGGAGGGGGCCGGCCTTCTCCGCCGGCACGTGCGCCAGCCGCTCCAGGTCCAGCACCAGCTTCGGCGGGGGCTCGGCCGCACCGCCCGGGGTCGTGCCCGGCAGCAGCTCCTGCACCGGCACCCCGTAGAAGTCGGCCAGCTCGGCCAGGCGCTGCACGGTCACGGCGCGGTCGCCGCGTTCGTACGAACCGACCACGACGGCCTTCCAGCGGCCCTGGGACTTCTCCTCCACGCCGTGGAGGGACAGCCCTTGCTGCGTGCGGATGGCGCGGAGCTTGGCCCCGAGCTGCTTTGCGTATTCGCTGGACATATAGCTCCCGGACGCTGTGACAACGTGCGGCTCCGCCGCGCGGCTGGTGACTCACTGTGAGGTTACGCAGAGTGATCTGGATGCGTCAAGCCGAACGGGTCCAGACCGGTTCCTTGTCATGATCAAGACCGGAATCACCCCAGGTCCGGACCAGGGTCACGCCCTCCCCCGGAAGGTTCGCCCGAATGGCCCTGGTACGGTGGGGAGCGCATTGACCGACGTCCTTTAAGGTCCGTCCCGTGAGGCGGAGAAGGAGGTCCTTTTCCCATGGACACCAACAGCCGTGCAGACGGCACCGATGCGGCCCGGCCCGTGCTGGAAGCCCCCGACATCGCGCGGGTGCTGACCCGCATCGCCCACGAGATCGTCGAACGCGCCAAGGGCGCCGACGACGTGGTGCTCCTCGGCATCCCCACCCGCGGCGTCTTCCTCGCCCGCCGGCTCGCCGACAAGCTGGAGCAGATCACCGGACGCGCCATGCCGGTCGGCTCCCTCGACATCACCATGTACCGCGACGACCTGCGCCTGCGGCCCGCCCGCGCGCTGGCCCGGACCGAGATCCCCGGCGAGGGCGTCGACGGCCGGCTGGTCGTCCTCGTCGACGACGTGCTCTTCTCCGGCCGGACCATCCGCGCCGCGCTGGACGCCCTCGGCGACATCGGCCGCCCCCGCGCCGTCCAGCTCGCGGTCCTGGTCGACCGCGGCCACCGGGAGCTGCCCATCCGCGCCGACTACGTCGGCAAGAACCTGCCCACGTCGCTGCGCGAGACGGTCAAGGTGCTGCTCCACGAGGAGGACGGCCGCGACACCGTGCTGCTCGGCGTGCGCGAGCCGCGCGACGACGCGAGCGCCCCGCAGGGCGCCGCACAGCGCTGACCCCGCCGCACCCACCGCCCACCGACCCGCACGGCCCGCGGCACCCGCGCGCCCGTGCGTCCGTACGCCCCCGGGGCGGGCCACACCCCGCACGCCGACCGAGTACCCACCGGAGCCCACCAGATGAAGCACCACCTCATCTCGGCCGCCGACCTCACGCGTGACGACGCCGTCCTCATCCTCGACACCGCCGAGGAGATGGCCCGCGTCGCCGACCGGCCGATCAAGAAGCTGCCCACCCTCCGCGGACGCACCGTCGTCAACCTCTTCTTCGAGGACTCGACGCGCACCCGGATCTCCTTCGAAGCCGCCGCCAAGCGGCTCTCCGCCGACGTCATCAACTTCTCCGCCAAGGGCTCCTCGGTCTCCAAGGGCGAGTCCCTCAAGGACACCGCCCTCACCCTGGAGGCCATGGGCGCGGACGCGGTCGTCATCCGCCACCACGCCTCCGGCGCGCCCTACCGGCTGGCGAACTCCGGCTGGATCGACGGCGCGGTCGTCAACGCCGGCGACGGCACCCACGAGCACCCCACCCAGGCCCTGCTGGACGCCTTCACCGTCCGCCGCCGACTGGTCGGCCCCGACGCCGGCATGGGCCGCGACCTGGCCGGCCGCCGCGTCACCGTCGTCGGCGACATCCTGCACAGCCGGGTCGCCCGCTCCAACGTGCTGCTGCTGCACACCCTCGGCGCCGAGGTCACCCTGGTCGCCCCGCCGACCCTCGTCCCCATCGGCGTCGAGAGCTGGCCGTGCGAGGTCTCCTACGACCTCGACGCCGTGCTGCCCAAGTCCGACGCCGTGATGATGCTCCGGGTCCAGCGCGAACGGATGAACGCCGCCTTCTTCCCCACCGAGCGCGAGTACGCCCGCCGCTACGGCCTCGGCGGCGAGCGCATGGCCCGGACGCCGGAGCACGCCGTGGTGATGCACCCAGGCCCGATGAACCGCGGCATGGAGATCACCGCCGAGGTCGCCGACTCCGACCGCTGCACCGCCGTCGAACAGGTCGCCAACGGCGTGTCCATCCGCATGGCCGTCCTCTACCTGCTGCTCGGCGGCAACGAGTCCGCCGCCGCCCACACCCGCACCGAGCCCGTCCGTACCGAGGAGACCCCGTAACCATGAGCAAGATCCTTATCCGAGGCGCCCAGGTGCTCGGCGGGCAGGCGCAGGACGTCCTGATCGACGGAGAGACCGTCGCCGAGATCGCGGACCACATCGAGCCCGGCGACGCCACGGTGATCGAGGCCGCCGGCCGGGTGCTGCTGCCCGGCCTCGTCGACCTCCACACCCATCTGCGCGAGCCCGGCCGCGAGGACTCCGAGACCGTGCTGACCGGCACCAAGGCCGCGGCCGTCGGCGGCTTCACCGCCGTGCACGCCATGGCCAACACCTTCCCCGTCGCGGACACCGCCGGCGTGGTCGAGCAGGTCTACCGACTCGGCAAGGAGTCCGGCTACTGCGACGTCCAGCCGGTCGGCGCGGTCACCGTCGGACTGGAGGGCAAGCAGCTCGCCGAGCTGGGCGCCATGCACGACTCGGCCGCCGGGGTGCGGGTCTTCTCCGACGACGGCAAGTGCGTCGACGACGCGGTCATCATGCGCCGCGCCCTGGAGTACGTGAAGGCGTTCGACGGCGTCATCGCCCAGCACGCCCAGGAGCCCAGGCTGACCGAGGGCGCCCAGATGAACGAGGGCGTCGTCTCTGCCGAACTCGGACTCGGCGGCTGGCCCGCGGTCGCCGAGGAGTCGATCATCGCCCGGGACGTGCTGCTCGCCGCCCACGTCGGCTCCCGGGTGCACATCTGCCACCTCTCCACGGCCGGCTCGGTCGAGATCGTCCGCTGGGCCAAGTCCAAGGGCTGGAACGTGACCGCCGAGGTCACCCCGCACCACCTGCTGCTCACCGACGAGCTCGTCCGCACCTACAACCCGGTCTACAAGGTCAACCCGCCGCTGCGCACCGAGACCGACGTGCTGGCCCTGCGCGAGGCACTGGCGGACGGCACGATCGACTGCGTCGCCACCGACCACGCCCCGCACCCGCACGAGGACAAGGACTGCGAGTGGGGCGCCGCCGCCATGGGCATGGTCGGCCTGGAGACCGCGCTCTCCGTCGTCCAGGAGACGATGGTGGACACCGGACTGCTCGACTGGGCCGGCGTCGCCGACCGGATGTCGTTCCGCCCGGCCCGCATCGGCCGGCTCGACGGCCACGGCCGGCCGATCGCCGCCGGTGAGCCCGCCAACCTCACGCTCGTCGATCCGGCTTACCGTGGAGCGGTGGACCCCGCGGGCTTCGCCTCCCGCAGCCGCAACACCCCCTACGAGGGCCGTGAGCTGCCGGGACGCGTCACCCACACCTTCCTGCGGGGCCGGGCAACGGTCGTCGACGGGAATCTGGCGTGACATCACTCACCACCATCGCAGCCCATCTCGCAGCGGAGAAGAAGTCCGCGGAGGTGACCGACTGGGCGGCCCGCATCGGCTGGGTCGTCGGGCTGCTGATCTTCATCGCCCTGGTCTACTGGCTGATGCGCCAGGGCTGGAAGTGGCGCGGCAGCCTCCAGTCGGACCTCCCCGCGCTGCCCGCCGCCCCGGACGACCCAGGCGCACCGCTGCGGTCCTCGACCGGCCGCTACCACGGCTCCACCACCGCCGGGCAGTGGCTCGACCGGATCGTCGCCCACGGGCTCGGCGTCCGCAGCCGGGTCGAGCTGACCCTCACCGACGCCGGACTCGACGTGGTGCGCCCCGGCGCGAGCGACTTCTTCGTCCCGCGGGCCGCCCTGCGCGAGGCCCGCCTCGACAAGGGCATCGCCGGCAAGGTCCTCGCCGAGGGCGGACTGCTCATCGTCACCTGGGAACACGGCGGCACGCTGATCGACTCCGGCTTCCGCGCCGACCGGTCCGACGAGCACGCCGACTGGGTGACCACCCTGAACGACCTGATCCACACGACGGAAGGCGCACGATGACCACCTCCACCAGGGGAGTCGCTCCGACGAGGAGCACCACCCCCGCCGTACTCGTCCTGGAGGACGGCCGGATCTTCCGCGGTCGCTCCTACGGGGCCGTGGGGGAGACCTTCGGCGAAGCGGTCTTCAACACCGGCATGACCGGCTACCAGGAGACCCTGACGGACCCCTCGTACCACCGCCAGGTCGTCGTGATGACCGCCCCGCACGTCGGCAACACCGGCGTCAACGACGAGGACGACGAGTCGCGGCGCATCTGGGTGGCCGGATACGTCGTCCGCGACCCCGCCCGCATCCCCTCCAACTGGCGCGCCCGGCGCACCCTGGACGACGAGCTGACCGCCCAGGACGTCGTCGGCATCAGCGGCATCGACACCCGGGCGCTCACCCGCCACCTGCGCGAGCGCGGTGCGATGCGCGTCGGGATCTTCTCCGGCGCCGCCCTGCCCGACGCGGAGACCCTGCTGGCCCGGGTGCGGCAGTCCCCCCAGATGAAGGGCGCGGACCTGTCCGCCGAGGTCGCCACCGAGCAGACCTACGTCGTCCCCGCGATCGGCGCGAAGCGCTTCACCGTCGCCGCCCTCGACCTCGGCATCAAGGGCATGACCCCGCACCTGATGGCCGAGCGCGGCATCGAGGTCCACGTGCTGCCCGCCACCGCCACCGTCGAGGAGGTGTACGCGGTCCAGCCCGACGGCGTCTTCCTCTCCAACGGCCCCGGCGACCCCGCCACCGCCGACCTCACCGTGGTCAAGGCGGTCCTGGAGCGACGGACCCCCCTCTTCGGGATCTGCTTCGGCAACCAGCTCCTCGGCCGCGCCCTCGGCTTCGGCACCTACAAGCTGAAGTACGGCCACCGCGGCATCAACCAGCCGGTCCAGGACCGCACCACCGGCAAGGTCGAGGTCACCGCCCACAACCACGGCTTCGCCGTCGACGCACCGCTCGACGCCGTCTCCGACACCCCCTACGGCCGCGCCGAGGTCTCCCACGTCTGCCTCAACGACGACGTGGTCGAGGGCCTGCGCCTGCTCGACCGGCCGGCCTTCAGCGTCCAGTACCACCCCGAAGCGGCAGCCGGCCCGCACGACGCCGCCTACCTGTTCGACCGCTTCGTCTCCCTGATGGAGGGCCAGCGTGCCTAAGCGCACCGACATCCAGTCCGTCCTGGTCATCGGCTCCGGCCCGATCGTCATCGGCCAGGCCGCCGAGTTCGACTACAGCGGCACCCAGGCGTGCCGCGTCCTCAAGGCCGAGGGCCTGCGCGTCGTCCTGGTCAACTCCAACCCGGCCACGATCATGACCGACCCGGAGATCGCCGACGCCACCTACGTCGAGCCCATCACCCCGGAGTTCGTCGAGAAGATCATCGCCAAGGAGCGCCCCGACGCGCTGCTGCCCACCCTCGGTGGCCAGACCGCGCTGAACACCGCGATCGCCATGCACGAACAGGGCGTCCTGGAGAAGTACGGCGTCGAGCTGATCGGCGCCAACGTCACCGCCATCCACAAGGGCGAGGACCGCGACCTGTTCAAGGAGGTCGTCGAGGCCGTCCGGACCAAGACCGGCCACGGCGAGTCCGCCCGCTCGGTGATCTGCCACTCCATGGACGACGTCCTGAACGGCGTCGACATCCTCGGCGGCTACCCGGTCGTCGTCCGCCCCTCCTTCACCATGGGCGGCGCCGGCTCCGGCTTCGCCCACGACGAGGAGGAGCTGCGCCGCATCGCCGGCCAGGGCCTCACGCTCTCCCCGACCACCGAGGTGCTCCTGGAGGAGTCCATCCTCGGCTGGAAGGAGTACGAGCTGGAGCTGATGCGCGACAAGCACGACAACGTCGTGGTCGTCTGCTCCATCGAGAACTTCGACCCCATGGGCGTGCACACCGGCGACTCCATCACGGTCGCCCCGGCGATGACCCTGACCGACCGCGAGTACCAGCGGCTGCGGGACATCGGCATCGCGATCATCCGCGAGGTCGGCGTCGACACCGGCGGCTGCAACATCCAGTTCGCCGTCAACCCCGACGACGGCCGGATCATCGTCATCGAGATGAACCCGCGGGTCTCCCGCTCCTCCGCGCTCGCCTCCAAGGCCACCGGCTTCCCCATCGCCAAGATCGCCGCGAAGCTGGCCGTCGGCTACACGCTGGACGAGATCCCCAACGACATCACCGAGCAGACCCCGGCCTCCTTCGAGCCGACGCTCGACTACGTCGTGGTGAAGGCCCCCCGGTTCGCCTTCGAGAAGTTCCCCTCCGCCGACTCCTCCCTCACCACCACCATGAAGTCGGTCGGCGAGGCCATGGCGATCGGCCGCAACTTCACCGAGGCGCTCCAGAAGGCCCTGCGCTCCCTGGAGAAGAAGGGCAGCCAGTTCGACTTCGCCACGCCCGTCGCCGACCTCGGCGACAAGGAAGAACTGCTCCGCGAGGCCGTGCGCCCCACCGACGGCCGGATCAACACCGTCATGGCCGCCATCCGTGCCGGGGCCACCGCCGACGAGGTCTTCGCGGCCACCAGGATCGACCCGTGGTTCGTCGACCAGCTCTTCCTGATCAAGGAGTACGCGGACGAGCTGGCCGCCGCCGACGAACTCACCCCCGAGCTGCTCGCCGAGGTCAAGCGGCACGGCTTCTCGGACGCGCAGATCGCCGCCGTCCGCGGGCTGCCCGAGGACGTCGTCCGCGAGGTCCGCCACGCGCTCGGCGTGCGCCCCGTCTACAAGACCGTGGACACCTGCGCCGCCGAGTTCGCCGCGAAGACGCCGTACTTCTACTCCTCGTACGACGAGGAGACCGAGGTCGCGCCGCGCGAGAAGCCCGCCGTGATCATCCTCGGCTCCGGCCCCAACCGCATCGGCCAGGGCATCGAGTTCGACTACTCCTGCGTCCACGCCTCCTTCGCGCTCAGCGACGCCGGCTACGAGACCGTGATGGTCAACTGCAACCCCGAGACCGTCTCCACCGACTACGACACCTCCGACCGGCTCTACTTCGAGCCGCTCACCCTGGAGGACGTGCTGGAGATCGTGCACGCGGAGGCCGCGGCCGGACCGATCGCCGGCGTCGTCGTCCAGCTCGGCGGCCAGACCCCGCTCGGCCTCGCCCAGGCGCTGAAGGACAACGGCGTGCCCGTCGTCGGCACCCCGCCGGAGGCCATCCACGCCGCCGAGGACCGCGGCGCCTTCGGCCAGGTGCTCAAGGACGCCGGCCTGCCGGCGCCCAAGCACGGCACCGCCACCACCTTCGCCGAGGCCAAGGCCATCGCCGACGAGATCGGCTACCCGGTCCTGGTGCGCCCCTCGTACGTGCTCGGCGGACGCGGCATGGAGATCGTGTACGAGGAGGCCCGCCTCCAGTCGTACATCGCCGAGTCCACCGAGATCAGCCCCACCCGCCCGGTCCTCGTGGACCGCTTCCTCGACGACGCCATCGAGATCGACGTCGACGCGCTCTACGACGGTGAGGAGCTCTACCTGGGCGGCGTCATGGAGCACATCGAGGAGGCCGGCATCCACTCCGGCGACTCGGCGTGCGCCCTGCCCCCGATCACCCTCGGCGGCTACGACGTGAAGCGGCTGCGCGCCTCCACCGAGGCGATCGCCCGCGGCGTGGGCGTCCGCGGACTGATCAACATCCAGTTCGCCATGGCCGGGGACATCCTCTACGTGCTGGAGGCCAACCCGCGCGCCTCCCGCACCGTCCCCTTCACCTCCAAGGCCACCGCCGTACCGCTGGCCAAGGCCGCCGCCCGCATCTCGCTCGGCGCCACCGTCGCCGAGCTGCGCGCCGAGGGCCTGCTGCCGGCGAGCGGCGACGGCGGCACGCTGCCGATGGACGCACCGATCTCCGTCAAGGAGGCCGTGCTGCCCTGGTCGCGCTTCCGCGACATCCACGGCCGGGGCGTGGACACCGTCCTCGGGCCGGAGATGCGCTCCACCGGCGAGGTCATGGGCATCGACTCCGTCTTCGGCACGGCGTACGCCAAGTCGCAGGCGGGCGCGTACGGACCGCTGCCCACCAAGGGCCGCGCCTTCATCTCGGTGGCCAACCGGGACAAGCGCTCGATGATCTTCCCCGCCCGCGAGCTGGTCGCCCACGGCTTCGAGCTGCTGGCCACCTCCGGCACCGCCGAGGTCCTCAAGCGCAACGGCATCGGCGCCACCGTGGTGCGCAAGCACAGCGAGGGCGAGGGGCCGAACGGCGAGAAGACCATCGTGCAGCTCATCCACGACGGCCAGGTCGACCTGATCGTGAACACCCCGTACGGCACCGGCGGACGCCTCGACGGCTACGACATCCGCACCGCCGCCGTCGCCCGCGCCGTCCCCTGCCTCACCACGGTCCAGGCGCTCGCCGCCGCCGTGCAGGGCATCGAGGCGCTGGGACGCGGAGACGTGGGAGTGCGCTCCCTCCAGGAACACGCACGACACCTGACCGCGGCCCGCGACTAGCGAACAGGGGGACACCGTCGAGACGGTGTCCCCCTCTTCATGAGGAAGCCACCATGTACAAGCTGTTCTTCACCCTCTTCTTCTCCCGGATGGACCCCGAGGCCGCCCACCACCTGGCCTTCCGCTGGATCCGGGCCGCAGCCAGGGTCCCCGTGCTGCGCACCTACCTCGCCGCCCTGCTCGCCCCCCGCCACGAGGAGCTGCGCACCGAAGCCCTGGGGCTGCGGATGCACGGACCCTTCGGCCTCGCCGCCGGCTTCGACAAGAACGCGGTGGCCATCGACGGGATGACCATGCTCGGCTTCGATCACGTGGAGATCGGCACGGTCACCGCGATGGCGCAGCCCGGCAACCCGAGGAAGCGGCTCTTCCGGCTGGTGCCCGACCGCGCCCTGATCAACCGCATGGGCTTCAACAACGACGGCTCCGCGGCCGTGGCCCAGCGCCTGGGCGAGCGCCGCCCGGTCTTCAAGGCCGTCGTCGGCGTCAACATCGGCAAGACCAAGGTCGTCCCGGAGTCCGAGGCCGTCGAGGACTACGTCACCTCCACCGAGCGCCTCGCCCGGCACGCCGACTACCTGGTGGTGAACGTCTCCTCGCCGAACACCCCCGGACTGCGCGACCTCCAGGCGACCGAGTCGCTGCGCCCGCTGCTCACCGCGGTCCGCGAGGCCGCCGACCGCACGGAGACCCGCCGCCGGGTGCCGCTGCTGGTCAAGATCGCCCCCGACCTCGCGGACGAGGACGTCGACGCGGTCGCCGACCTCGCGCTCGAACTGGGCCTCGACGGGATCATCGCGACCAACACCACCATCGCCCGCACCGGGCTCGCCTCCCCGGCGGAGCTCACCGCGGAGACCGGCGGCCTGTCCGGCGCCCCGCTCAAGGAGCGCTCCCTGGAGGTGCTGCGCCGGCTGTACGCCCGCGTGGGCGACCGCATCACCCTCGTGGGCGTGGGCGGCATCGAGGACGCCGAGGACGCCTGGCAGCGCATCCTCGCGGGCGCGACGCTGATCCAGGCGTACAGCGCCTTCGTCTACCGGGGCCCGTTCTTCAGCCGGGCGATCCACCAGGGGCTCGCCGCCCGGCTCGCGGCCAGCCCGTACGCCACCCTGGCCGAGGCCGTCGGAGCCGGAGTCCAGGACCACGACCGCAAGGAAAGCAGCGCCGCATGACCGCCATCACCCCCTTCGGAGCCCGGCTGCACGAGGCGCTGCGCACCCGCGGCCCCCTCTGCGTCGGAATCGACCCGCACGCCTCCCTGCTCAAGGACTGGGGGCTCGACGACGACGTCGCCGGCCTGGAGCGGTTCAGCCGCACCACGGTGGAGGCCCTCGCCGACCGGGTCGCCGTCCTCAAGCCGCAGTCGGCCTTCTTCGAGCGCTTCGGCTCGCGCGGCGTCGCCGTGCTGGAGAAGACGGTCGAGGAGGCGCGCGCCGCCGGTGCCCTGGTGCTGATGGACGCCAAGCGCGGCGACATCGGCTCCACCATGGGCGCGTACGCCGCGGCCTATCTGCACCCGTCGTCGCCGCTCTTCTCCGACGCGGTCACCCTCTCGCCGTACCTCGGCTTCGGCTCGCTCCGCCCGGCGCTGGACGCCGCCGCCGCGTCCGGCGCGGGCGTCTTCGTGCTGGCGCTCACCTCCAACGCGGAGGGCGCCGAGGTGCAGCGGGCCACCGCCGCCGACGGTCGTCCGCTCGCGCAGGTCATGCTCGACCACATGGCGGCGGAGAACGTGGACGCCTGGCCGCTGGGCTCGGTGGGCGCGGTCGTCGGCGCCACCCTCGCCGACGCCGGCGTGAACCTCGCGATCAACGGCCCGCTGCTCGCCCCGGGCATCGGAGCCCAGGGCGCCACCCCGGCGGACGTCCCGCGGGTCTTCGGCTCGGTGGCCGGCAACGTGGTCCCCAGCGTCAGCCGGGGCGTCCTGCGGTACGGCCCGGACGCGGCGGCCCTGCGCGAGGCGGCGGCCCGCTTCGCCGAGGAGTGCCGGGCAGCCGTCTCGGGCGCGTAGCACCCGCTGAGGGACGCCCGCCGGACGCTTCGACTCCGCATAGTTGTAGCGAACAGGGGTTTCTCCGTGCTCACCAGCGGGTCTTCCGTGAAAGCGCTGCTGACGGCGAGTTGGCAGAATCTTGACGAAAAACGTGGGTGATATGCCGCAAAAGTCCTGGTCGGTCGATGCTGACCAGGACTTTTCGTCTGTTCTCGCTGACTGGAGCGGTGTGGCCCGCTAGTCTCCGTCGAAGAGCAACGAGCACTTCGCTCGTTGCTCGCCTGGTGTGGGGCGACTAGCTTCCTCACCGGTCCGTATCCGACAGTTCGACATCCGAGGTGACGTAGGCGTGGCTCTTCCGCCCCTTACCCCTGAACAGCGCGCAGCCGCGCTCGAAAAGGCCGCCGCGGCTCGCCGGGAGCGGGCCGAGGTCAAGAATCGACTCAAGCACTCCGGCGCCTCGCTCCACGAGGTCATCAAGCAGGGTCAGGAAAACGACGTCATCGGCAAGATGAAGGTCTCCGCCCTGCTGGAGTCCCTCCCGGGCGTGGGCAAGGTCCGCGCCAAGCAGATCATGGAACGACTCGGCATCTCCGAGAGCCGCCGCGTGCGCGGTCTCGGCTCGAACCAGATCGCCTCCCTGGAGCGCGAGTTCGGCGGCGGCCCCGCCTGACGTTCCGCGTGTGACCGGGGCGGCGGTCCCGGGCACTCCGCAGAACCTGGATAATCGCTGCATGGCAGCAGAAGTACGTCCGCGGCTGACCGTGCTCTCCGGCCCCTCAGGGGTCGGCAAGAGCACGGTCGTCGCGCATATGCGCAAGGTCCACCCCGAGGTCTGGCTCTCGGTGTCGGCCACCACCAGGAAGCCGCGCCCCGGCGAGCGCCACGGCGTCCAGTATTTCTTCGTCACCGACGACGAGTTCGACAAGATGATCGCCAACGGCGAGCTGCTGGAGTGGGCGACCTTCGCCGGCAACCGCTACGGCACCCCGCGGCAGGCCGTCATGGAGCGGCTGGAGGCGGGCGAGCCCGTGCTGCTGGAGATCGACCTCCAGGGCGCCCGTCAGGTCAAGGACTCCCTCGCGGACTCCCGGCTGGTCTTCCTCGCCCCGCCGAGCTGGGACGAGCTGGTGCGCCGCCTCACCGGGCGGGGCACCGAGTCGGCCGAGGTCATCGAGGAGCGGCTGGCCGCCGCCCGGGTGGAGCTGGCGGCCGAATCGGAGTTCGACACGACCCTCGTCAACACCTCCGTCGAGGACGTGGCGCGCGAGCTGCTAGCCTTGGTGGCGGTGTCGTCCGGCGAGTGATCTCGCCGGACCCGCGCGAAAGCTCCCCGAGGTCACCGCGGTGACCGTCCCGGTGCTCCCCGCGGTGTCGACGCCCATCGATCTTTTTCCCTCTTTCGGAAGGTAGAGCGTGTCCTCTTCCATCACTGCGCCCGAGGGCATCATCAACCCGCCGATCGACGAGCTGCTTGAGGCCACGGACTCCAAGTACAGCCTCGTGATCTACGCGGCCAAGCGTGCGCGTCAGATCAACGCGTACTACTCGCAGCTCGGCGAGGGCCTGCTGGAGTACGTCGGTCCGCTCGTCGACACCCACGTCCACGAGAAGCCGCTGTCGATCGCGCTTCGCGAGATCAACGCGGGCCTGCTGACCTCCGAGGCCATCGAGGGCCAGGCGTAAGCAGCAGTCCGCACCCGGCGGATCCATGCGTTGACCACAGACCCGGCGGCACGTCCGCCGGGTCTGTGGTGTGTCATAGGGACTGCCGGTAGCTGTTCGGGGAGAGGCGGGAGACGTCCGTGGTTGAGCCAGTGGTGCCTGTTGAGTCGGTCAAGTCGAAGGTCGTGCTGGGAGTCAGCGGGGGCATCGCCGCGTACAAGGCGTGCGAGCTGCTGCGCCGGCTCACCGAGTCGGGCCACGACGTACGGGTGGTGCCGACCGCTTCGGCGCTGCAGTTCGTCGGCGCCCCGACCTGGTCCGCGCTCTCCGGCCACCCGGTCTCCACCGAGGTCTGGTCCGACGTGCACGAGGTGCCGCACGTGCGGATCGGCCAGGGCGCCGACCTCGTGGTGGTGGCGCCCGCCACGGCTGACCTGCTCGCCAAGGCCGCCCACGGCCTCGCCGACGACCTGCTGACGAACACCCTGCTCACCGCCCGCTGTCCGGTGGTCTTCGCGCCCGCGATGCACACCGAGATGTGGGAGCACCCGGCGACCCGGGAGAACGTGGCCACGCTGCGCCGCCGCGGCGCCGTCGTCATCGAGCCCGCGGTCGGCCGGCTCACCGGCGTCGACACCGGCAGGGGCCGGCTGCCCGAGCCGGCGGAGATCTTCGAGGCGTGCCGGCGGGTGCTGGCGCGCGGCACCGCCGCGCCCGACCTGGTGGGCCGGCACGTGGTGATCAGCGCGGGCGGCACCCGCGAGCCGCTGGACCCGGTGCGCTACCTGGGCAACCGCTCCTCCGGCCGGCAGGGGTACGCCCTGGCCCGTACGGCTGCCGCCCGCGGTGCACGGGTGACGCTGGTTTCCGCGAACGCCGCGCTGCCCGACCCGGCCGGCGTCGACGTGGTCCACGTGGACACCGCCCTGAAGCTGCGCGAGGCCGTGCTGAAGGCCGCGGCGGACGCGGACGCGGTCGTGATGGCCGCGGCGGTCGCCGACTTCCGCCCCGCCGCGTACGCCAGCGGCAAGATCAAGAAGAAGGACGGTCGGGACCCGGAGCCGGTCGCGCTGGTCCGCAACCCCGACGTCCTCGCCGAGCTCTCCGCCGATCGGCCCCGGGCCGACCAGGTGATCGTGGGCTTCGCGGCCGAGACGGACGACGTCCTCGCCAACGGCCGCGAGAAGCTGCGCCGCAAGGGCTGCGACCTCCTGGTGGTCAACGAGGTGAGTGAGCGCAAGACGTTCGGGGCCGCGGAGAGCGAAGCGGTCGTCCTGGCGGCCGACGGCACCGAGACACCGGTGCCGTACGGCCCCAAGGAAGCGCTGGCGGACACGGTCTGGGACCTCGTGGTGCCCCGACTGGGGTGACGGCGCGCCCCCCGGGTTGAGCAATTCGCGCCATCCCGTCGTGGCCCCGTCGTCGCCGGGGCCACGACGCCCGGGGCCCGACAAAGTGTCCCAAAAGTGGTGTTTCTCTCGATGAAACCCTGCTATCGCCGGGGGTTCCCGCCTTATCTCTGCTGGTGAATCGGCCACCGCGGCACCACCGTAAAAATGAGACAGGTGGACCATGTGCGCGAGACGGTGGATAGACTGGTCGTCGGAGCGTCGCGGGGCCGCAGCCCCCTGCCGGTCCACTCATGATCAGCCAGCAGCCGCTGCAACCCCAGGGAGCGATGTGTCCCGCCGTCTCTTCACCTCGGAATCTGTCACCGAGGGTCACCCCGACAAGATCGCCGACCAGATCAGCGACACCATTCTCGACGCCCTGCTCACCCAGGACCCGACCTCCCGCGTCGCCGTCGAGACCCTGATCACCACCGGACTGGTGCACGTCGCCGGTGAGGTCACCACCAAGGCATACGCGGACATCCCGACGCTCGTGCGCAACCGGGTCCTGGACATCGGGTACGACTCCTCGAAGAAGGGCTTCGACGGCGCTTCCTGCGGCGTCTCGGTGTCGATCGGCGCCCAGTCGCCCGACATCGCCCAGGGCGTGGACACCGCCTACGAGTCCCGGGTCGAGGGGGGCGCCGAGGGCGTCGAGGTCGACGAGCTGGACCGCCAGGGCGCCGGCGACCAGGGCCTGATGTTCGGCTACGCGTGCGACGAGACCCCCGAGCTCATGCCGCTCCCCATCCACCTCGCCCACCGGCTCTCCCGCCGGCTCTCCGAGGTGCGCAAGAACGGGACGATCCCCTACCTGCGCCCCGACGGCAAGACGCAGGTCACCATCGAGTACGACGGCGACAAGGCCGTCCGCCTCGACACGGTCGTGGTCTCCTCACAGCACGCCTCGGACATCGACCTGGACTCGCTGCTCGCACCCGACATCCGGGAGTTCGTCGTCGAGCACGTGCTCAAGCAGCTCGTCGACGACGGCATCAAGCTGGACACCGACGGCTACCGCCTGCTGGTGAACCCCACCGGTCGCTTCGAGATCGGCGGCCCGATGGGCGACGCCGGCCTCACCGGCCGCAAGATCATCATCGACACGTACGGCGGCATGGCCCGCCACGGCGGCGGCGCCTTCTCCGGCAAGGACCCGTCCAAGGTGGACCGCTCGGCCGCGTACGCGATGCGCTGGGTCGCGAAGAACGTCGTCGCCGCCGGGCTCGCCGCCCGCTGCGAGGTCCAGGTCGCGTACGCGATCGGCAAGGCCGAGCCGGTCGGTCTCTTCGTGGAGACCTTCGGCACCGCCACGGTCGAGGTGGAGAAGATCGAGCAGGCCATCGGCCAGGTCTTCGACCTGCGCCCGGCCGCCATCATCCGCGACCTCGACCTGCTGCGCCCGATCTACGCCCAGACCGCGGCCTACGGCCACTTCGGCCGTGAGCTGCCCGACTTCACCTGGGAGCGCACGGACCGCACCGCGGCCCTGCGCGCGGCGGTCGGCCTGTAGGACCCGCCGGGCCCACCGGCCCGCGCGCTGAAGCACCCCGGACCCCGGCTTCCTCGAAGGAGCCGGGGTCCGGCCATGTGGTCGACGGGCGCCCGCTGTCGGTGCCGTCTGGTAGGAAAGTCGGTGTGAGCAGCGACGATGAGCGGACGCCGGAGCCCGGGGGACAGGGGCCCGAGCAGCTTGCGCTCATTCGGGAGACCGTGCGTCGGGCGAAGACGCCGAAGGCCAAGCCCCGGACCTGGCGCGGCGCGGCGCTCGCGGAGGAGCTGCCGGTCGCCCGGGTCCTGGTCAACAAGGGCGTGCTCCACCTCGACCAGTACTTCGACTACGCCGTGCCCCGGGAGCTGGACGCCGAGGCGCAGCCGGGGGTGCGGGTGCGGGTGCGCTTCGGCGCCGGCGCGCGCCGGGTGCGCGAGGGCCGGCGCGAGGGCGGCGGGCTGATCGACGGCTTCATCGTCGAGCGCCGGGCCGCCACGGACTACGGGGGGGCGCTCGCCGCCCTCGCCTCCGTCGTCTCCCCGGAGCCGGTGCTCGGCCCCCGGACGCTGGAGCTGGCCCGTGCCATCGCCGATCGGTACGCGGGCTCGCTGGCGGACGTGGTGCAGCTCGCCGTGCCGCCGCGCAACGCCCGTGCCGAGGGCCGGCCGTCGCCCGATCCGCTGCCGCCGCCCGGCCCGCCGGACCCCGGCACCTGGGGGCGGTACGGCGCGGGGGAGGCGTTCTTGCGGGCCCTCGCCGGCGGCGGCACCCCGCGTGCGGTGTGGACGGCCCTGCCCGGGCCGCACTGGCCGGACGAGCTGGCCCGCGCGGTCGTGGCGACCCTGGCCTCCGGGCGGGGCGCACTGGTGGTCGTCCCCGACGGCCGACGGGCCGCCCGGGTGGACGCGGCGCTCACGGCCCTCCTCGGCGAGGGGCGGCACGCGGTGCTGACCGCCGAGTCCGGCCCCGAGAAGCGCTACCGCCAGTGGCTCGCCGTCCTCCGCGGATCCGTGAGGGCCGTCGTCGGCACCCGCGCCGCGATGTACGCCCCCGTGCGCGACCTCGGCCTGGTCGCCGTCTGGGACGACGGCGACTCCAGCCACAGCGACGACAACGCGCCGTTCCCGCACGTCCGCGAGGTCCTGGAGCTGCGCGCCGCCCACGAGTCGTGCGGCTTCCTGCTCGGCGCCACCGCCTGCACGGTGGAAGCGGCCCAGCTCGTGGAGAGCGGTTGGGCGCGGCCACTGACGGCGGACCGCGAGCAGGTCCGGACTGCCGCCCCCCTGGTCCGTACGGTCGGGGACGAGGAGTTGGCCCGGGACGAGGCCGCCCGCGCGGCCCGACTGCCCTCGCTGGCCTGGAAGGTCGTACGGGACGGGCTGCGCAGCGGCCCGGTGCTGGTGCAGGTGCCCCGGCGCGGCTACGTCCCCCGGCTCGCCTGCGAGCGCTGTCGCACCCCCGCCCGCTGTCGGCACTGCTCCGGCCCGCTCCAGGCGCCCGACGAGCGGGACCTGGCCTGTCGCTGGTGCGGGCGGAACAGCACCGACTGGCACTGCACCGCCTGCGGCAGCACCCGGCTGCGGGCCCGGGTGGTGGGGGCCCGGCGCACCGCTGAGGAGCTGGGGCGCGCCTTTCCCGCGGTCCCCGTGCGCACTTCGGGGCGCGATCACGTCCTGGACGCCGTCCCCGGCCGCCCGGCGCTCGTCGTCAGCACGCCCGGCGCCGAGCCCGTCGCCGACGGCGGGTACGCGGCGGCGCTGCTCCTCGACGGCTGGGCCATGCTCGGCCGGCCTGACCTGCGCTCGTCGGAGGAGGCGCTACGGCGCTGGATAGACGCCGCTTCGCTGGTGCGGGGCCAGGGGGAGGGCGGCACGGTCGTGGTCGTCGCCGAGCCGACGGCCCGCGCGGTGCAGGCGCTGGTCCGGTGGGACCCGGTCGGCCACGCCCAGCGCGAGCTGGCCGAGCGGGCCGAGTTGGGATTCCCCCCGGTGTCCCGGATGGCGTCGGTGAGCGGTCGGGCCGACGCGGTGGACGCGTTCGTCGCGGCGGCCGAACTGCCGGCCGAGGCGGAGGTCCTGGGGCCGGTGCCGCTGCCGGCGCCGCCGCCCGGGCGGCCCCGGCGGCCGGGGGACCCGCCCGTCGGCGAGTCGTGGACCCGGGCGCTGCTGAGGGTCCCCCCGGGCCGCGGGGCGGCGCTCGCGACGGCCCTCAAGGCCGCCCAGGCGGTCCGTACCGCCCGCGGCGGCCCGGACCAGGTCCGGATCCGCGTCGACCCGCTGGACATCGGCTGAGGCGCTGCGCTTGCGCGGCGACGGCCAAGGGGTCCCAGCGCCCCGTGCCGTGATGGCGACCACAACCCACCACCGGACCGTCACGGCGCTACCGCACCCGCTCCGGCAGCCGCGGTGCTGCGCCTTCGGGCCCGCGGGGTCGGGGACGTCGAGGTCCGGGTGGTGCGTCAGCCGTTGCGCGGGCTCGGGAAGGCGCTCGGGCGGGCCTCGTCGTGCCGGGCCGCGTGGTTGGCTGTGTGCGTGGCCGCGTGAGCGGGGGCGTGGTTGGTGACGGTCGGCTGCGGCGGCATGCTGCGGGCTGCGGGCACGGCCGCGGGCAGCCCGCCCGGCGGCAGGGTGCGCGTCGTCGTCGGCTCCGCCGGGCGCTCCGCCTCCGGTGCGACCGCGGGCGGCGTGGCGCGCCGCGCTCCGTAACGGCGGTGCACGGCCTGCTTGGTGACCCCGAGCGCGGAGCCCACCGCGTCCCACGAGAAGCCCAGGGAGCGGTCGAAGTCCACCGCGGCGGTCACCAGCGTCTCGACGCTGTCCCGGAGTTCTTGGGCGAGCCGGACGGTGGGGGCCGGGGCCCGGCCGTAGACGACGAAGCCGGTGGAGGGACCGGTGCGGCGCGGGCGGTAGACGTTGCCCAACTGGGCCGTGAGCGTGCGCAGCGCGTCCACCTGCCGGCGGACCCGCTCGATGTCGCGCACCAACAGGTGCAGGCTGGCCCGGGCTTGGGCGTCGTGGGTTGCGTGGTCGGCCATCGGGAAGCCTCTCGAACCGGCGTTGAAAGGGGGCCGGGCCGCGCCCTGGCGGCCCACTGCGCCGGGCTCCGACGGACCGCGGGGCGGGCCGGAGACCGGTCAATCTCACTTGACCAACGCCGCACCCGTCCATGTGGTCACGCTGCGGGGGCGTAGGTGCACGTGTTCAGGGCGCGTGGGATTCCATACGCCCCCCGAGTCCATCCCCCCGGCCACGCCCTGCACATGGCCGCGGTGTCCCAGCGGGTGCGTTGGTCTCTGCGGCCCGTGGTGGGCTGTTCGCGCAGGACCGGCAGGGGGAGCAGGACAGGGGGCGCGGGGAACTGCGCGACGGGCCACGGACGGGCCGCAGACGCGATGGCACAGCCCGCCGCACGGCGAACCGCGCCGGCCGGACGGCGCACCGGCAACGACCCTGCCTACACTGGTGCGCTGCTCATTGCGCACAGCCCGTACCGCCGCCCCGTACAGCCGAGAGGCAGTCAGCCACCCATGAAGCTCGTCTTCGCAGGCACCCCCGAAGTCGCCGTCCCCGCTCTGGACGCCCTCATCGCCTCCGAGCGGCACGAGGTGGCCGCCGTCGTCACCCGGCCCGACGCGCCCGCCGGCCGCGGTCGGCGCCTGGTCGCCAGCCCGGTCGCCCAGCGCGCCGAGGAGGCGGGCATCGAGGTGCTGAAGCCGGCCAAGCCGCGCGACGAGGACTTCCTCGCCCGGCTGCGGGAGATCGGCCCCGACTGCTGCCCGGTCGTCGCGTACGGCGCGCTGCTGCCGCGGGTCGCGCTCGACGTCCCCGCGCACGGCTGGGTGAACCTGCACTTCTCGCTGCTGCCCGCGTGGCGCGGCGCGGCCCCCGTCCAGCACGCCGTGATCGCCGGCGACGAGATGACCGGCGCGGCCACCTTCCTCATCGAGGAGGGGCTGGACTCCGGGCCCGTGTACGGGGTGGTCACCGAGCGGATCCGCCCCAGCGACACCAGCGGGGACCTGCTCACCCGGCTCGCCTTCGCCGGCGCCGGGCTGCTGAGCGCCACCATGGACGGCATCGAGGACGGCTCGCTGAAGGCCGTGCCGCAGCCCGCCGACGGCGTCTCCCACGCGCCGAAGATCACCGTGGAGGACGCCCGGGTCGACTTCCTCGCCCCGGCCCTGCGGGTCGACCGCGTCGTACGGGGCTGCACCCCGGCGCCCGGCGCGTGGACCGTCTTCCGCGGCGAGCGGCTGAAGCTGGTCTCCGTGCGGCCGGTGCCCGACCGCACGGACCTCGCCCCGGGGCAGCTCGCGGCCACCAAGAACGCCGTCCACGTGGGCACCGGCTCGCACGCCGTGGAACTGCTCTGGGTGCGCCCCCAGGGCAAGAAGCCGATGGCCGCCGCCGACTGGGCCCGCGGGGTGCGCATCGCCCCCGGGGAACTGCTCGGCGCCCCCGGGGCCGTTTGAGCGACGCCGCACCGCCCGGCCCCGGCGCCCGCCGGAACGTACGCTGGGTGGGCGGCGCCCGCGTCGGCGCCGTAGGAACACCCCTTTCGAAACACCATGATCAGCGGAGCACCTTTGAACGACCAGGCACGCCCCCAGGGGGCTCGCCGCCCCGGACCCCACAAGCGCTATCGGCGTCCGGTGAAGGACCCCGTGCGGTTCCTCGCCTTCGAGGCGCTGCGCGCGGTGGACGAGCGGGACGCGTACGCGAACCTCGTCCTGCCGCCGCTGCTGCGCAAGGCCAGGGAGAAGGAGGGGTTCGACGCCCGGGACGCGGCCCTCGCCACCGAGCTGGTGTACGGCACCCTGCGCCGCCAGGGCACGTACGACGCGATCATCGCCGACTGCGTCGACCGCCCCTTGCGCGAGGTCGACCCGCCGGTGCTGGACGTGCTCTCGCTCGGCGTCCACCAGCTCCTGGGCACCCGGATCCCGAGCCACGCGGCCGTGTCGGCGAGCGTGGAGCTGGCCCGGGTGGTGCTCGGCGACGGGCGCGCCAAGTTCGTCAACGCGGTCCTGCGCAAGGTCGCCCGCGAAGACCTGGACACCTGGGTGCGGCGGGTGGCCCCGCCGTACGACGAGGACCCCGAGGACCACCTCGCCGTGGTCCACTCGCACCCCCGGTGGATCGTCTCCGCGCTGTGGGACGCGCTCGGCGGGGGCCGGGCCGGGATCGAGGAGCTGCTGGCGGCGGACAACGAACGCCCGGAGGTGACCCTGGTCGCCCGCCCCGGCCGCGCCACCGCCGACGAACTGCTCGCGGAGGAGGCGGCCACGCCCGGGCTGCTGTCGCCGTACGCGGTGCGGCTCGCGGAGGGCGGCGAGCCCGGCGCGGTGCCGGCGGTGCGCGAAGGGCGCGCCGGCGTCCAGGACGAGGGCAGCCAGTTGGTGGCCCTCGCCCTCGCGGGCGCCCCCGTCGAAGGCTCCGACGCCCGCTGGCTCGACGGCTGCGCCGGCCCCGGCGGCAAGGCGGCCCTGCTCGCGGCGCTGGCCGCCGAGCGCGGAGCCTTCCTGCTCGCGGCCGAGAAGCAGCCCCACCGCGCCGGGCTCGTGGCGCGGGCGCTCGCCGGCAACCCCGGCCCGTACGAGGTCGTCGTCGCCGACGGCACCCGCCCCGCGTGGCGGCCCGGCAGCTTCGACCGGGTGCTGGTCGACGTCCCCTGCTCCGGTCTCGGCGCGCTGCGCCGTCGCCCGGAGGCCCGCTGGCGCCGTCGGCCCGAGGACCTGGAGGGCTTCGCGCCGCTCCAGCGCGCCCTGTTGCAGGAGGCGCTGGCGGCGGTGCGCGTCGGCGGGGTCGTCGGGTACGCGACCTGCTCGCCGCACCTCGCCGAGACCCGGGTGGTCGTCGACGACGTGCTGCGCGGGCGCGGCGGCGGTGTGCCCCCGCAGGCCGAGTGGGTGGACGCCCGGCCGCTGATGCCGGGGGTGGCGGAGCTCGGCGACGGTCCGGACGTCCAGCTCTGGCCGCACCGCCACGGGACGGACGCGATGTACCTGGCGCTGCTGCGGCGCACGGGCTGACCGGACCGACCCGGTCGCCGAGGGGAGTTTTTCGGACACCCCCGCTCCCCGGGAGCGGGGCGAAAGGTCGGGAATGCGGGGACTGTTCCCCGGTGCGGGCGCATTGTTTCCCGGGCGATCGGCACCGGAAACCGGACGGAGGCGGGGAAGCGCCGCGGGACGTGGCAGGCTTGGGCCATGGCCGTACAGATCAACCCCAGCATCCTCTCCGCCGACTTCGCCCACCTGGCGGACGAGGCGCGGGCCGTCTCCGGTGCCGACTGGCTCCACGTCGACGTCATGGACAACCACTTCGTGCCCAACCTGACCCTGGGCGTGCCGGTCGTGGAGTCCCTGAGCCGGGCGACGGACACCCCGCTGGACTGCCATCTGATGATCGCGGACCCCGACCGCTGGGCGCCCCAGTACGTCGAGGCCGGGGCCGGGTCGGTGACCTTCCACGTCGAGGCCGCCGCCGCCCCCGTACGGCTGGCCCGGGAGATCCGCGCCAAGGGCGCCCGGGCCTCGATGGCGCTGAAGCCGGCGACCCCGATCGAGCCCTACGAGGACCTGCTCCCCGAACTCGACATGGTGCTGATCATGACCGTCGAGCCGGGCTTCGGCGGCCAGGCGTTCCTCGACATCATGCTCCCCAAGATCCGCCGCACCCGTGAGCTGATCGGCAAGCACGGCCTCGACCTGTGGCTCCAGGTCGACGGCGGGGTGGCCGACTCCACGATCGAGCGGTGCGCCGAGGCGGGGGCGGACGTCTTCGTCGCGGGCTCCGCGGTCTACGGGGCCGAGGACCCGGCCGCCGCGGTGCGCGCCCTGCGGGCAAAGGCCGAACAGACCGTCGCCACGACGGCCTGGGGCTGCGCACACTGAGCAGGAACGCCGAGCAGGACCGGTCGGAGCGCGGTGGAACCTCGCCCGAACCGACCAGCACCACCGCCCCGATGATCACGCCGAGCGACCGCGGGGCGACAGACAAGTGAACTCGGCCCGACCGGGCTGATCAACAACCGTCGGATCTGACAGGATGACGGATCCGAAGTGTGAACAGCAGTGAGGAGATCGCGGTGTCTGCTAGGTCGGCGGGACGATCTGCCCTGCGGATGGGACCCGCGGAGCTCGTACAGGCGGCGGCCATGGCGCGCCGCTTCTACCTGGAGGGCAAGTCCAAGATCCAGATCGCGGAGGAGTTCGGCGTCAGCCGCTTCAAGGTGGCGAGGGTCCTGGAGACGGCGCTGGAGCGCGATCTCGTGCGCATCGAAATCCGCGTCCCCGCAGAGCTGGACGCCGAGCGCTCCGACGCGCTCCGCGCCCGGTTCGGACTGCGGCACGCCGTCGTCGTCGAGTCGCCGGCGGAGGCCGACGAATCGCCCGATCCGGAGAACCTGGGCGAAGTGGCCGCGGATCTGTTGGGCGAGTTGGTGGCCGAGGGCGACGTGCTGGGGCTGGCCTGGGGCCGGTCCACCATCCACATGGCCGCGGCGCTGGACCGGTTGCCGCCGTGCACCGTCGTCCAGCTCACCGGTGTGTACGACGCGGGCACCGCGGAGCGCGGATCGGTGGAGGCGGTGCGCCGGGCCGCCCAGGTCTCCGGCGGCGACGCCCACCCGATCTACGCGCCGATGCTGCTGCCGGACGCGGCCACCGCCGCCGCGCTGCGCCACCAGACCGGCATCGCCCGCGCCTTCGAGTACTTCGACAAGGTCACGGTCGCGGCCGTCTCCATCGGGTCGTGGGAGGCGGGCATCTCCACCGTCCACGACATGCTCTCCGAGGACGAGCGCGCCCGGTACGCCTCCTACGGCGTGGCCGCCGAGATGTCGGCGCACCTCTTCGACCGGGACGGCCGGCGGGTGGGGCGCGACCTCGGCGAGCGGTGCATCACGGTCGAGGCGGACCGGCTGCGCCGCATCCCCGAGGTGGTGGCGATCGCCGGTGGGCAGCGCAAGGCGGAGGCGATCGGCGCGGTGCTCCGCTCCGGGCTCGTCACCAGCCTGGTCACGGACACCGCGGCGGCCGACCAGTTGATGTCGGCGCCGCCCGGGCTGCGTCCGGCGCTGGAGCGGGCCGACCCGGACGCGTAGGCGACGACGCCCCGGCCCGCGCCGGACCGTACCACCGAGGAATCGTTCATCCTCGCTTGCGGTACGGTCCGGGTCCGCCGGGCCGGGGCGTCGGTGCGTGTCGGGGTGCTCCCGGCTACTCGGCCGGTCGCTCCAGGGTGATCGCCGTCATCACGTGCTCGGCGTCCGCCGCCCAGCGTCCGTTCAGGATGCTCAGGGGCTCGCCGTGGACCCGGGGGGCGGGGACGAGGATGAGGGCGGTGAACGTGCCGTCGGGGGAGAAGTTCACCCGGGCGTCCTGGAAGCCCAACCAGCGCCGGGCCAGCGGGTACCAGACCTTGTAGACGGACTCCTTGGCGCTGAACAGCAGGCGGTCCCAGGAAGTGCCGTCGGCGTCCGGCAACTGCGCCAGCAGGGGCCGCTCCTCCGGCAGCGAGATCGTCTCCAGCACGCCCTCGGGCAGCGCGCCGTTCGGCTCGGCGTCGATGCCCACCGCGATGCACTCGCTGACGCGCGCCACGGCGGCGGCCCGGTAGCCGGCGCAGTGGGTCATGCTCCCCACCACGCCCGCCGGCCACCCCGGGGCGCCGCGCTCGTCCGGCAGCAGCGGCACGGGGGACTGCCCGATGGCCGCCAGCGCGTCCCGGGCCAGGGCGCGGACCGTGGTGAACTCCGCCCGGCGCTTGTCCACGGCCCGTTCGATGACGGCCTGCTCCTGGGGGAACAGGCTGATGTCGAGGCGGTCGGTGAACGACTGCGCCGAGCGGACCGAGGCCGGCAGTATCGTCTCGATCACGCGGTGAACCCTTCCGGTCGGGGGACGATCTGACGGGCCAGGTCGGAGCGGAGGCCGAAGCGGCGCCACTCACGCGGATAACCGAGCGACACCTCCTCGAAGGGGACGCCGTCGTAGACCGTGCTGCGGGGGATGTGCAGATGCCCGTACACGGAAGCGCACACGTCGAAGCGGGTGTGCCAGTCGGCGGTGCGCACGGTGCCGCACCACTGGACGAACTCCTGGTGCGTCATGATCTCGGTGGGGCGGCGCACCAGCGGCCAGTGGTTGACCAGGACCAGCGGGAGGTCCCCGGCCACCTCGGTGAGCCGCTGCTCCGAGTACGCCACCCGGGCCGCGCACCAGTCCTGACGGCTGGGGTAGGGGTCGGGGTGCAGGTAGTACTCGTCCGTGCAGACGATCCCGGCTTCGTGGGCCTTCGCCAGCGACTCCTCGCGGGTCGTGGTCCCGGGCGCCAGGAAGGTGTAGTCGTACAGCAGGAACAGCGGGGCGATCCGCACCGGTCCGCCCGGGCCGGTCCACACGGGGTAGGGGTCCTCGGGCGTGAGGACGCCGAGCCGACGGCACATCGCCACCAGCGCCTCGTAGCGCTCCACGCCGCGCCGCTGGTCGGGGTCGCGCTGGACCGTCCACAACTCGTGGTTGCCCGGCACCCAGATCACCTGGGCGAAACGGTCCCGCAGCAGGGTCAGGGCCCACTCGACGTCGGCCATCAGCTCGCCGACGTCGCCGGCGACGATCAGCCAGTCATCGGGCGACTCCGGTTTCAGCGCGGCCACGATGTCGCGGTTCTCGGTGTACGAAATGTGCAGGTCGCTGATTGCTCGCAAGGCTCTCTCGGCACTCACCACGCGGTCAGACTAGGTCAGGAGTGGGGGGAAAACGAGTGTGCACCGCATCGACCGGGCCGCCGGGCCGGACCGCGGCGCAGGCCCCGCGCACGGCTCGACCGTTCGCCGTCGTGTTCGACCTCGGGTAACCTTTTGACGTAAGGCAGGCGCACCGTCTGCAACAGCAGCCCCCGTCCCTCCTTTGGAGGAAAGCACGAAGCGGGGGTTCTTTGTTGTGTCGTTCACGGCAGTGACCTGCGTCGTTTCGCGTGAAAATGTGAGACTTATGCGTTTTCTTGAGCCCGGTACGGGGCGCCATGTGGAGAGTTCGCCGGTTCCCTACGACCTGACGTACGACGACGTGTTCATGGTGCCCCGGCGCTCGGCCGTCGGCTCCCGCCAGGCGGTCGACCTGTCGACCCCGGACGGCACCGGCACCACCATCCCCCTCGTCGCCGCGAACATGACCGCCATCGCCGGTCGGCGGATGGCCGAGACGCTGGCGCGCCGGGGCGGGCTCACCGTCATCCCCCAGGACATCCCGATCGACGTCGTCACCGACGTCGTCGCCTGGGTCAAGGCCCGCCACCTGGTCTTCGACACCCCGATCGTGCTCACCCCGCACCAGACCGTCGCCGACGCGCTGGCCCTGCTGCCCAAGCGGGCGCACGAGGCCGGCGTCGTCGTGGACGAGGACCACCGCCCCGTCGGCGTCGTCACGGACGCCGACCTGACCGGGGTCGACCGCTTCACCCAGCTCTCCGAGGTCATGTCGCGCGACCTGGTGCTGCTGCACGCGGACATAGACCCGCGCGAGGCGTTCAACCACCTCGACGGCGCCAACCGCCGCTACACCCCCGCCGTGGACGAGGACGGCCGGCTCGTCGGCATCCTCACCCGCAAGGGCGCCCTGCGCGCCACCCTGTACACCCCGGCCGTGGACGCCCGGGGCCGGCTGCGGATCGCCGCCGCCGTCGGCATCAACGGCGACGTGGCCGGCAAGGCCAAGCAGCTGCTGGACGCCGGCGTCGACACCCTCGTGGTGGACACCGCCCACGGGCACCAGGAGAGCATGATCCAGGCGATCCGCGCGGTCCGCGCGCTGGATCCGCACGTCCCCGTCGTCGCGGGCAACATCGTCGCCGCCGAGGGCGTGCGCGACCTCGTCGAGGCGGGTGCGGACATCATCAAGGTCGGCGTCGGCCCCGGCGCCATGTGCACCACCCGGATGATGACCGGGGTCGGCCGGCCGCAGTTCTCCGCCGTCCTGGAGTGCGCCGCCGAGGCGAGGAAGTACGGCAAGCACGTCTGGGCGGACGGCGGCGTGCGCCACCCGCGCGACGTGGCGATGGCGCTGGCCGCCGGCGCCTCCAACGTCATGGTCGGCTCCTGGTTCGCCGGTACGCACGAGTCGCCGGGCGACCTCCAGCACACCGCCGACGGGCGGCCGTACAAGGAGTCCTTCGGCATGGCCTCCGCCCGCGCCGTGCGCAACCGCACCAGCGAGGAGTCCGCCTACGACCGTGCCCGCAAGGCGCTGTTCGAGGAGGGCATCTCCACCTCGAAGATGTTCCTCGACCCGGCGCGCCCGGGCGTGGAGGACCTGGTCGACTCGATCATCGCGGGCGTCCGCTCCTCCTGCACCTACGCCGGCGCCGGGACGCTGGCGGAGTTCGCCGAGCGCGCCGTCCTCGGCGTCCAGAGCGCCGCGGGGTACGCGGAGGGCAAGCCGCTGCACGCCAGCTGGACCTGATCCGCACCGCAGACCGCACCACAGGACGGGCCCGGAACTGTTCCCGGCCCGTCCTGCCGTGCGGCCCGCCGCCGGGTGGATCCCGCGGCCGGCCAGGCGTGTTCTACTGCCGTCAGGCAAGCCCGACCAGCGAATGAAGAGTGAACCACCCGCCGTGCGACTCAACGATCTCGACGAACGCATCGTCCACGCCCTCGCCGAGGACGCCCGCCGCTCCTACGCCGACATCGGCGCCCTGGTCGGCCTCTCCGCCCCGGCCGTGAAGCGGCGGGTGGACCGACTGCGCGCGGTCGGCGCCATCACCGGCTTCACCGTCCGGGTCGACCCCGCGGCGCTCGGCTGGGAGACGGAGGGCTTCATCGAGATCTACTGCCGCTCGAACACCTCGCCCGAGGCCATCGAGCGCGGCCTGGAGCGCTACCCGGAAGTCGCGTCCGCCTCCACCGTCACCGGTGACGCGGACGCCGTCGTCCAGGTCTTCGCCGCCGACATGCGCCACTTCGAGCAGGTGCTGGAGCGGATTGCCGGCGAGCCGTTCGTGGAGCGCACCAAGTCGGTCCTGGTGCTCTCCCCGCTGCTGCGCCGCTATTCGGCGGATACGGGGGTTTCGCCGGCGAAACCCCCGTATCCGCCGGCGACCCCGTGACCGCCCGCACCGACCGGGCGGCGTGAGCGGACCCCCGTACGGTCAGAACGCGGGGCGCCAGGGCAGCACCCGGAAGTCGCCGGTGTCGGCCCTCACCTTCTCGAACGGTGCGGAGCCCACGCACGCGGGCACGCTCCCCATCGCCACCGGATCGCCCGTCGAGCCCCAGCTGTAGCCGAGCCGGTCGGTGCCGCCGGTGTCGTGGACCGTGATCCCGACCCGCACCCCCTTGAGCCGGGCGACGTCGGTACGGGTGACGGTGCCGCTGACCACGGCCACCTTGCCGCCGGTCACCAGACAGTCCACCTCGGCCTCGGCCCAGCCGCCCCCGGCGCTGTCGCGGTGGCTCCACCGGAACGTGCCCGTGGCCTTCAGCGGGTCGTCGTCGTGCCGGGCGGCCAGGTGCGCGTCGAAGGAGAAGGTGACGACGTCGTCCGACGAGCGGAGCAGTTGGGCGCTCCCGGTGAGCGCGGCGGCCTCCCTCGCCGGGCCCGCGCCGTCGGCGGTGGCGCCGGCCGGCAGCGCCGAGCCGGTGCAGAGCAGTGCGGTCGCCCCGATCGCCACGGCCCGCGCACGGCCGGGCCGGCCGCTGAAGTGACGTTTCACAAACGGTCCTCTCCTCGCTGTCGACGGACCGCGGAACGAGCCCCCTCACGGTGGCGCCGCTCCGCCCCGCCGGGTGGACGACGCCCACTCTCGCGTCGCCGCGCGGGCCGCACATCCTGCCGCGGAACCACCCCCGGTCCGCCATCCGGCCGGGGCGCCCGGACGCCCCGTACGACCCTGGTCGGACCCCGCGGCGACCGCCCCGGGCCCGCCGTGCAACGAATCGCCGGGAAGCCCGGGAACAGCGCAACGAACAGGTCAGAAGCGCGCAACGGTCACGCCTTGTCCGCGCGCGAGCCCGGACCGTACCGTCGTAGGCGTCCGCCGCATCCCCTTCGGGCGACCGCCCGCACACCGCCCGAGGTCAGCCATGTCGCCGTCGTGCACCGCCCTGCTCCGGCGCCGCGGGCTCCCCGGCGCGCCCGGCTGAGCGCCGCACCCCCGTACCACCCAGCAGCACCCCGTACCACCGCGTTCGCCCGCAAGGAGCCCGTACCCCATGACGTCCACGGTCCCCACCGCCGTCCAGCACACCGACGCACAGCCGCCGATCACCATGTTCGGGCCGGACTTCCCCTATGCGTACGACGACTTCCTGGCGCACCCGGCCGGGCTCGGGCAGGTGCCGGCGACGGAGCACGGGACCGAGGTGGCCGTGATCGGGGGCGGGCTGTCCGGCGTGGTCGCCGCGTACGAGCTGATGAAGATGGGGCTCAAGCCGGTCCTGTACGAGGCCGACCGGCTCGGCGGACGGCTGCGGACCGTCGGCTTCGAGGGCTGCGACCCCGGGCTCAGCGCCGAGATGGGCGCGATGCGCTTTCCGCCGTCGTCGACCGCGCTCCAGCACTACGTCGACCTGGTGGGGCTGACGACCCGGCCGTTCCCCAACCCGCTGGCGCCCGGCACCCCCTCGACCGTGGTCGACCTCAAGGGCGAGAGCCACTACGCCGAGACCATCGACGACCTGCCGCAGGTGTACCGGGACGTCATGGACGCGTGGAACGCCTGCCTGGCGGAGGGCGCCGACTTCGCCGCGATGAACCGCGCCATGCGCGAGCGCGACGTGCCGAAGATCCGGGAGATCTGGGCGCGGCTGGTGGAGCAGTTGGACAACCAGACCTTCTACGGTTTCCTGTGCGCGTCGGAGGCGTTCCGTTCCTTCCGCCACCGGGAGATCTTCGGACAGGTCGGCTTCGGCACCGGCGGCTGGGACACGGACTTCCCCAACTCCATCCTGGAGATCCTGCGGGTCGTCTACTCCGAGGCCGACGACCACCACCGCGGCATCGTGGAGGGCAGCCAGCAGCTTCCGCTGCGGCTGTGGGAGCGGGCGCCCGAGAAGATCGTCCACTGGCCGCAGGGCACCTCGCTCGCCTCCCTGCACGAGGGCGGCCACCGACCGGCGGTGACCCGGCTCAACCGCACCGCGGGCAACGGGATCACCGTCACCGACGCCTCCGGAGACATCCGCACCTACCGGGCCGCGATCTTCACCGCCCAGTCCTGGATGCTGCTCTCCAAGATCGCCTGCGACGACGGACTCTTCCCGATCGACCACTGGACGGCGATCGAGCGCACCCACTACATGGAGTCCTCGAAGCTCTTCGTCCCGGTCGACCGGCCCTTCTGGCTGGACAAGGACGAGGTGACCGGCCGCGACACCATGTCGATGACGCTGACCGACCGGATGACCCGCGGCACGTACCTGCTGGACGACGGACCGGACCGGCCCGCCGTGATCTGCCTGTCGTACACCTGGTGCGACGACAGCCTCAAGTGGCTGCCGCTGTCCGCGAACGAGCGGATGGAGGTCATGCTGAACTCGCTCGGCGAGATCTATCCGAACGTCGACATCCGCAGCCACGTCATCGGCAACCCGGTGACGGTGTCCTGGGAGAACGAGCCGTACTTCATGGGCGCGTTCAAGGCGAACCTGCCCGGCCACTACCGCTACCAGCGCCGGCTCTTCACCCACTTCATGCAGGACCGGCTGCCGGCGGACAAGCGCGGCATCTTCCTCGCGGGCGACGACATCTCCTGGACGGCGGGCTGGGCCGAGGGCGCCGTGCAGACCGCGCTGAACGCCGTGTGGGGCGTGATGCACCACCTCGGCGGCGCGAGCGACGCGGCGAACCCGGGGCCGGGCGACGTCTACGACGACATCGCGCCGGTGGAGCTGCCGGAGGACTGAAGCCCGGCGCCGGTGACCGCCTCCCAGGCCGCGAGGGCGCGCTGCGCGATGCGCTCCACGTCCTCGCGCCGGGCCCCGTCGCGGGCCTGCACGGACATCCCCTGGAGCACGGCGGTGTAGAACTCGGCGATGCCCGCGGTGTCGGCGTCCGGCGGCAGCTCCCCCTCCCGCACGCCCCGGTCCAGCCGCTCCCTGAGCTGCTCCACCCCCGACCTGCGCCAGCCGGCGAGGTAGTCGCGCGCGACGTCGTCGCCGGTGTTCGTGGCGGCCAGCACGATCATGCAGCCGGTGGGCCGCTCGCGGTCGGTGTACGCGCGGGCGTTGACGTACAGCACGGCCGCGACCGCGTCGTACGCGGTGGGCTCCTCGGCCAGCGCCCGGGTGATGGGGGCGCCCTCGGTGGCGGCGTACAGCTCCACGGCCTCCCGGAACAGCTTCTCCTTCGAGCCGAAGGCGGCATAGAGGCTGGGGGAGTTGATCCCCATGGCGGCGGTGAGGTCGCTCATCGAGGTCGCCTCGTAGCCGCGCCGCCAGAAGGTCTCCATCGCCCGGCCGAGGGCGACCGACCGGTCGAAGCTCCTCGGGCGTCCCCGTCCCGCCATGGCGTGCCTCCTCACCCTCGGCCGGCTGCCGGTCCGGCCATTTCTGTGTCGCTCGGTAAAAATATACCTTGACGTGCTCGAACGTCCGTGCTCATATTTCTGTGTCAATCGATACGGAATTGGGGGCGCGAGATGAGTGCACTGGCGGGCCGGGTCGCTCTGGTGACGGGCGGCAGCAGGGGGATCGGGGCGGCGATCGTGCGCAGGCTGGCGCGCGACGGCGCGGACGTGGCGTTCACGTACGTCTCGGCGTCGAGCGAGGTGAAGGCGAAGGCGCTGGTGGCCGAGGTCGAGGCGCTGGGGCGGCGGGCGGTGGCCATCGAGGCGGACGCGGCGCGGGCGGAGGCGGTCACCGCGTCCGTGGCGCGCACGGTGGCGGAGCTCGGCCGGCTCGACGTCCTCGTCAACAACGCGGGCATCTTCCCGTACGGGCCCGTCGAGGACGTCACCGCACAGGAGTTGGAGCGCGCCCTGGCGATCCACGTCAAGGCGCCCTTCGTCGCCATCCAGGCGGCGCTGGAACACCTGCCGCGGGGCGGCCGGATCATCAACACGGGCACCAACCTGGCGGACTACGTGCCCATCACCGGCACCGTGCTCTACACGATGACGAAGTCGGCGCTCACCGGGCTGACCCGTGCGCTCGCCCGGGACCTCGGACCGCGCGGCATCACGGTCAACGTGGTGCAGCCCGGACCCACGGACACCGACATGAACCCGGCCGAGGGCCCGAGCGCCGACGAGTCGCGCCGGCACGCGGCGCTCGGGAGCTATCTGTCCGCGGACGACGTGGCCGAGGCCGTGGCGTACTTGGCGGGGCCCGGCGGCCGGCTCGTCACGGGCACCGCCCTCACCGTCGACGCGGGCACGAACGCCTGAGCGCGCGGTTCACTGAGGAGCGGCGACGGGCCAGGGCGTGAGCAGACAGCGCCCGACGAGCCCGACGCCCGTGTCCAGCCGTTCGGTGAACTCCTCTGCCAGTCCCGGGAGTTCCCGTACGCCCCACAGCAGCCGGGCCGCCGACCAGGCCGCGTCACGGGCCCGGTCCAGGCTCCAGGCGCTGATCAGATGGGTCAGCGGATCGGCGACCTCCAGGAGGTCGGGCCCCGGCATCAGGTCCTCGCGGATCCGCTCCTCCAGCAGGGTGAGCACGTCCCCGACCTGGTCGAACTCGTTCTCCAGCTCCGGCGGCGCACAGTCGAGGGCGTGGCAGGCGTCGACGACGGCGAGCGCCAGGTCGTGCCCGATGTGGGCGTTGATCCCGGCGAGCGCGAACTGCACCTGCCGCACCCCCGGGTGGCGACGGTGGTGGAACAGCGGACGCCAGCAGTCGGGCGGCCGACCGCCCGACTCCGCCAGCCGCACGGCCGTCAGATAGTGCCGGGCGAAGAGCACGTCGAGAGTGACCGCGGCGCGACGGTCGGGGAACTCGCCCGCGTCCACCCGGCGACCGATCTCCTCGGTCACCGCCAGATAGACGCGGTTGAAGACGGCGACGCCGTCGGCGGCGGGCCAGCGGGCGCCGAGGTCGCGCATCTCGGCGGCCACGTCCGCCACGTCGGGTGCGGTGGACCGTTGCATCCGGATCATTCGGGCAGCGTCCCAGGCCGCGGACCCGATCGGGGGCCCGCCTCCTGGGAGTTCCCCGGAATGGCCTACGCTCCCGCCGGGCACCGCCCATGCCGTACCCGGCGCGACCCTCCGGTCGGCCCGGCGGGCGCGGTGATGACGTCTGCGGCCCGGTTGGGGGCTGTGCGCGCGGTTCCTGCCCCTGATGTGCTGCCCTTACATCTCGTCTGCGGGGCACGGACGGGCTTTCAGGGGCGCGGGCAAATACGCGATAAGCCACAGACGGCCCGCAAAGGGCGCAAAAACCCTAGGCGCGGGCGTCCTTGCCGTTGGCGTCGCCCGTCCCGTTCTCGTCGTAGCTGGAGGTGCCCGCGTCCAACAAGGGCTCCTCGGACTTCAGGTGCGCCGGGGCGAAGGCCCGCAGCACGTGGTAGCCGGTGATGACGACGATGGTGCCGAGCGCGATCCCGCCGAGCTCGAAGTCGTCGGTGATCTTCAGGCTGACGCCGCCGACGCCGATGATGATGCCCGCCGCCGCGGGGACCAGGTTCAGCGGATTGCGCAGGTCCACCTTGGCGTTGATCCAGATCTGCGCGCCGAGCAGGCCGATCATTCCGTACAGGATGACGGTGATGCCGCCGAGCACCCCGCCGGGGATCGCGGCCACGACCGCACCGAACTTGGGGCAGAGGCCGAAGAGCAGCGCGAAGACGGCCGCGGCCCAGTAGGCGGCGGTCGAATAGACCCGGGTGGCCGCCATGACGCCGATGTTCTCGGAGTACGTGGTGTTCGGCGGGCCGCCCACGGCGGTGGAGAGCATGGACGCGGCGCCGTCCGCGGCGATGGCCGTGCCCAGCTTGTCGTCGAGGCGGTCCCCGGTCATCTCGCCCACGGCCTTGACGTGCCCGGCGTTCTCCGCGATCAGTGCGATGACCACCGGCAGGGCGACCAGGATCGCCGACCACTCGAAGGCGGGGGCGTGGAAGGACGGCAGGCCGATCCACTCCGCCTGGCCGACGCCGGAGAGGTCCAGCCGCCAGTGGTCGACCACCTCGCCGCCGACCGGGGAGTTGATCTTGCCGAAGACCCGGTCGAGGACCCAGGAGAGCAGATAGCCGAAGAGCAGACCGAGGAAGATCGCGATCCGGGAGAAGAAGCCGCGCAGACACACCACCGCGAGCCCGGTGAACAGCATCACCAGCAGGGCGGTCCACTGGTCCTGGGGCCAGTACGTGCTGGCGGTGACCGGTGCGAGGTTGAAGCCGATCAGCATCACGACGGCGCCGGTGACGATCGGCGGCATCGCCGCGTGGATGATCCGCGCGCCGAAGCGCTGCACCGCGAGGCCGGACAAGAAGAGGGCCACGCCGACGACGAAGACCGCGCCGGTGACGGTGGCGCTGTCGCCACCGCTCGCCCGGATCGCGGCGGCGACGCCGACGAAGGAGAGCGAACAGCCGAGGTAGCTGGGCACCCGCCCGCGGGTGGCCAACAGGAAGATCATCGTCGCGACGCCGGACATCATGATCGCGAGGTTCGGGTCCAGGCCCATGAGGACCGGGGCCACGAAGGACGCCCCGAACATCGCCACCACGTGTTGGGCGCCCAGGCCCGCGGTGCGTGGCCACGAGAGCCGTTCGTCGGGGCGTACGACGGCGCCCGGAGCGGGGGTCCGCCCGTCGCCGTGCAGGGTCCAGCGCACGCCGAGGTTCACGGGCGGCTCCACTTCTTCACGTCTTCGCGGTCGTCTGCTGCGGTGCGGTGCCGACGTCGTACGACGTCGGCTCGGCGCCGGCGCAATCGTAGTGGCATGTTTCAGCCAAAGTTCCCGCGCGGGTTCGGTTCGTGAAGTGCGCCCACGGGACGTGTCACCCGGAGCTGGCCGTCGAGCAAGTCGACTCGATCGCCGGCTGGCCGGCGGTACGTCCGCCAGTGCGTCACCGGCGGACGTGGAGAGGGGCCCCGGGCGGACGGGGTGGCAGTGGGTCCGCCCGGGGCCGACTGTGGGGTGGGCGCCGCGAGCAGCGCCCACCGGTCAGGGGCTGCGCTCGGCGATGGTGCGGTCGGCGGGGGCGGCGGGATCCGCCGACGCCGGCCCCGTACTCGTCCGCCCGGCCGAGCGCAGCACCCCTGCACCCAGCACCAGCCCCATCGCCAGGGCCGTGACCAGCCCGAAGGAGACGACCAGGCTCGTCGCGTCGGCGACCGCACCGATGGCGGACGGTGCGATCAGCCCCGAGGTGTACGTGATGGTGGCGACGCCCGCGATCGCCTGGCTGGGGCGCGGGCCGCTGCGCCCGGCCGCCGCGAAGGCGAGCGGGACGACGACGGCGACGCCGAGGCCCAGGAAGCCGAACCCGGTCAGGGCCACCGCCGGGTGCGGGGCGCTCACCACGAGCAGTCCGCCGAGCGTGGCGAGGACCCCGCCCGTACGGACCGTGCGCACCGGTCCGAAGCGGTCCACGACGCGGTCGCCCGCCAGTCGCGCCGCGGCCATGGTCAGGGCGAACGCGGTGGTGGAAGCGGCGGCCAGGCCGGGCGAGGTGTCCAGCACGTCGCGCAGATAGACCGCGGACCAGTCCAGGCTCGCGCCCTCGGCGAAGACCGCGCAGAACCCGATGGCGCCGATCACCACCGCCGACTTGGGCGGCAGGGCGAACCGCGGCGGCGGCTCCTCGTCGGGGGCGCTGTGCTGGTCGAGTACGAACTGGCAGGCCAGGAGGCCGAGTACGGTGAGCACGGCGGCGGCGAGCGCATGGTGCACCCGGGCGTCGGTGTCGAGGTGCGCGGCGAGGGTGCCGCCGGCCGAGCCGACGAGCGCGCCGGCGCTCCACATCCCGTGCAGCCCCGACATGATCGAACGGTCGAGGCGGTTCTCCAACTCGACGCCGAGCGCGTTCATCACCACGTCCGACATGCCCGAGGTCGCGCCGTACACGAAGAGCGCGGCGCACAGGCCCAGCAGATTGGGCGCGAGGGAAGGCAGCGTCAGCGCGAGCGTCCACAGGGCGAGCGTGAGGCGCAGTGCGGTGCGGGCGCCGAGGCGGTGACTGACCGCGCCCGCCAGCGGCATCGCGAGCGAGGCGCCCACCGCGGGGAAGGCGAGCGCCAGGCCGAGTTGGCCCGCGCTGATGTCGGCGTGGTCCTGGATCCAGGGGATCCGGGTGGCGAAGCTGCCGGTCACCGAGCCGTGCACGCAGAAGACCGCGGCGAGCGCGAACCGCGCCCGCCTCAGCCTCTGTGGGCCTTCGACCTTCACGTCCCCCATGCCCTGCCCCTCCCAGTTGGTGGCTGCCTGCCTGGCGTAAACTATCAGGAACCTTGCCTGATAGTTAGCTCGTGTGCCAGTCGTTTTTCGTCCGCGCTCCGCAGCGCCCCTCGTCTGGCCGGGGGGAATCGATCTGGAAGGATTCCGACATGGCCGCATCCCCGAGCACCGCCCGGGTCATCAACGACCGCCTCGCCCTCCGCCTCCTCCAGGACGAAGGTCCGCTGACGGCAGGGCAGTTGAAGTCCCTGACCGGGCTCTCCCGACCCACCATCGCGGACCTCGTCGAGCGGCTCCAGACGTCCGGGCTGATCGGCGTCGTCGGCGAGGCGGGCGCACAGCGGCGCGGGCCCAATGCGCGGGTGTACGGGATCGTCGCCGACCGGGCCCACCTCGCCGCGCTCGACGTGCGCACCCAGGGCGTCTCCCTCGTCGTCGCCGACCTGCTCGGCCGCACGCTCGCCGAAGCGTCCCTGCCGATCGACGCCGGCACCGCCACCGGACCCGCGGTCGCCGCCGCGGTCGCCCTGCTGGAGCGCACCGCGGCCGACGCGGGCGCGTCCCGGCTGCACACCGTGGCCATCGGTGCGCCCGGGCTGATCGACCCCGTCACCGGCGAGCTGCGGAACTCGGGCCTGTCCGGCTGGCACGGCAGTCTGGTCGCCGCCCTCCAGGACCGGCTGTCCGCACGGATCGTGCTGGAGAACGAGACCAACCTCGCCGCGGTGGCCGAGCAGCGGGCCGGCGCCGCCCGCGACCGCGACACCTTCGCCTTCCTCTGGTTCGGCGTCGGCGTGGGCGCCGGCCTCTTCCTCGACGGTCGACTGCGCCGGGGGGCTTCGGGCGGCGCGGGCGAGATCGGGTTCCTGCCCGTGCCGGGGACCGGCGGGCTGCCGTCCACCGCCGACTGCGCCGGCGGCTTCCACTCCCTCGCCGGATCGGCCGCGATCTGCGCCCTCGCCGAGGAGCACGGGCTGAAGGTCGGCGAGGCGCCGGCACCCGCGGCGGCGGCCGTGGTCGCCGAGGCGGTGGCCGCGGGCGAGGACGGCTTCCTCGACGCCCTCGCCGACCGGATCTCCGTCGGCGCCGCCGCGGTGGTCTCCGTGCTGGACCCCGGCTGCGTGGTCCTGGGCGGGGAGACCGGGCTGGCGGGCGGCGCGGAACTGGCGTCCCGGGTGGCCGCCCGGCTGGTCGGCCTCAACCCGCTCTCCACCGAGGTGCGCCCCGGTCAGCTCGGCGGCTCGGCGATCGTCCTCGGCGCGCTGCTGACCGCGCGGGACCGGGCGCAGGAGGAAGTCTTCGCCCCGGGCGCATAGGCCGCGCCCGCGCCCGTCTGGCCCCTTGGTACCCCTGTGCCTCTGGACGTAGCCGCCGTCACCGTGCGGGAGCGTTGGTCTCCGCGGCCCGGTGGTGGACTTGTCGCGCAGTTCCCCGCGTCCCTGATGTGCTGCCCCCGTCCTTTGTCTGCGGCTGGGGCGTGTCTTATGGATCTTGCTGGGCTCGCGTGCCCTGGCACCGCTCCCCCTGGGCCTTCGGCCCGGGAGGTACCCCCACGCCGCGTTCTCGTCGGTCACCGACACTCCGTGTCGATTCTCCCCCGGGGCCTGGCGGCCCGGGTGGGGGCGCCCCCACGCGTAGCCGTGGGGGAGTACCCCCATCCTCCGCCTTGCGATCCATGGCACCAGACCCCGCTCACTCACCCAGCCTGATCCATAAGACACGCCCTAAGGCAGGCGTTTTTGAGGGCGCCGGGCCCAGGCCATCCGGACGGGACTACACGGGGCCGGTCAGTGCCTCACGCGGGCCGCCGCGCGTCGCTCCAGGTAGATGCCGGTGAAGACGGCCACCTTCGCTCGCAGCACCCAGGGGTCGAAGGGCTTGCCGATGTAGTCCACCGCGCCCGCCGCGTAGCCGCGGGCCGAGTGCTCGGGGTCGGCGCCCATCGCGGTGAGGAAGATGATCGGCACGTTGGAGTTCCGGCTGCGCCGCTTGATGTGCGCCGCGGTCTCGTACCCGTCCATCAGCGGCATCTGCACATCCAGGATGATCACCGCGAAGTCGTCGTGGTCGAGCAGCGCCTTCAGCGCCTCGCGCCCCGACGACACCGCCACCAGCTCCTGGTCGAGCGTCGACAGCACCGCCGTCATGGCCAGGAGGTTGTCCGGCTGGTCGTCCACCACCAGCACCTTCGGCAGGGTGCGGTCCTCGGGCAGCGGACCGGCGTACGGCGGCGTCAGCGTCGGCAGGCCCTCGACGCCTGGTGCCGGCCCGGCGGGTCCCACCGCTGCCGCCGGCCCCGCGGTGGTCGCCGCCACGCCCTCGACCGCCTCCAGTTGACGCTCCAGGAGCCCGCAGCGCTCCTCCGCCCGGTCGCGCTGGAGCCGGGTCGCCGCCAGTTCCTCGCTGAGCCGGCCCACCTCGCCGCGGAGTTCGTCGCGCTCCCGCAGCAGGTCCGACGCCTCGGGAGCCGCGGCGGCCAACCGGTCGGCCCGCTCCCGCTCGACGCTCCACTCGGCCTCCAGCTGCCGCAGCCGCACCTCCAGGTCCGCGATCCGGTGCTGCCGGTCGAGCAGCGCCTCACCGAGCACGTCACCGCGCACGGCCTGCCGCCGCGAGACCCGGTCGGCGTCGGCCAACTGCCGCTCCAGCACCTCCACGGCGTGCCGGGGCGAACCGGCGGTCGCCACCGCGGCGCGGTGCAGCGTCCGCACCAGCTCGATGGCGTCGGGGGTGGCCGCGACGCCCAGGTGCTCCGCGAGATCGGTGAACAGGTCCATCACCACCTCCCACGGCGGTACGCGGGTGCCGCTGAGGTAGCGCGAGAAGGTCCCGGCGTCCCGGACGCGCCGTACCGCGTACCGCCGCACCGACACCTCCAGCCCCAGGAACAGCCGGCGCAGGGCCATTGCCAGTTCCCGGGACTCCTTGCTCAGGTCGGGGGCGAGCGGACGCAGCTCAGCCATGCCCCTCACCGCCCTCCGGCCGGCCCGAAGGGTGCACCGGCGGGGCCGGTGCGGGCGCCTCGGGGGCCACCAGCCCGTTGAAGAACGGCACCGCGACCCCGGCCGCGGCCAGTCCGCACAGCACGCTGCGTGCGGTGCCCTCGCCCGCGAGCGCGGCGAGCACCCCGGCCCCCACGCCCGCGAGGACGGCCAGTAACAGCACCAGAGCGGACCTGGGCGACAGAAGCGGTCGTTCCATCGCGTCCCTCCCTTGTCTCGCCCGACCGGACACCGGTGGGGACGCCACGTCCTCCCGACGGTCGCGGAAGGGCGAGCCCAGCATGGAGTGCCGGGGGCGCGTTGCGCCCGCGGATGGATGAACCGGCAACGTTGGCAATCGCGGAGCGGCGGGCGCCGCCTCGCAGTGCGGCCCGTTCGCCCAGGTCACGGGCGGACGGCGGCCGACGGGACGTGCGTCGCGCGCCTGCCGTTGCCCGGCAACGCCACCCCGTTGCGCAGACGGCCGCACCACGCGCCGGGGTACGCTCCCGCCCATCGAACGACGTGGGGAGCGTGGGGCGTATGAGCGGTACGGGGAACGTGAGGACGAGGCTGCGCTGCGCCGTACTCGACGACTACCAGGGGGTCGCCCGTTCGCTCGCCGACTGGTCGAGGATCGCCGACCGCGTCGACATCCGCTTCATCGGCGAACACCTGGGCTCCCACGACGAGGTCGTCCGGGCGGTGGGGGAGTGCGAGATCGTGGTGGTGATGCGCGAACGCACCCCGTTCCCGGCCGAGTTGCTCGATCGACTGCCCCGGCTGCGGTTGCTGATCACCTCCGGCATGCGCAACGCCTCCCTCGACCTCGTGGCAGCCGCCGCCCGCTCCATCACGGTCTGCGGCACGGCCAGCAACTCCGAACCGCCCGCCGAACTGACGTGGGCGCTGATCCTCGGCCTCGCCCGCCACGTCACGGTCGAGAACGCGGCCCTGCGCTCCGGCGGCCCCTGGCAGCAGACCCTCGGCACCGATCTGCACGGCCGGCGGCTCGGCCTGCTCGGACTCGGCAAGATCGGCACCCAGGTGGCCCGGGTCGGCGCCGCGTTCGGCATGGAGGTGACGGCGTGGAGCCAGCACCTCGATCCCCAGCGCGCCGCCGCGCAGGGCGTGGTCGCCGCGTCCTCCAAGGAGGAACTGCTGGAGCGCAGCGACGTCGTCTCCGTGCACCTGGTGCTCAGCGACCGCACCCGCGGACTGATCGGCGAGCCCGAACTGCGCCGCATGCGGCCCACCGCCCTGCTCGTCAACACCTCCCGCGCCGCGATCGTCGACCAGACGGCGCTGCTGCGGGCCCTGCGCGAGGGCTGGATCGCCGGCGCCGGTGCGGACGTCTTCGAAACGGAACCGCTGCCGGCCGACGACCCGTTGCGCACGGTCCCGGGCTTCCTCGCCCTGCCGCACCTGGGGTACGTGACCCGGCGCAATTACGAGGGCTACTACCGGGAGGCGGTCGAGGACATCGAGGCGCATCTGGCGGGCGCTCCGGTCCGGCTGCTGGGCTGAGGCCCGGTATCCGCTGGGCGCCGCGAGTCGCGCCGTCGCGCGCACCGCGGCCGAGCCGCGACGGGAACGCCCGGCGGCGGCAAGGGCCGGGACTCCACCGCCGGGCGTCCGCACCCCGCGCGCGAGCGGAGTGCGCCCGAGACTAAAAGGACTAGACCATTGCGTCAATAGGGCAGCGGACAAGCTCAGTTGAACGGCCGCCCGGACCTGGATCCGGAATGAATCCCCGCCCCCTTGTGAGTCACCCCACAGAAGGTCACCCGTTTGGCTCATCGCCACGCGTGGCACACTGGGTTCGTATCAGCAGTAGCGCACTCCGGGGTCGGTGAAATTCCGAGCCGGCGGTTAAAGTCCGCGACCCGTCCGCCGCCAGCGGTCGGTTGACCAGGTGAAATTCCTGGACCGACGGTGAAAGTCCGGATGGGAGGCAGTGCGCGGCGGGCGGCCCTTGTCGGCACGTCGGCCGTACGGACGCTGATCGTCCCCTTCGCGGGCGGTCGGCGCCTTCGCGGCCCGGCGCAGCCGCGGTGCACCACCCGTTCCTGTCGTCGATCGACGCGCCCCGGAGTCCGTGCCCGAAGAGGCAGGAGGACCCGGTGGCCACCACCGCCGACATCAACGCCATGCGCCGAGCCGTCGCGCTCGCCGCCCGCGGCCTCGGCGCGACCAGCCCCAACCCCGTCGTCGGGTGCGTCGTCACCGATGCCTCCGGCGCTGTCGTCGGCGAGGGGTACCACCAGCGCGCCGGCGGCCCGCACGCCGAGGTCCACGCCCTGCGCGCGGCCGGTGACCGAGCCCGCGGCGGCACCGCGTACGTCACCCTCGAACCCTGCAACCACACCGGCCGCACCGGCCCCTGCGCCCGCGCCCTGATCGACGCCGGCCTCGACCGGGTGGTGTACGCGGTCGGCGACCCGAACCCGCGGGCCACCGGCGGCGCAGCGACCCTGCGCACGGCCGGCGTGCAGGTCGAGGGCGGACTGCTCGCCGCCGAAGCCGAGGCGGGCAACACCGCCTGGCTCACCTCCGTGCGCACCGGCCGCCCGCACGTCCTGTGGAAGTACGCCGCCACGCTCGACGGCCGCACCGCCGCCGACGACCGCACCAGCCGCTGGATCACCTCCCCCGAGGCCCGGGCCGACGTCCACCGGCTGCGCGCCGAGGCGGACGCCGTCGTCGTCGGCTCCGGCACCCTCAAGGCCGACGACCCGCACCTCGCGGTCCGCGGCGTCGACGGCGCGACCCAGCCGCTGCGGGTCGTCCTCGACACCCACGCCACGATCAGGCCGGACGCCCGTGTCCTGGACGACGCGGCCCCCACCCTGATCGCCGTCGGCACCGACGCCGACACCAGCGAGATCCCCGGCGCCGACGTCGTCAGGCTCCCCGCCGACCCGCACACCGGCGCCGCCCTGTCCGTCCCCGCCCTGCTCGCCGAGTTGCACGCCAGGGGCGTGCGCTCGGTCCTCCTGGAGGGCGGCGCCACCCTCGCCGGAGCGTTCGTCGCCGCCGGCGCGGTCGACAAGGTCGTCGGCTACCTCGCCCCCGTCCTCCTCGGCGCCGGCCCGGCCGCACTCGGCCCCGCCGGAATCAGCACGATCGCCGAAGCGTTGCGGCTCGACATGACCGAGGCCGTACGCATCGGGCCGGACCTGCGGATCACCGCCGTCCCCGCCACCGCCCCCAAGGAGCGCTGAAGTGTTCACCGGAATCGTCGAAGAGCTGGGCGAGGTCACCGCAGTCGAGGACCTCGGCGACGCCTCCCGCTTCCGCCTGCGCGGCCCGCTCGTCACCGAAGGCGCCCGGCACGGCGACTCCATCGCCGTCAACGGGGTCTGCCTCACGGTCGTCGAGACGGCCGACGGCGAGTTCACCGCCGACGTGATGGCCGAGACCCTGAAGCGCTCCAGCCTCGGCGCGCTCGACGTCGGCGCGCGCGTCAACCTGGAGCGCCCGACCGCCGTCGGCGGACGCCTGGGCGGACACATCGTCCAGGGCCACGTCGACGGCGTCGGCACCATCACCGCCCGGACCCCCTCCGAGCACTGGGAGGTCGTGGAGATCGCGCTGCCCGCCCCGCTCGCCCGCTACGTCGTCGAGAAGGGCTCCATCACCGTCGACGGCGTCAGCCTCACGGTCGTGGACGCGGGCGACGACCGGTTCACCGTCAGCCTCATCCCCACCACCCTCGCCCTCACCACGCTCGGCGTGAAGCAGCCCGGCGACCCGGTCAACCTGGAGGTCGACGTGATCGCCAAGTACGTGGAGCGGCTGCTCGGCGCCCGCGCGGCCGGGGAGACGGCTCGATGAGCGCCGTCTCCTGGCTGAACACGGAGGCGTTCACCGCCTTCGGACAGCACATCCTGTGGTCCGACATGATCGGCAGCTCCATCGGCCTGTTCGCCCTCGCCCTCGGCTGGCGCCGCTCGGTGTGGACCTGGCCCGCCCAGCTCGCCTCCGGCGCCGTCCTCGTCGCCGCGTACGCCTCCGCCCAGCTCAGCGGCGGCGTCGGCAAGCAGCTCCTGGTCATCGCGCTCGCCCTGTGGGGCTGGCAGCAGTGGACCCGCGGCAACCGCCGGGCGCAGGACGGCTCCGTCGCCGTGCGCTTCGCCACCTGGAAGGAGCGCGGACTGCTCGCCGGCGGGGCGCTGGTGGGCACCCTCGCCGTCGGCGGGCTCTTCAGCCTGTACCCCTCGCTGTCCTGGAGCCCCTGGGCCGACGCGTACATCTTCGTCGGCACCCTCGTCGCGATGGTCGCCCAGGCCCGTGGACTCGTCGAGTTCTGGTTCGCCTGGCTCCTCGTCGACCTCGTCGGCGTGCCCCTCGCCTTCAACAGCGGCCTGGCCTTCTCCGGCCTCGTCTACGTGATCTACTTCGCCCTCGTCCTGTGGGGCCTGCGCGACTGGTGGCTGCGCTCGCGCACCCCCGCCCTGGAAGGAGCACCGGCATGACCACGGCTCCCACGTGGTACTCCACCGACAACGTGGAGGACTTCGCCCTCGACCCCGTCGAACAGGCCATCCACGACATCGCCGCCGGCCGACCCGTGGTCGTCGTCGACGACGAGGACCGCGAGAACGAGGGCGACCTCGTCATCGCGGCCGAGAAGGCCACCCCCGAGATCGTCGCCTTCATGATGAGCGAGTGCCGCGGGCTGATCTGCGCCCCCATGGAGAGCGACGAACTCGACCGGCTCGACCTCCCGCAGATGGTCGAGCGGAACACCGAGTCCATGCAGACCGCCTTCACCGTCTCCGTCGACGCCGCGCCCCGGTACGGCGTGACCACCGGCATCTCCGCGGCCGACCGCGCCACCACCCTGCAACTGCTGGCGAACGGCACGGCGGGCCCGGCCGACTTCGTCCGCCCCGGCCACGTCTTCCCGCTGCGGGCCAAGCCCGGGGGAGTGCTCACCCGCAACGGCCACACCGAGGCCGCGGTCGACCTCGCCCGGCTCGCCGGGCTGCGCCCCGCCGGCGCCATCGTGGAGATCGCCGGCGAGGACGGGGTGATGCTGCGACTGCCGGAGCTGATCCCCTTCGCCCGCAAGCACGGGCTGACGATCATCTCCATCGAGGACCTGATCGCCTACCGCCGCGCCTCGGAGCCCACCGTGCGGCGCGAGGCCGCGGTCGACCTGCCCACCGCCTTCGGCCGGTTCACCGCCTACGGCTACCGTTCCACCCGCGACGGCGTCGAGCACGTCGCCCTCGTCCACGGCGACCTCGGCGACGACGGCAGCGACGACGTACTGGTGCGCGTCCACTCCGAGTGCCTGACCGGCGACATCTTCCACTCCCTGCGCTGCGACTGCGGACCCCAGCTCCAGGAGTCCATGCGGCGCATCGTCGAGGCCGGCCGGGGTGTGGTGGTGTACCTCCGCGGCCACGAGGGCCGCGGCATCGGGCTGATGTCCAAGCTGCGCGCGTACGAGCTCCAGGAGCGCGGCCGGGACACCCTGGACGCCAACCTGGAGCTGGGGCTGCCCGCCGACGCCCGCGACTACGCGGCCGGCGCCCGGATCCTCGCCGACCTCGGGGTGCGCGGCCTGCGGCTGATGACCAACAACCCCGACAAGGTCAGTGCGCTGGAGGAGCACGGTCTGACCGTGCACGGCCGCGAGCCGATGCCGCTCCAGGCGGGCGAGCACAACCTGCGCTACCTGCGGACCAAGCGCGATCGGATGGGGCACGACCTGCCCTGGCTCGACCCCGGCGCGGTCTCCACCTGCAGCACCCAGTAGGACCGGCAGCACCCGTCACCCCCCCACCATTTCAGCTCCACCCACATCTGCACCGAGGAGAAGCGTGAGCGGCAAGGGCGCACCCGAACTGTCCGTACGAAACTGCGGGGACCTCCGCGTCGCCGTGGTCGCCGCCCAGTGGCACGAAAAGGTGATGGACGGACTCGTCGAGGGCGCCCTGCGCGCCCTGCGGGAACTCGGCATCGACGAGCCGACGCTGTTGCGCGTCCCCGGCAGCTTCGAGCTGCCCGTGGTCGCCAAGGTCCTCGCCGGCCGCGGCTACGACGCCGTCGTCGCCCTCGGCGTCGTCATCCGCGGCGGCACCCCGCACTTCGAGTACGTCTGCCAGGGCGTCACCCAGGGACTGACCCAGGTCTCCGTGGACACCGGCGTCCCCATCGGCTTCGGAGTGCTCACCTGCGACACCGAGGAGCAGGCCCTGGACCGGGCCGGCATCGAGGGGTCGCGCGAGGACAAGGGACACGAGGCGGTGACCGCCGCGGTCGCCACCGCGGCGACGCTGCGCTCCGTGAGCGAGCCCTGGCGCTGAGCGGGCCGCCCGGACCCCGTACCCTGAGACCATCATGGCGAACACGACCCGCAAAAGTTTCGAAGAACTCTTCGCCGAGCTCCAGCTCAAGGCGGAGACCGGCGACCCCGCCACCTCCCGCACCGCCGAACTGGTCGACAAGGGCGTCCACGCCATCGGCAAGAAGGTCGTGGAGGAGGCCGCCGAGGTGTGGATGGCCGCCGAGTACGAGAGCAAGGAAGCCGCCGCGGAAGAGATCTCGCAGCTGCTCTACCACGTCCAGGTGATGATGGTGGCGCGCGGGATCTCCCTCGACGACGTCTACGCCCACCTCTGAGCCGCCCCGTCGACCGACCCTCCCGTCCGACCGCACGTCCACGCACGACCCGTCCCGATCCGCCCAGCACGCATCCGTAGATCACACGAAGGAAGCCGATCACTCATGTTGCGCATCGCCGTCCCCAACAAGGGTTCACTGTCCGGGCCTGCGGCGGCGATGCTCCATGAGGCCGGCTACCAACAGCGCAAGGAGTCCAAGGAGCTGGTGCTCGTGGACCCCGAGAACGAGGTCGAGTTCTTCTACCTCCGCCCGCGCGACATCGCGATCTACGTCAGCTCGGGCCGGCTCGACATCGGCATCACCGGCCGTGACCTGCTGCTGGACTCCGGTGCGAACGCCGAGGAGATCCTCCAGCTCGGCTTCGCCCGCTCCACCTTCCGCTACGCCACCCGGCCCGGCACCGCGCGCGGCGTCCAGGACTTCACCGGCATGACCGTCGCCACCTCGTACGAGGGCGTCGTCGCCAAGCACCTCGCCGAGCAGGGGATCGACGCCTCCGTCGTCCACCTCGACGGGGCCGTGGAGACCGCGGTCGAACTGGGCGTCGCCCAGGTCATCGCGGACGTCGTGGAGACCGGGACCTCGCTGCGCAACGCCGGCCTGGAGATCGTCGGCGAGCCGATCATGACCTCCGAGGCGATCGTCATCCGGCGCACCGGCGCCGAGTCCGACGACCCCAAGGTGCAGCAGTTCCTCCGCCGCCTCCAGGGCGTCCTGGTCGCCCGCAGCTACGTGATGATGGACTACGACTGCCGGGTCGAGCACCTGGAACAGGCCGTCGCCCTCACCCCCGGCCTCGAATCGCCCACGATCTCCCCGCTGCACCACGAGGGCTGGGTGGCCGTCCGCTCGATGGTCGAGGCCAAGGAGGCCCAGCGGGTCATGGACGACCTGTACGAGCTGGGCGCCCGCGCCATCCTCACCACCGCCATCCACGCCTGCCGGCTCTGAGGACCCTGCGAACCATGTCCACGCACCAGCCCGGATCCCCCGTGCTCCCCGTCACCTTCCGCCCCGGCCGCACCCGCATCGTGCTGCTGTGCGTCGGCACGGTCATGTTCACCGTGATCAGCGCCGTCGGGCTCACCCTCGACCGGCTCAGCGCGGGGGAGCGGGCCAGCTTCGTCGTCACCGCGGGGCTCTTCCTCTTCGTGCTCTACCTGCTGGCCCGGCCCAAGGTCGTCGCGGACGAGGACGGCGTCACGGTCGTCAACATCACGCGGGTGCGACGGCTGGCGTGGGCCGAGATCCTGCGGGTGAACCTCCGCCCCGGCGACCCCTGGGTCTATCTCGACCTCAGCGACGGCACCAGCCTGCCCGCGCTCGGCATCCAGCCGGGCATCGCCCAGAGCAAGGCCGTCGCGGACGCCCGTGCGCTGCGCGCCCTCGCCGAGGCCCGGAGCACTCCCGGCACCGCCTGACCTGCTGACCTGCCGGACCGGCCGTCAGGACGACGGCGGGTCCTGCGGGCCGCGTTCCAAGGGGCCGCGGCCCGACAGGACCTCGCCGTACGCCTGCATCAGATCGGGCAGCCGCAGGGTCGACAGATCCTCCCGGGTCGGCGTGCCCGGATAGCCGGAGAGCCGCAGATCCCGGTAGGCGCAGCTCTTCTCGTACAGCGTGCGCAGGAAGCGGCCGTTGCCCAGCTCGTCGATCCAGCGCTGGTCGACCACGTGGCCGCAGATGGAGCGCAGCTCCTCGACGGACTCCTCGTCCCAGCTGTCGCCGTTCTCCGCGGCCAGCACCTCGCCGATCGCGGTCAGCTCCAGCGGACGGTAGGAGGGGAAGTCGACCCGGGTGGCGAAGCGGGAGGTCAGCCCGGGGTTGGCGGTCAGGAGCCGATCCATCCCCTCGGGATATCCGGCGAGGATCACCACCAGGTGGTCCCGACTGTCCTCGGCCCGTTTGAGGAGGACCTGGAGCGCCTCGTCGCCGTAGGCGTCGCCCTTGGCGTAACCGGTGTTGGACAGGCTGTACGCCTCGTCGACGAAGAGGACGCCGCCGAGCGCCGAGTTGATCAGGTCGTTGGCCTTCACCGCCGTCTGCCCGAGGAACTCGCCCACCAGGTCGGCGCGTTGTGCCTCCACCAGGTGGTCGCCGCCGAGCAGCCCCAGCGCGTAGAAGACCCGGCCGAGTATCCGGGCGACGGTGGTCTTGCCCGTGCCGGAGGGGCCGGAGAAGACGAAGTGGCGCTTCGGGGGCTGTACGGGCAGGCCCTGGCTGGCCCGTAGCCGCGCCATCTCCAACTGCGCCGACAACGCCTTGACCTGGCGCTTGACCGGCTCCATCCCGACCATGCGCTCCAGCTCGGCCAGCGCCTGGGCGAGCAGCACCGGATCGGTGGGGCCGGCGGGGAAGAGCGGCGGAGCGGGCGCGGTCGAAGCGGACTCGCGGCGCCGGATCGCCTCGGGCGCACCGGGGGAGCCACCGGGCGGCTGGGCCGACACGTCGGACGGGGCGGTCGGATCGAGCGGGGACGCCGGCTCGCCGCCGGGCCGCAGGTCGGTCGCCGTCGGCCCCTCCGCCTCGACCTCCGTCGCCTCCTGCCCGTATCCGGCGAGGCTGACCGCGAGGCCCGCCGCGTCGTAGCCGGCGGCGGCGTCCACTCCGTCCAGGCCGTCGAACTCCGCGATCGCGGCGAGCCGGGCCGCGGTGTCCATGAACGCCGGGTCGATACGGTGCACCGCGCGGTACAGCGGCAGGGCCGCCGCGGTCCGGCCGGTGCCCTCGTGGGCGCGGGCCAGCCAGTAGCGCAACTCCTTGCGCTGCGGCTGTTCGCTGCGGCACCGCATCAGGGCGGTCGCCAGCAGCGGCTCCGCCTGCCCGTACATCTCCAGCCGCACCCGCGCCATCCCGGCGAAGAGCCCGGCCTCGATCCCCAGCAGCGGATCGTGGACCAACTGTTCGGTGTGGCGGACGAGTTGTTCCCAGTCCTTGACGAGGTACGCGCGGCAGGCGTGCAGAAAGCGGACCTGCGGATCGGTGTCGATCGGCGGCAGTCCGGCGAGCGCCCGGTCCAGCTCCGGGACGTGGCGGCCGTCGAGCCAGTGGGAGGCGTGGGCGAGCAGCAGGTCCCGCGGGGTCTCCAGGACCGGTTGGACCCACCAGCCGAGCCAGTACCAGGAGTTCAGGGTGCGGCGGTGGCGGTGGCGCTGCTCGCCGAAGCGGTCGCGGGCCCGGAACATGCGCAGCAGGGCGTTCGCGGTGTCCACCCGCAGGGCGTGGAGCCCGAGCCAGCCGTCGGCCATCCCGGGGTCGAGCCGTACGGCGGTGCGGAACTCCTCCTCGGCCTGCGGATAGGCCCCCATGGTGTACGCGTCGACGCCGCGCACCCAGGCGAGGTCGGCCGGGGCGGTGCCGCCCTGCGTGCCGATGTCCATCAGGTCCCCCACAAGTACACCGACGTAAACCACCTTGTCGCGGACGGGAATTGGCCCGGCCGAGGCCCCACCGAAGGGCATCGTACCTGCGGGGGGACGCCTGGTTTAAGGCCACCGGGGAGTGATCCGGCGACGGTGACCGAGGGTTAGGAGTGGCGGCCGGCGGCGGCGCGACGGAGGCAGAACGAAGCCCCCGATCACGGGGGAACAACCGGGGGCTTCGCGTCTGCGGCAGCTTCGAAAAGCCGCACATTGAGAACGTAAGACCTGGACACCCCCCGGGTCAAGCGGAGTTCAGGCACTGATGGGGCGGATTCCCGACGCGTGGTACTGGCCGGCAAGGGGCGTCACTCTATGTGATGATCCGATGCGCTCATGCGGTCGCCATGGGCCCCGGGTGCACCTCGTATCCCTCGGGGCACTCCTGAACCAGTGCATCCGCGAACGAGCGCGAAGGATCGGCCAGGAAGTGTTGGGTCTCGGCCACGGTCCAGCTGTCCCAGAAGGCCGAAAGGCCGATTCCGTCCCGTTGCCGGCCCCGGAGCCAGGAGTCCTCGGGGGAGCGCTCCATCCACAACAGCCGGGCCAGGTGCGGGCGCAGCGCGGCGCGGCCCGCTCCCACGCCCTCGATCAGCACCACCGGGGCGGCCGGCAGTTCCCGGGCGGGTGCGAAGTGCCGCGCCACCCAGTCGTACGGTTCGTAGTGCGCGGTGATGCCCCGCGACAGCGGATCGACGACCTGGTCGAGCACCCGGCCGGTCCAGTCGAAGTACGCCTCGTGGCTGGCGAGGTCGTCGAGGTGCAGCACCGGCACCTCGCCGCCGAGCACGGTGGCGAGTCGGGCGGCGAAGGTGCTCTTGCCCGAGCCCGCGTGCCCGTCGACCGCGACCAGCCGCACCGGCCCGCAGGAGGGCGGTCCCGCGTACAGCGACCCGGCCAGCCGTTCCACATCGTCCACACCACCACCCTACGGGGGCCGGCGCACAGCCGCCCGTGGGTGCGCGTCCCGCCGCCGGACCAGGTACGGAAGGCAGCGCGGGCGCCAGTGGACCAGACCAATATTGGTCGTACGACGCAGGCCCCGGGCGCTGGCCGAAACGGCGAGCAGGGGTGATAGTGGCCTCCGGCGCGGCAGCCCGCGCCATCCGCTGGGCGCACTCGACTTGGGGGTTCCATGGCCAGAGCCACTACGCGCAGGTCCGTGCTGGGTGCGGCGATCGCCGCGGCGGCCGGAGCCGGGGCGCTGTCCACCTCCACCGCCCTCCCGGCGGTCGCCGCGCCCGATTCGCCCGACGCTCCCGATGCGCCCGTGAGGACCACCCTGACCACCTGGACCGTTGACAACCGCTTCTGGACCTCGTACACCGACTGGCGCTGCGGCACCGCCGAGGGCACCCGCGCCGCGCCGGGGCAGCGCCCCGGGGTGGTGGTCGACCGCGCCGTGGGCGTGGTGGACCACACCGATCCGCACACCGGACGGACCGAGCGCTACGAGTACGCCACCTGGACCTCGCCGGAGCACCGCTCCGCGGTGCCGGCGACCGAGGTGGTGACCTCGTGGAACGCACACACCCCCGCCGGCACCTGGATCCAGGTCGAACTCGGCGGCACCTACTCCGACGGCACCCGCACGCCCTGGTACGTCATGGGCCGCTGGGCGGCCGGCGACGGCGACGTCCGCCGCACCTCGGTCGACGGCCAGACCGACGGCAGGTCGAGCATCTGGACCGACACCTTCTCCGTGGACGACGCGGCGAGCGGGCTGCGCCTGGCCGCGTACCGACTGCGTCTGACGCTGTACCGCCGGCCCGGCACCCGCCCCACGCCCACGGTGTGGCGGCTGGGCGCGATGGCGTCGGACGTGCCGGACCGCTTCACCGTGCCGGCGTCCGAGCCGGGCCCGGCGCGCGAGTTGGCCGTGCCGCGCTACTCGCAGAACATCCACATCGGCCGGTACCCGGAGTACGACAACGGCGGCGAGGCGTGGTGCAGCCCGACCTCCTCGCAGATGATCGTCGAGTACTGGGGACGCAAGCCCACCGCCGACGACCTGGCCTGGGTGAACCCGGACTTCGACGACCCCCAGGTGTGCCACGCGGCCCGCCAGACCTACGACTACCAGTACCGGGGCTGCGGGAACTGGTCCTTCAACGCGGCCTACGCCGCCACCTACCCCGGCATGAACGCCGTGGTCACCCGGCTCGCCTCGCTCACGGACCTGGAGCGCCTGATCCGGGTGGGCATCCCGGCGATCACCTCGCAGTCCTTCCGCAAGGAGGAGCTGACGGGCGCGGGCTACGGCACGGCCGGCCATCTGATGACGGTCATAGGGTTCACCCCGGACGGGGACGTGATCGCCAACGACCCCGCGTCCGACGACAACGAGGCCGTGCGCCGCGTCTACCGCCGCCGCGAGTGGGAGAACATCTGGCTGCGGACCAAGCGGTACAACGCCAGCGGTCGGGTGGTGTCCGGCACCGGTGGCATCTGCTACCTCTTCTGGCCCGAGCGCCCCACGCCGGCCCAGCGCAAGGCGCTGGCGGCGTTCGGCATCCACTGAGGGACGGCAGGGGCGGCAGGGGCGGCAGTCGGGCCACGGGGCCGCGGGGTGCAATCGGGCCATCGGGACGACTCTTTCCCCTGGTGACGCGGGTACGAAGATCGGGCATACTCGACGCGCCGACACAGCCGTGCAGCCGTTTCGCGATCCGGAGGGGCAGCATCGGCGTGGCAGAAAAACCGGTGCCGCGTGCACCCACCCATGGGGCGCGCGACCCGCATCGCCCGAAAGGGAGGAGAGTGCCGCAATGCCCGACCGCGCCCCGCAGCCGGTGGAACGAGAGCTGCCGACCGAGGAGGCCAGGGACCTGATCGCCCTGGTGCGAGACATCGCCCAGCGGGAGATCGCCCCCCGGGCCGCCGAGGAGGAGGAAGCCGGCCGCTTCCCCCGGGACACCTTCGCCCTGCTGTCCGGATCCGGGCTGCTCGGACTGCCCTACGCGGGCGAGTACGGCGGTGGCGACCAGCCGTACGAGGTGTACCTCCAGGTCCTGGAGGAACTCGCCGGCGCCCGGCTGACCGTGGGCCTCGGGGTCAGCGTCCACTCGCTGTCCTGCCACGCCCTGGCCGGCTACGGCACGAAGGAGCAGCGGGCCGAGCACCTGCCCGCGATGCTCGGCGGCGGGCTCCTCGGCGCGTACTGCCTCTCCGAGCCCTCCTCCGGCTCCGACGCGGCGTCCCTGCGCACCCGCGCCGTGCGCGACGGCGACGACTGGGTGCTGACCGGCACCAAGGCGTGGATCACCCACGGCGGCGTCGCCGACTTCTACACCGTCTTCGCCCGCACCGGCCAGGACGGGCCCCGGGGCATCACCGCCTTCCTCGTCCCCGGCGACGCCGAGGGCCTGGTCCCCGCCGCGCCGGAGAAGAAGATGGGCATGAAGGGCTCGCCCACCGCCCAGATCCACCTCGACGGCGTACGGGTGTCCGACGGCCGGCGCATCGGCGACGAGGGGCAGGGCTTCGGGATCGCGCTCGCGGCGCTGGACACGGGCCGGCTCGGCATCGCCGCCTGCGCGGTCGGCGTCGCCCAGGCGGCGCTGGACGAGGCGCTGCGCTACGCCGCGGGGCGGCAGCAGTTCGGCCGGCCCATCGCGGACTTCCAGGGACTGCGGTTCCTGCTCGCCGACATGGCCACCAAGGTGGAGGCGGGTCGGGCGCTGTACCTGACCGCGGCCCGGCTGCGGGACGCCGGTCGGCCCTTCTCCCGACAGGCCGCGATGGCCAAGCTGTTCTGCACGGACGCGGCGATGAGCGTCACGACGGACGCGGTGCAGGTGCTCGGCGGCTACGGCTACACCGCGGACTTCCCCGCGGAGCGCTATCTGCGCGAGGCCAAGGTGCTCCAGATCGTGGAGGGCACCAACCAGATCCAGCGGATGGTGATCGCCCGTCAGCTGCTGGGACCCGAGTCCCGCTGACCCGGCGGCCCGGCGCGGGGCCCGTCGACGCAACCAGACGTACGAAGACGTCCCCAAGAGCGGACGTACGAAGGGGCGGAAGAGTAAAGGGGGTCGGGCCGTTGGCCCGGCCCCCTTCCGCGTGCCGTTTGATCGTGGGGCCGCTCCGTCCAGCCGGCCCTGCGCGCCGTCAGGCCGCGTGGTGACGCATCGGCGGGAGCTGCCGCGGGCGCGAGCCGGGACCGCCGACGTGCGAGAACGGCTGCATCCGCCAGTCCAGCCCCTGAGGCAGCGTCAACAGCAGCCCCATCCCCTGCTCCTGGGGCTCCTTGGTCTCGTCGGCGGGACGCGCCTGGGTCGCCGGGCGACCGGTGCCCGAGCAGACCGTCAGCCCGAAGGGGTTCCACGGGGTGGGGCACAGGGCGTGCTCCGGGAGTACGTCCTCCTCCGCAAGAAGGGCGATTGGCTGCGCGCAGTCCGGGCAGACGACCCGGTACATGTCGAAGGTGTCGTAGGCGCTCGGCTCGTCCAATTCGGCAGACCTCGCAGACTCCGCCGGATCAACAGGCTCCGGTTCGGTGCGGATGCTCTTCTTGACGCTCTGCATGGAGTACTCCCCCTCAGGTGGGCCAACCGGGCTCATGTGGCCTCGACCACAGCAAGCACTTCCCCATGGGCCCCCCGGATAACCGTCCGGTCACGACGGACCCCCCTCAGGGTCTGTGGCGTTGGTCACACGAACGCTCCGGGAGCACTCGGTGCGGCGCACGGGTGTGCTGGAAGGCGTCTCGGCAATTAAGTTGATCCGCATGGAGGAGCTGGATCGTCAGATCGTTGAGTTGCTGGTCAAGGACGGGCGGATGAGCTACACCGACCTGGGCAAGGCCACCGGGCTGTCCACCTCGGCGGTGCACCAGCGCGTCCGCCGGCTGGAACAGCGCGGCGTCATCCGCGGCTACGCGGCCGTGGTCGACCCGGAGGCGGTGGGGCTGCCGCTGACCGCGTTCATCTCGGTCAAGCCCTTCGACCCCAGCGCCCCCGACGACATCGCCGAACGCCTCGCGGGCGTCCCGGAGATCGAGGCGTGCCACAGCGTCGCCGGCGACGAGAACTACATCCTCAAGGTGCGCGTCGCGGCGCCGGTGGAACTGGAGAACCTGCTCACCCGCATCCGCTCCCTCGCCGGCGTCTCCACCCGCACCACGGTCGTCCTCTCCACCCCGTACGAGGCCCGCCCGCCGCGGATCAAGGGCGCACCCTAGGTTCGCCCCTGCGTGGGAGCCCAGGGCGGGCCCAGGGGCGGTGAAGGCGCGACCTAACCTGGTCCCATGACCGAGAGCACCGCGCCCGCCGGCGACGAGAACCGCACCGTCCTGCTGCGCGGGGGAGAAGTCCACAGCCCCGCCGACCCCTTCGCCACCGCGATGGTGGTCGAACGGGGACACGTCGCCTGGGTGGGGTCCGAGGGCGCCGCGGACGCCTTCGCCGCGACGGCCGACGACGTCGTCGACCTCGACGGTGCGCTCGTCACCCCCGCGTTCACCGATGCGCATGTGCACACGACCTCCACCGGGCTCGCGCTCACCGGGCTCGACCTCGCCCCCGCAAGCACGGTGGCGGACGCCCTCGCGCTCGTACGACGGCACGCCGACGCGCACCCCGACGACGCGGTCCTGCTCGGCGGCGGCTGGGACGCGGCCCGCTGGCCGGAGCGCCGGCCGCCGTCCCGCGCGGAGCTGGACGAGGCGACCGGAGGCCGTCCGCTCTATCTGCCGCGGGTCGACGTCCACTCGGCCGTCGTCACGACCGCTCTGCTCGACCTGGTGCCGGGCGTCACCGACCTGTCGGGGTACCACCCCGACGCGCCGCTCACCGGCGCCGCGCACCACGCGGTCCGGGCCGCGGCGCACGCCGCCGTGACCCCGGCCCAGCGCATCGCCGCCCAGCGCGCCGCGCTCGACCGCGCGGCCTCCCTCGGCATCGGCACCCTGCACGAGTGCGGCGGGCCCGAGATCTCCGACGAGGCCGACTTCACCGGTCTGTTGGCCCTCGCCGAGTCCCACCCCGGCCCCCGCGTCGTCGGCTACTGGGCCGAACGGATCGCGGATGCAAAGGACGCCCGGCGCATCCGCGACCTCGGCGCGGTCGGCGCGGCGGGCGACCTGTTCGTCGACGGCTCGCTGGGCTCCCACACCGCCTGTCTGCACGATCCATACGCGGACGCGGACCACACGGGCGTCCGCCACCTGGACGTGCCCGAGATCGCCGCCCACGTCACCGCCTGCACCGAAGCCGGCCTCCAGGCCGGTTTCCACGCCATCGGCGACGCCGCCCTGAGCGCGGTGGTGGCCGGCGTGCGGGCGGCTGCGGACGCGCTCGGCACGGCCCGGGTGCGCGCCGCCCGGCACCGGGTCGAGCACGCCGAGATGCTCACCCCCGAGCACATCGCCGCCTTCGCCGACCTCGGGCTCACCGCCTCCGTCCAGCCGGCCTTCGACGCCGCCTGGGGCGGTGCGGAGGGCATGTACGCCGAACGCCTGGGCGTCGAGCGGGCCCGCACCCTCAACCCGTACGCGGCGCTGCTGCGGGCCGGCGTGCCGCTCGCCTTCGGCTCCGACAGCCCGGTCACCCCGCTCGACCCCTGGGGCACGGTCCGGGCGGCGGCCTTCCATCGCACCCCCGAGCACCGGGTGTCCGTACGGGCGGCCTTCACCGCCCACACCCGCGGCGGCTGGCGGGCGATCGGCCGCGACGACGCGGGCGTCCTGGTGCCCGGCGCCCCCGCCGACTACGCCGTCTGGCACGCCGGTGACCTGGTGGTCCAGGCCCCGGACGACCGGGTCGCCCGCTGGTCCACCGACCCCCGCTCGGGCACCCCGGGACTGCCCGACCTCACCCCCGGCGGCGAACTCCCGCGCTGCCTGCGCACGGTGGTCTCCGGGCGCACGGTCTTTGATCGCCTGAACGGGTGACGTACGGACATTTCGCTCCGTCGACCGGTGCCCGAAGGCTCCGCCACGACCTGCGGATCTTCGGTACCGGTCGGGCGAATTGGGCAAACCGCGCAGATCGCACGACTGTTGACATGGAGCGCCCACGGGCGGGTAGGTTCGGCCAAGTCCACCACAGGACGTCCGACCGACGGAACCTCCACGCAAGTCGTCGACGCCGCTGGGTCATGGGGCAGTGCACCGCACCGGAGCACTGCCACTGGGAGCCAGGTCCAGCGTCCGCGCCTCGGGGGCGAGGGAAGGTTTCAGCCGATCGGCAGGTGTGACCCGGGTGGGGCCCGGCGTTCAGTAGACAACGGCTCTCGGTCGATCCGCAGCCAGCGGATCCCAGGTCGGCCCGAAGGACGCCGGTCCCCGATCCGTATCCGCCGCGCACCCCGGCCCCGGGCTCCGCGGCGCCCCACGACACCCCCGTTCCGTGCCGTCGCTGCCGGGTGCCCTGCGATCGCCCCGACGATCGCTAAGGTGGGGCCCTGTGCACGACATGAAGGGGCAGCAGTGAACGACGGCGCTAAGGACCGCGAGGCCCAGAGGCGGTACGGTCCGCTCGGCCGAGCCTTGGTGATCATCCCGACCTACAACGAGGCCGAGAACATCAAGAAGATCGTCTCCCGGGTCCGCGCCGCGGTCCCCGACGCGGACGTGCTCGTCGCCGACGACAACAGCCCCGACGGCACCGGGAAGCTCGCCGACGAACTCGCGACGGCGGACGAACAGGTCCACGTCCTGCACCGCAAGGGCAAGGAAGGGCTGGGCGCCGCGTATCTCGCGGGCTTCTCCTGGGGGCTGGAGCGCGACTACGGCGTCCTGATCGAGATGGACGCCGACGGCTCCCACCAGCCCGAGGAACTGCCCCGGCTGCTCACCGCCCTCAAGGGCGCCGACCTGGTCCTCGGCTCGCGCTGGGTCCCCGGCGGCCGGGTCGTGAACTGGCCCAAGTACCGCGAGTTCATCTCGCGGGGCGGCAGCACCTACTCCCGGCTCTTCCTCGGCCTCTCCATCCGCGACGTCACCGGCGGCTACCGCGCCTTCCGCGCCGAGACGCTGCGCGGCCTCGGGCTCTCCGAGGTCGCCTCCCAGGGCTACTGCTTCCAGGTCGACCTCGCGCGCCGCGCCGTTGCCCTCGGGTACCACGTGGTGGAGGTGCCGATCACCTTCGTCGAGCGGGAGCTGGGCGACTCCAAGATGAACCGGGACATCGCCGTGGAAGCGCTGTGGCGGGTCGCCGGCTGGGGCCTGACGGACCGGGCGAACCGTTTCCGGGGCCGTCCGCCGGTCTGACCCGTCCGGCGCCGCACGTCCCGTCCCGCTCGATGATCACCCGCCGGTGCCGCTTGGACCGGCGCCCAGGCACACTGGGAGCATGACGACCGGCTCCCTGCCCCCCAAGCGCTCGCGCGTCCGCAGCCTCATCCCGATCGGCCTCGCCGTCTGGTTGGCCCTGGAGGTCTGGGTGCTGATCCTCGTCGGCTCCACGGCCGGCGCCCTGACCGTCCTCGCCCTGCTGATCGCGGGGGCGGTCCTCGGCGGCACGATCATCAAGCGCGCCGGCCGCAACGCCTACCGCAACCTCGCGGAGACGCTCCAGCGGCAGCAGCGCGGCGAGGCGCCGGAGAGCGGGGCGAACGGCAACGGCTTCCTGATGCTCGCGGGGGGTCTGATCATGATCCCCGGGCTGATCTCGGACGCGGTCGGCCTCGTCCTGCTCGTGCCGCCCGTCCGCACCTTCCTGAGCAGGGCCGTCGAGCGCTCCTTCGAGCGGCGCATCCGGGCCGCCGCGCCGGGCAGCCTCGGTGACGCGTTCAACCAGGCGCGGATGCACCGTCCCGACGGCAGGGTCGTCCCGGGCGAGGTCATCGACCCGGACCCGTCGGGACGGGGCGCCGGGACCGGTCAGGGAGCGGGGGCCGGGGCGGACCAGGAGTCGAGGATCATCGAGGGCAAGGTCATCCGCCCGGACGGCGACCCCAGGTCGTAACGAGAGGTGGTACGAGCAAGGGCCGGCTGTTGCCGTACGTACGGCAACAGCCGGCATCGGCGCTGACCTGCGAAGAGGCGCCGACATGCGAAGCCGACATGCGAAGCCGACATGCGAAGAGGGCCGGGGCACACGGTGTGTGCCCCGGCCCTCTTCGTTCGGTGCCGTTCGCGCGGTCCGCGCAGGAAGTCGCCGGCCTGGCCGGGTCGCGGACGACCCGGTGTCCGTGCCCAGGTGGAGCCTAGGCGGACTTCCGGCTGTCCCTCGGATGCACCGCGATGTTCATCGCGCCGGAGCGCAGGACGGCCAGCCGCTCGGCCAGCACCTCCTCCAACTCCTCGCGGGTGCGCCGCTCCATGAGCATGTCCCAGTGCGTCCTCGCGGGCTTGGCCTTCTTCTCCTCAGGGCCCTCGCCGTCCACCAGGAGTGCCTGGGCGCCGCACGCCTTGCACTCCCACTCCGGCGGAATTTCCGCCTCCACCGAGAACGGCATCTCAAACCGATGTCCGTTCTGGCATGCGTACTCCACCGCCTGGCGCGGGGCCAGATCGATGCCGCGGTCCGTCTCGTAGCTGGTAACCACGAGTCGCGTGCCGCGGAGAGCTCGCTCACTCATGAATGGTGCCTCCCGGGCTTGTCGCCCACAGGACAGGTGTCGCTGTCGTCGTCATCCGGTCAACGTCCGGTCGGCCGTAAAGATTCCCGTTCTGGGTCATGCGTCGCCCGTCGTGCCGCTGCTTTCCCCTGGACGCGTCGAACGGATCGGGCGGGATCCCTACGACAAGCCCTAGGTTGAAGTACCCACCAGTGCCCGGTTTGTCACATCTGACAGAAAGTGTCACCCAGTGATGCTGCTTCGTCAGTGCGCAGTAACGGTCCGCCTGGCAGGCCAAACGCGTACACTAGCGGCCTTTCGCTTCAACGTCTAAATCCGGTCCGGCACCGGATTGCCCGCGGCGGCCACCGCCCGGCGTACCGGGACCCGCGCCAGGAGCACGAAGCCGAGGGCGAAGAAGGCCACGAGCGAGAGGATCGCGTCGCGATAGCTCCCGGTGAGCTGGTACGCGAGCCCGAACACCAGCGGCCCCAGCCAGCTCAGGCCCCGGTCGCTCATCTCGTACGCCGCGAAGTACTCCGCCTCCTTGCCGCGCGGCACCAGATGGGAGAAGAGGGAGCGGGACAGCGCCTGGCTGCCGCCGAGCACCAGCCCGATCCCCGCCGCGAGCGCGAAGAACCACGCGGGCTCGCCGGCCGGGAGGAAGTAGCCCCCCGCCAGGATCGCGGTCCACGCGGCCAGCGAGCCGAGGACGATGCGCTTGGCGCCGTGGGTGCGGGCCAGCCGCCCCAGCCACAGCGCCCCCGCCACCGCCAGCACCTGCACCAGCAGCACCGCCACGATCAGCGTCGTCTGCCCGAGCCCCAGCTCCTCGGAGCCGTACACCGACGCCTGGGAGATCACCGTCTGGATGCCGTCGTTGTAGACGAGGTACGCCAGCAGGAACGACAGCGTCAGCGGGTGCCGGCGCATGTCCTTCAAGGTCGCGACGAGCTGGCGCCAGCCGCCCGGCTGCGCCCCGTGGCCCTCCCGCGGCGTCCCGCGGTCCCGCAGCCGCCGCAGCGGGACGACCGTGAAGGCGCCCCACCACAGGCCGGCCGAGGCCAGACAGATCCGCACCGCCTCCGACTCGGAGAGCCCGAAGCGCTCGTGGCCCGCGTACAGCACCAGGTTCAGCACCAGCATCAGCGCCCCGGAGGCGTACCCGAAGGCCCAGCCGCGCGAGGAGACCGTGTCGCGCTCCTCGGGGGCCGCGATCTGCGGCAGGTACGCGTTGTAGAGCACCATCGACACCGCGAGCGACGCATTGGCGACGATCAGCAGCGCGGCGCCGAGCAGATAGCGGTCGCCGTCCAGCAGGAACATGGCGCAGGTCGCGGCGGCGCCGGTGTACGCGGCGACGGCCAGCAGCGGCTTCTTGCGCCCCGTGCGGTCCGCCCAGGCGCCCGCCAGCGGCATCAGCACCACCGCCAGCACGATTGACGCGGAGATCGCGTACGGGAAGACGGAACCCGCCCGGATCGGGACGCCCAGCGGGTGCACGTACCCCTCGGCGTCCGCCGCGGCCTTCGCCACCGAGGTCAGGTACGGCCCCAGGAAGACGGTCACCACGCTCGTCGAGTACACCGAGCAGGCGAAGTCGTACAGGTACCAGCCGTGCTGCTCGCGCCGGCGCTCCCGCAGCGCGTCGCCCCCGGACCGGTCCGGCCCCGGGCCGTCGCCCGCAGCCCCTTCGTGCTCCGCGGTCCCGGCGGTCATGCCGCGCCCCCCTCGTTCGTGCGCGGTGCGGTCGCGCGGGTCAGACCCAGGCACCCCGATCGGTCAGCACCGCGCGCAGCGTCTCCAGACGATCGGTCATGATGCCATCCACCCCCAGGTCGAGCAGGGCGCACATCCGGTCCGGGTCGTTCACCGTCCACACGTGGACCTGGAGCCCCAGCGCGTGCGCGGTCCGCACGAAGCGGCGGTCCACCACCCGCACGCCGCCCCGGCTCTCGGGGACCTGGACGCACACCGCGCCCGCGCGCACCGCCGCGGGCAGCCCGAGCGAGCGCAGCCGCAGCCCCATGACGCCGCGCACGCCGTACGACGTGGCGAGCCGGGGTCCCGCGAGCCGTGCGGCCCGGGCGATCCGGCCCTCCGAGAAGGACCCCACGCACAGCCGGTCCCACAGCCGCGCCCGATGCACCAGGTCCACCAGCGGCTCCAGCGCCGACTCCGCCTTGATGTCCACGTTCCACCGCACGCCCGGGAACTCCTCCACCAGTTCCTCGAAGAGCGGCAGCGGCTCCCGTCCGCCGACCCTGGCCCGCTGCACCTCGCGCCACGGCAGCTCGGCGATCCGGCCGCCGACGTCCGTCACCCGGTCCAGGGTCGCGTCGTGGAAGGCGACGAGCCGGCCGTCCGCGGTCGTGTGGACGTCGGTCTCGAAGTGGCGGTAGCCGAGGGCGGCGGCGCGCCTGAAGGCCGCGGCCGTGTTCTCCAGCCCGTCCGCCGCCCCGCCCCGGTGGGCGAACGGCAGCACGGAGGGGTGGTCCAGGACGGGGTGACGCGGTCGGGGTCTCGGTACGGGGGTCACTGCCGCAGTATCGCTCCTTCGGCCGCGGCGCCGGCGTCCGGTCCTCCCCCGGCGGCCGGGCCGCGGGCCACCACGCGGCCCTCGGGGGCCCGTGCGGCGGGCTCGGCCTCCGGTCCCGCGCCGGGCACGGCGAAGACCCGCAGGAACACCTGGGCCAGCGGACCGATGCTCAGGGCGTACACGACCGTCCCGACGCCCACCGTGCCGCCGAGCAGGAAGCCGCTGGCGACCACCGCCAGCTCGATGCCGGTGCGCACCAGCCGGATGGAGCGGCCGGTGACCCGGTGCAGCCCGGTCATCAGCCCGTCCCGCGGGCCGGGCCCGAAGCGCGCCGCGATGTAGAGGCCGGTGGCCGCGCCGTTCAGCACCACGCCGGCGACCAGGACCGGGATCTGGGCGGCGAGCCCCTGCGCCCCGGGGAGCACGTACAGGGCGGCGTCCATGGCGACGCCGATGACCAGGACGTTGGAGACCGTGCCCAGCCCCGGCCGCTGGCGCAGCGGGATCCACGCGAGGAGCACGAGCACGCCGGCGAGGGTGGTCACCACCCCGATGGTCAGCCCGGCCCGCTCGGCCAGCCCCTGGTGGAACACGCCCCACGGGTCGAGCCCGAGGCCGGCGCGGACCATCATGGCCGCGCTGACCCCGTACAGCACCAGCCCCCCGTAGAGCTGGGCGAGCCGTCGCGGCAGCCGGCGCGAGCGCACGGTCGCGGTAGCCGACGCCTTGGTGGGCCCGGCTGCCGCGGTCCGCCCCGCATCCGTCGGCGCATCCGTCGGTGCGATCGATTCCTCAGACATGTGGGGCCCCTCCTGGCGATGGTGGACTGACTCATGACACCCTGTGGCCATCGAGTAGATGCCAACCATGGCCAATTCAAGGAAGGTGGACTGACTTCCGTGACTCAGTGGACTTCTGTCGTGGGTGCGGCTCAGCTCGCCCGACAGCTCGCCGCCCAACAGCACCGCCCGGCCGGCCCCGGCACGCGCAAGCCCCCCGCCTACCGGGCGCTGGCCGACGGGATCCGCCTGCTGGTCCTGGAGGGCCGGGTCCCGGTCGCCGCCCGACTGCCCGCCGAGCGCGAACTCGCGCTCGCGCTCAGCGTCAGCCGCACCACGGTCGCCGCGGCGTACGAGGCGCTGCGCGCGGAGGGCTTCCTCGAATCCCGTCGGGGCGCCGGGAGCTGGACCGCCGTCCCGGCCGGGAACCCCCTGCCGGCGCGCGGCCTGGAGCCGCTGCCGCCCGAGTCGCTGGGCTCCGTGATCGACCTCGGCTGCGCGGCGCTCCCGGCCCCCGAGCCCTGGCTCACCCGCAGCTTCCGGGGAGCGCTGGACGAGTTGCCGCCGTACGCGCACACCCACGGCGACTACCCCGCGGGCATCCCCGTGCTGCGCCAGATGCTGGCCGACCGCTACACGGCGCGGGGCATCCCCACCATGCCCGAGCAGATCATGGTCACCACCGGGGCGATGGGCGCCATGGACGCCCTGTGCCACCTCTTCGCCGGCCGCGGCGAGCGCGTCGCCGTCGAGTCACCGTCGTACGCCAACATCCTCCAGCTGATGCGGGAGGCCGGCGCCCGGCTGGTGCCCGTCGCCATGGAGGACGAACTCGGCGGCTGGGACCTGGCGCGCTGGCGGCAGGTGCTGCGCCAGGCGGCGCCCCGGCTGGCGTACGTCGTCGCCGACTTCCACAACCCCACCGGCGCCCTCGCCGACGAGGACCAGCGCCGCGGCCTGGTGGAGGCGGCCCGGTCGGCGGGGACCGTGCTGGTGGTCGACGAGACCATGGCGGAGCTGCACCTGGACGACGACGACTCGGCGATGCCGCGGCCCGTCTGCGCCTTCGACCCCGCGGGCGGCACGGTGGTCACGGTCGGCTCCGCCAGCAAGGCGTTCTGGGCCGGGATGCGCATCGGCTGGGTGCGGGCCGCGCCCGACGTGATCCGCTCGCTGGTCGCCGCCCGGGCCTACGCGGACCTCGGCACCCCGGTCCTGGAGCAGCTCGGCGTCCACTGGCTGATGCGCACCGGCGGATGGCACGAGGCGGTCGCGGTGCGCCGCGCCCAGGCGAGGGAGAACCGGGACGCGCTGGTGAGCGCGGTGCGCCGGGAGCTGCCCGACTGGGAGTTCACCGTCCCCCGCGGCGGGCTCACGCTCTGGGTGCGCACGGGCGGGCTCTCCGGCTCCCGACTCGCGGAGGCGGGCGAACGCGTGGGCGTACGGGTGCCGTCCGGACCGCGCTTCGGGGTCGACGGCGCCTTCGAGGGCTTCGTCCGGCTGCCGTTCACGGTGAGCGGGCCGGTCGCGGACGAGGCGGCGGTGCGCCTGGCCGCCGCGGCACGGCTGGTGCGCAGCGGAGCGACGACGGGGGCGGAGGCGCCGCGCACCTTCGTGGCGTGAGGAGCGGGCGCCGGGGATCAGCCCTCCGCGGGGACCGGGCGCGCGGTGTCCGCGTCAGGGGCCGGCCCGTCGATCATCGCCGCGGGGATCGACACCGATTCGACGGGGCGGGCGTCGTACGCGTCCTGCTGCTCCGGTGCGCCGGGCGCGCTCGGCACCTCGGGCCGGTCGGAGCCGACGGGCCGTTCGGGCAGCAGCTCCAGCACGGCCTGCCGCTGGTCGTGGGCGGTGGCGTCGTCGTACGGATCGGGCGTCGCCGGCACCTGGAGGCGGAGCACGGGGCCGGTGCCCAGGCGGGCGTAGCCGCGGCCCGGCGGCACGTGCGGCGCGGGCGTGGTCGGCGGCACCGCCCCGAGCACGGCCGCCACCAGGCCGAAGTCGGCCGCCCCCAGCGCGACCCGGGCGCGGGTGTGCGTCAGCACCACCTCGCACAGCTCGTCCAGGCAGTCGGACTGCTCGGCCACCACGACGGTGACGTGCACCGCCCGGCCGTGCCGCAGCGGCACCGCCAGCAGCTCCTGCGGATCGGGGTGCCCGTCGGCCGCGGCCAGGTGCCCGAAGACGGACGGGCGGTCCACCAGGATCCACAGCGGGCGCCTGGTGTCGTCGGGCGCGGGCAGTCCGGCCTGGCGGGCGCGGTTCGCGGCGATCAGGCGCCGCTCGGTCTCCCGGGCCGCCCACTCCAGGCTCGTCAGGGCGCCGGTGAGCGCGCACTCCACGGCGAGCACCCCGCTGCGACCGGCGAGACAGGCGTACTCCCCGGTGCCGCTGCCCTCCACGATCAGCACGTCGCCGTGGGACAGCGCCTGGAGGGCGATGGAACGCATCAGGGTGGTGGTCCCGCTGCCGGGCTCGCCCACGACCAGCAGATGGGGCTCGGTGGAGCGGGGGCCGGTGCGCCAGATCACCGGGGGTGCGTCCCGGGTGTCGTTGCCGTCCGCGACGGGCACCGTGCGCTGCACCGCGTCGGCGTCGGTGAAGCCGAGCACGGTCTCGCCGGGCGCGGTCACGAAGCGCTGGGCGGCGATGGTGGTCGCCAGCGCCGGCAGCACCGTCATCAACAGGTGGTTGCCCTCCTCGTCCCAGACGAAGCGGTACTCGCGTCCCCGCCCCGACTTGGCGTGCAGCACCTGCTCGATCCGCGTCCGGGACTCCTCCTCGCCGTCGGTGAAGTAGGCGGGGTAGGCGATGCGCAGCGCGGTCAGCCGGCCGGTGCCGTCGAAGGCGTGGTCGCTGAAGGCGCTGCTCCACTGCCCGCCGTGGGCGAAGAGCGGGGCGGGGTCGTCCGGGTCCGAGAAGTACGGCACGAGCGCGTCGTAGAGCGCCTGGAGCCGACCGGCCTCGGCCTCGTCGGGGCCGGTCCGCACGGGGGTGCGCACCCGCCCCTTCCAGGCGGCTGCGCCCATCAGGGCGATCAGGGCGGTCAGGGGCCCGTACGGGACGAACGCCACCGCCAGCACGCCGGCCGCGACGAAGAAGAGCAGGGGACCGCGCTTCTCCTTGGGGGTGGCGAGCCACCGCTGCCGGGCCAGGCCCGAGAGCTGCCGCAGCCCGCGGGAGACCGTGATCAGCGGATGGAGGACGTCGGTTGCGCCGTCCGCGGCCGTGCGGGCGAACTCCCGGCTCCGGGCGAGCTGCGCGGATCCGGTGCTCAGGATGCGGGGGAGCGGTAGCCGGGCCACGTCGTTCTCCTGGGATGCGGTACGGGATGCGGGTACGGGGTGCGGGCGGGGCAGGTCGGGGGTCAGAACTTGATGCCGCCCAGCAGGCTGGCGAGGCTCTGACTGCCGGCCGTGATGCTGGGGGCGATGGCGGTGCCCGCCAGGAAGAATCCGAAGAGTGCGCACACCAGCGCGTGGGACGCCTTCAGACCGTCCTTCTTGAAGAAGAGGAAGACGATGATCGCGAGCAGGACCACGCCTGAGATCGACAGGACCATGTGAGGTTCTCCTGGGTGAGGGGACAGTCACCATGAGTACTTCCAACCTCACAGGAATCACATATGCGATTAAAGGTGCAAACGGGTGAAGAGTAATGAACTTCACTGAAATGGTGCACGTTGGTCCGCGCGTCGACATGCGTCCGCCGCGGTCGCGGGGCACGGCCCGCACCGCGGGCAGTAACCTGGCGCCCTATCGATGCGCTCGTACGGCTGTTCCCGCCGTACGCCCAGGTCAACGGAGCAAAAGGAGGTCCTTCCGATGAGCGAGTCCCCCGATCCGGAAGTGATCGAACTCGCGACCAAGGTCTTCGACCTGGCTCGCCGTGGCGAGACCGAGGCGCTCGCGGCGTACGTCGACGCCGGAGTGCCCGCCAACCTCACCAACGACCGCGGCGACACCCTCGTGATGCTCGCCGCCTACCACGGCCACTCCGCGGCGGTCGAGGCGCTCCTCGCCCGCGGCGCCGAGCCGGACCGCCCCAACGACCGCGGGCAGACGCCGCTCGCCGGCGCGGTCTTCAAGGGGGAGGACGAGGTCGTCCGCGTCCTGCTGGCCCGCGGCGCCGATCCGCGCGCGGGAACTCCCTCCGCCGTGGATACCGCGCGGATGTTTGGGAAGACAGAGCTTCTGAGGCTGTTCGGCGACGAGTGAGCCGCCGGACACCCACCGTTTCGTCACGGAGAGTTTCCGCCGTCGTCGCCCGGAGGCCGTCCGGCCGCCCCGCGAAGGACGTCGTAAATGTGGTCGCGGTGGCGATATGGGTGGGTCATCATGACGACGGGTCCTGTCCTGGACATCACCGGGAATTCCCCTGGGGCCCACCGACGAGAGGCGATGAAGAGATGGTCTACACCGAGCAGAAGACGCGTCGAGCGCGCGTGGCGACGGACGGCTCCGCATGCTGCTGCGCGGCCTAGGCATCCCCGTCCACCGGTCGCGTCGAGAGCTTGATGTGAGGCCTTCCCCATGTTCGATCCAGTCATAGCGCCGAGCGGCACGCTGCTCGGCCTGCTGCAGAGGGGCCGCGGCGACGGCACGCTGCACGCGCTCGCCGCCCCGCGCGACGAAGCGCTCGCCGCCCTCAACCACTGCGTACTGAACGACCCCCGCAAGGACTGGCAGGTCGAGAACCGCTCCCTCTACTACGCACGCCTCTACCTGGACCTGCACGGCGGTCTGGAGGCGATCCAGCGCCATCTGTGCGATCCCGACGACCTCGTCGACCCCGACGAGGCGCGCACCGGGCTCGCGCTCGCCGTCCTCGGCCACCTCGCCTCGTACGGCAGGCGGGACGCCCTGGAGATGCTGCGCGACTACGCGGCCCGCGGCTCCAACTGGGCCTGGGCCCTCGACGAGCTCGCGCTGCGTGACGACGACGCGGGGCTGCGCTCGCTCGCCACCCCGATCCTCGCCAGATTCCCCGCCGGCCCGGAGGGCGACGCCGACCTTGCCGTCACCGTGCGCGACGCCTTCGAGCCCCGGCCGTGGCGGCTGTGGGCCGACGACCCGCGCGAGGGCGTGGGCGCCCGGGTGCGGGCCGCCCAGGAAGCCGGGTCCTTCGACCGCTGGCAGCGCCAACTGCGGCCCAGCGGCCCCCGCCCGGGCTGGAGCGTCCAGGCGATCTTCGACTGGGCCGACGAGGGCGCCGCGCGCGGCGCCGCGCTGCACGTCCCCGCCGCCCGGTGCCTCACCGCGGTCGCCGCCGCGGAGGACCGCGCCCTGATCGTCACCGCCGCGCGCGAGGGCGGCGACGGCGCACGCAGCGCCGCCCTGCACTACCTCGCCGAATCCCGGGACCCCGCGGTCCTCGACCTCGTCGAACTCGCCGCGTCCACCGGCTCCCGAACCGTCGCCGACGCCGCGATCGCCGCCTTCGAGCGGATGTGCGACGAGGCGGCCGTGGACCGCGCCCGCGGCTGGGTCCACCGCCCCGACGCGCTCGGCGCGTCCGCCGCCTGCGTGCTCGCCTGCCGGGGCACCGCCGGCGACGCCCAGTTGGTCCTGGGCGCCCTGCGCGAAACCGTCCGGGCCGACGGGCCGGACGCCCCCCTCCTTTGGACGCTCGTCGACGGGACCGGCCGCCTGGGCATCGCCTGCGCCGCCCCCGTCCTGCGCCACATCTACCGGGAGACCGCCTCCTCCCAGCTCAGGGGGCGCGCCGCGCGCGCCCTGGCCGCCACCGACGCCTCCTTCGCGACGGGCTTCGCCGTCGAGTGCCTCTGGGACTGCGAGGAGACGACGCGCGAGGTGGCCGCCCGCCACGCCGAGACCGGTGACATCCGCGTCGCCGAACGCCTGCGCCGCCTCGCCGCCGACCCGGCCGAGGAGGACGAGGTCCAGACGGCCGTACGCAGCAGGATCAGTCCGGACACCCCGGCGATCTGACGCACCGCGCACCCCGCACGAAGACGGGCGGGTCCGACCCCGGACCCGCGGCGTGTTGCGAAAGTCCTTCCTGGCCTGCGGGCGGACGGAGCTGCTTTCGCAACACGCCCCCGCCGCTTCCCGCCGCGCCCCGACCGGTGCGCACCGCCGCGCCCCGGCCGGTTCCGCCACCGTGTCCGGCGGGCGCCCCCTTGTCACAATGGGGGGATGACCGGGCCCTGGGAGTTCTGGATCGACCGCGGCGGCACCTTCACCGACGTCGTGGGCAAACGTCCCGACGGACGCCTCGTCACCCGTAAGCTCCTCTCCCACGACCCCGAGCGCTACCGGGACGCGGCCGTCGCCGGCATCCGGCTGCTGCTCGGCCTGCGGCCGGACGAACCGGTCCCCGCCGACCGGGTCGCCTGCGTCAAGATGGGCACCACCGTCGCCACCAACGCCCTGCTGGAGCGGCGCGGCGAGCCGACGGTCCTGCTGATCACCGAAGGGTTCGGCGACGCCCTGCGGATCGCCTACCAAAACCGCCCCCGCATCTTCGACCGCGCCATCGTGCTCCCGCAGGCCGTGTACGACCGGGTCGTGGAGGTCCCCGAGCGCGTCGACGCCCACGGCGCCGTCGTACGCCCCCTGGACCTGGCGACCGTCACCGAACGGCTGGCCTCGGCCCGCGCCGACGGCTTCCGCAGCGCGGCCGTCGTCCTGATGCACGGCTACCGCCACCGCGCCCACGAGACGCAGGTCGCCGAAGCCGCCCGTGACCTCGGCTTCACCCAGGTCAGCTGCTCCCACGAGGTCAGCCCGCTGATCAAACTCGTACCCCGCGGCGACACCACCGCCGTCGACGCGTACCTCTCGCCGATCCTGCGGCGTTACGTGGACGAGGTGGCTGCCGAACTCCCCGGCATCCGGCTCCAGTTCATGCAGTCCAACGGCGGACTGCGGGAGGCCGCCCACTTCCGGGGCAAGGACGCGGTGCTGTCCGGGCCGGCCGGGGGAGTGGTCGGGATGGCCCGCACCGCCGGCCGCGCCGGCCACGAACGGGTCATCGGCTTCGACATGGGCGGCACCTCCACCGACGTGTCGCACTACGCGGGGGAGTTCGAACGCGAACTGGGCACCCAGGTCGCGGGCGTCCGGATGCGCGCGCCCATGATGCGCATCCACACCGTCGCCGCGGGCGGCGGCTCGGTGCTCCACTTCGACGGCCGCCGCTACCGCGTGGGCCCCGACTCGGCGGGCGCCGTGCCCGGCCCCGCCTGCTACCGCCGCGGCGGACCGCTGACCGTCACCGACGCCAACGTCATGCTCGGCCGCGTCCAACCCGCCCACTTCCCCGCCGTCTTCGGACCGGACGGCGACGAACCCCTGGACGCCGCCGTCGTCCGCGAACGCTTCGCCGCACTCGCCGGACGGGTGCGGCAGCAGACCTCCACCGAGCCCGCGCCCGAGGACGTGGCCGCCGGCTTCCTGGAGATCGCCGTCCTCAACATGGCGAACGCGGTGAAGAAGATCTCCGTGCAGCGCGGCCACGACGTCACGCGCTACGCCCTGAACTCCTTCGGCGGCGCCGGCGGCCAGCACGCCTGCGCCGTCGCCGACGCCCTCGGCATCTCCACGGTGATCGTCCCGCCGCTGGCCGGGGTGCTCTCCGCGTACGGCATCGGGCTCGCCGACGCCACCGCCATGCGCGAGCAGTCCGTGGAGGCAGAGCTGGACGCCCGGACCGTCGCCCGGGTGCGGGAGCTGTGCCGCGACCTCGCCGACCGCACCCGCGCCGAACTGCGGGCCGACGGCCTTGCCGACGCGGCGGTCACCACCCGCGCGAAGGTGCTGCTGCGGTACGCCGGCACGGACGCCCACCTGCCCGTACCGCTCGCGGACGAGGGCGAGATGCGGGACGCCTTCGAGGCCGCCCACCGCGCGCAGTACGCCTTCACCATGGACAAGCCGCTGGTCGTCGAGGCGGTGTCGGTGGAGGCGACCGGCGCGGCGGGGGACCACCACCCGGCCGAAGACGGCGTCGGGACAGGCGCCGAGCCCCATGGGGCCGGGCCGCGGGACCTGGTGCCGATGTACGTCGCCGGCGCCTGGCGGGACGTACCGCTGCACCGGCGTACGGAGCTGCGCGCGGGGGACGCGGTGACCGGGCCGGCCATCGTCGCGGAGGCGGACGCGACCACCGTCGTCGACCCCGGATGGCGGGCCGAGGCCGGCGCCGGCGGGGAGCTGCTGCTGACCCGGGTCACGGCCCGGCCCGAACGCGTCGCCGTGGGCACGGACGTGGACCCGGTGCTGCTGGAGGTCTTCAACAACCTCTTCATGGCCATCGCCGAGCAGATGGGCGTCCGACTGGAGAACACCGCCCATTCCGTCAACATCAAGGAGCGGCTCGACTTCTCCTGCGCCCTCTTCGACCCGGAGGGCAACCTGATCGCCAACGCCCCCCACATCCCCGTGCACCTCGGCTCCATGGGCGAGTCGATCAAGGAGGTGCTGCACCGCAACCGTGAGCGGCTGCGGCCCGGGGACGTGTACGCGATCAACGATCCGTACCACGGCGGCACCCATCTGCCCGACGTGACCGTGGTGACCCCGGTGTTCGGCGACGGCGGCGACACGGGAGCGGACGGTCCGCGGCTGCCGTTCCTGGTCGCCTCGCGCGGCCACCACGCCGAGATCGGGGGCGTCACCCCCGGCTCGATGCCCGCCTTCAGCACCACCATCGAGGAGGAGGGCGTCCTCTTCGACAACTGGCTGCTGGTGCGGGACGGGCGGCTGCGGGAGGCGGAGACCCGCGAACTGCTCACCGCCGGCCGCTACCCGTCGCGCGCACCGGACGTGAACCTCGCCGACCTCCGCGCCCAGATCGCCGCCAACGAGAAGGGCATCGCCGAACTGGATCACATGGTCGACCAGTTCGGCCTGGACGTCGTGCACGCCTACATGCGGCACGTGCGCGACAACGCGGAGGAGTCGGTGCGCCGCATCGTCGCCGGGCTGGCGGACGGGACGTACCGCTACGAGACGGACGGCGGCGCGGTGATCCAGGTCGCGCTGCGCGTGGACCGCGCGCGGCGCAGCGCCGTGCTGGACTTCGCCGGCACCTCGCCCCAACTGCCCGGCAACGCCAACGCCCCCACCTCCGTGGTGATGGCCGCCGTGCTCTACGTCTTCCGCACCCTCGTCGGCGAGGACATCCCCCTGAACAGCGGCTGCTTGGAGCCCCTGGAAATCCGCGTCCCCGCCGGATCGATGCTCGCGCCCGTCCACCCCGCGGCGACCGTCGCGGGCAACGTGGAGACGTCCCAGGCCGTCACGGGAGCGCTGTACGCCGCCCTCGGCGTCCAGGCCGAGGGATCGGGCACCATGAACAACCTGACCTTCGGCAACGACCGAGTCCAGTACTACGAGACGGTGGCCAGCGGCTCCGGCGCGGGCGACGGCTTCGACGGCGCGGACGCCGTGCAGACCCACATGACCAACTCGCGGCTCACCGACCCGGAGGTCCTGGAGTGGCGCTACCCGGTGCGCGTCGACTCCTTCACCGTGCGCACCGGCAGCGGCGGCACCGGCCGGTGGCACGGCGGCTGCGGCGTCGTCCGCCGCATCCGCTTCCTGGAGCCGATGACCGTGGCCCTGCTCACCGGGCACCGGCGCGTCGCGCCCTACGGCATGGCGGGCGGCGGCCCCGGAGCGCTCGGTGAGAACACGGTGGAGCGCGCCGACGGCAGCGTCACCCGGCTCCTCGGCGTCGACTCCGTGGACGTCGCTCCGGGTGACGTGCTGGTGATGAAGACCCCGGGCGGCGGGGGATACGGACCACCGGAGCACTAAGCCGCCCCCCCCGGGCTCCGGAGCCCCTGTCGCACCCGGGCGCATCACACCGGGACGAACCGCACCGGGGTCCCGGGCACGGCCTGGGCCGCACCGGGCAGATCGCGTCGGTCGACGACCGCGACCACCGGATAGCCGCCCGTCGTCGGATGGTCGGCCAGGAAGACCACCGGACAGCCGTCCGGCGGCACTTGGACCGCTCCCAGCACCATGCCTTCACTGGGCAGTTCCCCCTCCTGCGCCCGCTGGAGCGCCGGTCCCGAAAGGCGCATCCCGATGCGGTTGCTCGCCACCGAGACCCGGTGGCCGCCGGCGACGAGGGTCGCCAGCGCCGCCGTCGTGAACCAGTCCGCGCGGGGTCCGAAGCGGATGCGCAGCACCAACTCGGCCGGCGGGCTCGACCACGGCACCACGCCGTCGACCCGGCCCGGCGCACCGCCCGGAGCCCCCAGCGGCAGCACGACCCCGTCCGTGAGCAGCCCGGGGCCCAGCCCCGACAGCAGATCCGTGGCCCGGCTGCCGAGGACCGGTTCGACGGCGACGCCGCCGGCGAGCGCCAGATAGCTCCGCACCCCGTACGTCGCCGGGCCCAGGTCCACCAGTGCGCCCGCGGGCACTCGTACTGGCGCCCCCCACGCCACCGGGCGCCCGTCGACGGTGACCGGGCAGGGGGCGCCGCCCACGGCGACGGTCACCGCCCGACGGGGCCGCACCGCACAACCGTTGACCGTGGTCTCCAACACCGCGGCCCCCTCGACATTGCCCACCAGGCGGTTCACCAGCCGGGCCGCCGGCTCGTCGAGCGCCCCGGACCGCCCCACCCCGAGATGGGCGTGTCCGAATCGGCCCAGGTCCTGCACGGTCGTCAGCGCTCCGGCGCGTACGACGGCGATGGCGCGATCCGTCATGTGCCATCCGGTACGAACCGCACCCGTGCTCCAGGGGACAACAGGGCGGCCGGCTCCCGGTGCGGATCCCACAGCGCGCGGTCCGTACTGCCGATGAGCTGCCAGCCACCGGGCGACGAGCGGGGATACACCCCGGTGTACGGGCCGGCGAGGCCGAGGGAGCCGGCCGGGACCGAGGTGCGCGGGGTGGCCCGGCGTGGCACCTCGTACCGTGCGGGGAGGCCGGTGAGATAGCTGAAGCCCGGGGTGAACCCGCAGAAGGCGACCCGGAACTCGACCGCCGAGTGGATCGCCACCGCCTCCGCGGCCGACACTCCCCACAGCGCGGCCACCTCTGCCAGGTCGGCTCCGTCGTAGCGGACCGGCAGCTCGACGACGTCCGCCGTCCGGGACCGCAACGGCGGCACGCGCCACCCCGCCAGCTCGGCGGAGAAACCGGCCGGGTCCGCCAAGCCGTCCAGCAGCACCGTCCTGGCGGCGGGCACGATCTCCGTCACCGACGGAAGCTCCCCCGCCGTGCGCCGCCGCACCAACTCGGCGTGCAGTGCCCCCGCTTCCTGCCCGTCCGCGAGCTCGACGAGCAGCGCCCGATCACCCATCGGCAGGGCCCTCATGCGAACGCACCGACCCGTACGCCCGCGCCTTCCAGTCCCCGGCGCACCTGGCGCGCCAACGTCACCGCGCCCGGGGTGTCCCCGTGGACGCACAGGGAGCGGGGGCGCACCGACACGGACCGCCCGCAGTGCGCGGTGACCGCGCCGAAGCGGGCCATGCTGACGGACCGGTCGATCACGGTCGGCGCGTCGGTGATCACCGCCCCTTCCTGGTCGCGGGGCACCAGGGTGCCCTCCGCGGTGTAGGCGCGGTCCGCGAACCCTTCGGTGATCACCGGCAGTCCGGCCTTCTCCGCCGCCACGTGCAGCGCGGACCCGGGCAGCCCCAGCAGCGGCAGCCGCTCTCCCGTCAGCAGCACGCCGTCCACCACGGCCGCCGCCTGCTCCTCGTCCCGCACCACCCGGTTGTACAGGGCGCCATGCGGCTTGACGTACGCGACGCGGGAGCCGGCGGACCGGGCGAACACCTCCAAAGCGCCTATCTGATAGGCCACTTCGGCCGTCAGCTCGTCCGGTGGCACGTCCATGGCCCGTCGTCCGAACCCGGCCAGGTCGCGGTAGGCCACATGGGCCCCGATGCGCACCGAGCGCTCGGCCGCCAGCTGACAGACCCGGCGCATGGTGACCGCGTCCCCGGCGTGGTACCCACAGGCGACGTTCGCGCTGGTGACCACGGACAACAACTGCTCGTCGTCCGTCAGCCGCCACTGACCGAAGCCCTCGCCCAGATCGGCGTTGAGGTCGATGGACGCCCACGTCATGTGCAGCCCTTCCTTTCTCTTTCCCCCGAGGTCACGGCAACTCCCTGCCCTGGGTCTCCGGCAGACCGAGCAGCGCCACCACGGCGAGCCCGTAACCGACGGCACCGAGCAGCAGCGCCCCGCCCACGCCCCAACTGTCGGACATGTAGCCCACCCAGGTCGGCAGGAACGCTCCCACGGCCCGGCCGCTGTTGTACGTGAACCCCTGGCCCGTGCCGCGCACGGCCGTCGGGTAGAGCTCGCTGAGGAACGAACCGAACCCGCTGAAGATGGCCGACATGCAGAACCCGAGCGGGAAGCCGAGGAGCAGCAGCAGCCCGTTCTCCCCCTCGGGGAGCTTGGAGTAGCACAGGATGCCAAGGGCCGACAGCACGGCGAACAACGCGATGTTGTTCTTCCGGCCTATTCGGTCGGTGAGATAGCCGCCGGTCAGATAGCCGAGGAACGCCCCGGAGATCAGCAGGGCCAGATACCCGCCGGTGCCGACCACGGTCAGACCGCGCTCGGTCTTCAGATACGTCGGCACCCAGGTCGCCAGGGTGTAGTACCCGCCCTGGACGCCGGTGGACAGCAGGGTGGCGAAGAGGGTGACCCGCAGCAGGTCCTTCTTGAAGATCGTGGTGAACGAGCCCCGTGTCGTGCTCGCCTGCCGCCGGGCGGTCGCCTCGGGGGCGTCGCTCACGTGCCGCCGCACGTAGATGACGAGGAGCGCGGGCAGCGCGCCCGTCCAGAACATCACCCGCCAGGCGGTGTCCGGGTCCAGGAACTCGAACACCAGCGTGTACACGATCACCGCGAGGCCCCAGCCGGCGGCCCAGGCGCTCTGCACCGCGCCGAGCGTCCGACCCCGGTGCTTCGCCGACGCGTACTCCGCGACCAGGATCGCGCCGACCGCCCACTCGCCGCCGAACCCGAGGCCCTGGAGGGCCCGGAAGACCAGCAGCGTTTCGTAGTTGGGTGCGAAGCCGCAGGCGACGGTGAACACCGCGTAGGTGATGACCGTGGCCATCAGGGCCTTCACCCGGCCGATGCGGTCGGCGAGTATCCCCGCGAGCGCACCGCCGATCGCGGACACCACCAGGGTGACCGTGGTCAGCAGACCGGTCTGGCCGTTGTCCAGGCTGAAGTAGGCGGAGATGGCCACCATGCTCAGCGGCAGCGTGAAGTAGTCGTACGAATCGAGGGCGTAGCCCCCGAATGCTCCGCCGAACGCCCGGCGCCCGCGCGGTCCCAGTGCCCTCAGCCAAGCGAAGGCTCCCGTGTCGTCCGGGAGCTGACCCTTCGTGGGCTGTACCCGAGTCGTGCTCATCTGCACCTCGCAGTGTCGAGCGGGGAGGGTGACTGTGCGATGTCATCAAGCTAGAGGATCGTTGAACGATCCGACAAGGGGCGCGTTGGCTCGTTGTTTCCTTCTACGATGGCTCCCGTGCGCCGGTGCGGGCCGGATTGAGGCGGCCCCCGGCGGGAGAGAGAGGTGTCGTGAGGGCGACGGAGACCGGTACGGGCAAGACGGGCGGGTCCAGCGGAGCCGACGGGCCCGGCGCTTCGAGCGGATCGGGTGCATCGAGCGGATCGAGCGCTGTGAGCGGGGCGAGCGGACCTGCCGGATCCGGCGGCCTCGGCGAGCTGGAGCACGACCGCGCGCTGCTCGGCCGCACGAGCACGGCCGAACGCGTCGCGGACATCCTGCGCACCCGCATCGCCGAGGGCTACTTCCGCCCCGGTGAACGCCTGTCCGAGGAGGCCATCGGCCAGGCGCTCGGAGTGTCGCGCAACACCCTGCGCGAGTCCTTCCGCCTGCTGACCCACGAACGGCTGCTCGTCCACCAGCTCAATCGGGGCGTCTTCGTCCGGATGCTCGCCGTCCAGGACGTCACCGACATCTACCGCACCCGCCAGCTCGTGGAGTGCGCCGTCGTCCACGGCCTCGGCGCCCCGCCGTACGACGTCACGGCGCTCGAAGCCGCCGTCAGCGCCGGTGAACAGCACGAGCGCGACGCCGACTGGACGGGCGTGTCCACGGCGAACATCCACTTCCACCGCGAGCTGGTCGCCCTCGCCGGCAGCGCCCGCACCGACGAACTCATGCGGGGCGTCCTGGCCGAGCTGCGCCTGGCGTTCCACGTCGTCGACGATCCGCGCGGCCTCCACCAGCCCTACCTCGTGCGCAACCGCGCCATCCTCGACGCCCTGCGCGCCGGCGACGCCACCACGGCCGAACGGCTGCTCGTGCAGTACCTGGAGGACTCCCGGGCACAGATGGTCGAGACGTACGCCCACCGGGTCCACGGCACCGACACGCACTGACACCCCCGCGCCGCCGCCCCCTGGCGGAACCGACCCGCCGCACGCCCGGGTCGGTTCCGTCGTGACGGGCGGCATCTGCGCCGTTTCGACCAGTGTCAGTGCGAGGACCTAATCTGTGCACCGTGACTTCGCCTGCCTCGACGGACCCCGTTCCGCCCCAGCTCAGCGCGGGGCCGCGGCCCGCGCAGGGCCCGGCCGCCGACGAGGGGCTCGCGCGGCGGCTGCGCGCGCTCGCCTGCACCGCGCCGCTGCACGACCTCGACGCCCGCAAGGCGAACCTCGCCGGTGAGTACACGGTCTACGCGATGGCGGAGGTCGCCCTCGCGGCCATCGACCTCGTCACGCTCAACATGGACTTCGACACCGGCGCCGACCACGAACAGATCGTCGCCAGACTGCTGCCCAGGATCGCCGCCCAGGCCCCCCGACGCCCCGCCGCCGAGCACGAGCGCGTCGCCCGCTGGGTCCTGGAGAACCTGATCAACGTCGGCAGCGTGGACCGAGGCTTCCGCGCCGTGTACGGCACCTTCGGCACCGACGGCGTCTACACCCGCCGCGACTACGACTTCAAGCTGATCGAAGAGGTCCCCGGCTACGGCGGCAGCGTCTACCTCCGCACCACCGACGAGGCGGTCAACGTCCTCGTCGGCGCCCTCGACACCGACGTGACCAGCGCGCAGATCGCCGCCGAGGTGAAGCTGGAGGTCCTGATCAGCCGCGGCCGGCTCGCCGACGCCCAGCTCGCCGCCGAACAGGCCCGCTACCGCACCGTGCAGTACGCCGAGACCCTGCGCCGCACCCTGGAGGCCACCCGCCGCAACGTCCGCGCGGTCGACTGGCTGAACGCCGTTCCGGACCTGATCGCCGAAGCCCTCGACCACGTCGCCGACCGCTACCGCCACGAGAACGCGATCCTGACGAACATCCGCAAGGCGCGCGACGAGGCCGAGGACCCCGAGCACAAGCGCCGCGCCGCCGAACTCGTCGACATCGTCAAGGACTGCATCCGCCGGCACACCCAGCTCCAGTCCCGACTCCTCGAAGCCGGCCCCCTCTTCCGCGCGGAACAGGACCGGCAGGCGTTCGCCCGCCCCACCACCCGCACCGGACTCGACCTCCACGGCCAGCTCGTCGCCCCCCTCCTGCCGCTCCCGGTCGAGTCCGCGGTCCGCGTCACCGACGCCTTCTTCGCCCGCGGCACCGGCCTGCGCACCCCCTCGTCCGTACGCCTCGCGGACCTGGTCGACCTGTTGCTGACGCCCCCCGTCGAGCGGGACCACCTCGGCGCCGAAATGCCCGAGCCCGACCTGATCGCCACCCCCGACGACAGCCGCTTCAGCGAGGAACAACTCGCCCAGGCCATGGAGTTCCTGGACCTGGAGCACGACGCGCCGCGCCGGCTCTCCGGCCTCCTCGCCGACGCCCGCCGCCGCGACCCAGACCTGCCGTACCTGGTCGCACTGCTCGCGGTGCACGCGGCGAGCCCCCCGGTCGGCACCGCCTACCGCCAGGGCGAGGAACGCCTCCTGTTCGCCGTGGACGACGGCACCGAACTCGACGACCCCGAGTTCGGCGGCGCCGACCTGATCGTGGGGACCGCCCTGCTCGACGCCGTCGGCATGGCCGCCGACCGCACGGAAGCGGCATGACCCGCCGCCGACCGGCCACCAGCCCGCCACGCCCCCGACCCCCACGCCCGTACGAGGAGCACGTCCAGTGACAGCGACCGAACCGCACGCCGAGCGCGCCCCCTGGCGCGACCCAGCGGCGGACGCGCCCGCGGAGGCGGCCGGCACCCCGGCCGCCCAGGTCACCCCCGCCGACGCGGCCGACGCCGCCCGCCTGGTCTCCTTCGGACTCCAGCCCAAGCTGCTGCCCGCCCGCGACGCGGAGTACGCCGAACTGCTGCGCCGCTACCGGGACGACGCCCCCTTCGCCCGGCTCGCCGACGCGGTCGCCACCGGCCTCGGACTCGTCGTCCTGGAGGTGTCCCCGCGCGCCGGCATGGCCATCAGCGCGGACGAGGAATCCGTCTTCGCCGTCCGCATGGGCGAATACGCCCGACGCACCTCCGCCGACTCCACCGACCGCTTCCTCCACGGACTGGCCCACCTCGCGGTCGCCGCCATGGCCTTCCCCCGCCCCGAGGACCTCGCCGACGACGCCTACATCGGCCGCCTCACGGTCCTCGGCGTCGACGGCTACGTCCGCCAGGCGTGCCGCCGACTCGAAGAGCGCGCCGACGAGCGCGGCGACAACACCGACCCGGCCACCGACGCCCCCGGCCTGGAGGCCGCGTGGCGCGTCTACGCCCGCCGCAGCGCCACCGGCGCCACCAAGGACGCCCGCCGACTGGCCGGCTCCACCACCGGCATCGTCGGCAAGGCCGTCGCCTTCCTCGCGGACTCCGGCTTCCTCCAGCGCACCGGCGACGACGCCGGCGGCGCCTACCGCACCACCGCGCGCTACCAGCTCCAGGTCCGCGACATGGCCGGCAGCGCCGCCATGGCCGAACTGCTGGAGCTGGGCGTCGTGCCCGTCAGCGACGGCAGCGCCACCCTGGTCCCGCCCCCCGACGGGGACGACCTGGAGCTGGCCGCCGACGCGGGCCTGCCCTTCCACACGTAAGCCCGCCCGACCACTGCCCACCGCGCGCGGTCGCCGCTGCGCCCGCGCACCCCGACCAGTCGACATCTGAGAGTCCGCCGCCATGTACGAGCTGTCCCGCGTTCGCCTCTACTCCATCGGGCCCGCCGGTGCGCGCTACGCCGACACCGTCCTGGACCTGCGCGGAGTCGGCGAGCCGGTGCCCCACCCCGCCCCCACCCAGGCGGAGTTCTTCCAGGACGAGCCCGTCGGCCCGCCGCGCCGCCCGGCCCCGGCCGGAGTGCTCTTCCTGGAGAACGGCGGCGGCAAGTCCGTACTGCTCAAGCTGATCTTCTCGGTGATGCTGCCCGGCCACCGCAACACCCTCGGCGGCGCCAGCTCCGGAGTGCTGCGCAAGTTCCTGCTCGCCGACGACTGCGGACACGTCGCCCTCGAATGGCAGCACACCCTCACCGGCGAACTGGTCGTCGTGGGCAAGGTCAGCGAGTGGCGGGGCCGCCAGGTCTCCAACGATCCGCGCAAGTTCGCCGAGGCGTGGTACTCCTTCCGGCCCGGCCCCGGGCTCAGCCTGGACTCCCTCCCGGTCGCCGAGTCCACCGCCGTGCGTCCCCCGGTCGAAGGGGCCTCCGGCGCCCGGGGCCGGCGCCGCACGATGAAGGGCTTCCGGGACGCGCTCACCGACGCCGGCAAGGCGTACACCCACCTGGACGTCCACTGGGAAGAGATCCACGACCGCTGGAACGAACACCTCGGCGACCTCGGCCTCGACCCCGAACTCTTCCGCTACCAGCGGGAGATGAACGCCGACGAGGGCGAAGCGGCCGGCCTCTTCGCGGTGAAGAAGGACTCCGACTTCACCGACCTGCTGCTGCGGGCCGTCACCGACACCCGGGACACCGACGGCCTCGCCGACCTCGTCAGCGGCTTCGGCAACAAACTCGGCCGCCGCGCCGAACTCACCGCCGAACGCGACTTCACCGCCGGCTCGGTCGACCTGCTGCACCGGATCGTGGAGGCCGCCGACACCCGCGCCCGGGCCCGGGACATCCACGCCGCCGCCGAACGCCGCACCCGCAGCCTGACCCGTCGGCTCTCCGCCCGGGCCGGCGAGGAACGCGCCCGAGCCGCCGACCTCGCCCAGCAGGTCACCGCCGCCGCCCACACCGTCACCGAAGCCGAGCAGACCCGGGCCCGCAGCTCCCTGGTCGCCGCCGAACTCGCCTACCGCAACGCCTCCCTCGCCCTCGCCGTCGCCGAGAAGCGCGCCGCCGCCCAGCGCCGCGAGCTGATCGACGCCCGTACGCTCCACTCGGCGTGGCAGGCCGCGGAGGCCGTGCTGCGGCACCGGGCCGCCGGCGACCGGTCCGCGCGGGTGGCCGCCGCCATCCGCGAGGCCGAGCGGGACGCCGCCCCCGCCCTCGCCGCCCGGGCCCTCGCCGCCGCCGACCTCGTCCGCGCCCTGCACGCCGCCGCCGAAGACTGCGAACGGCTCGCCAACGAACAGGAAGAGCGCTCCGCCGCGCTCCAGGAGACCGGGGAAGCGTCCCACCGCGACGCCACCGCCGCGGCCACCGAAGCCCAGCGCGCCCGCAGCGAGATCGGCCACCTGCGCCAACGGCTGGCCGAGGTCGAGCAGGAGACCGCCGAAGCGGTACGCGCCGGCTGGCTCGACGACACCGCCCCCGACGCCGACCCGGCGCGGGCCGCGCTCGCCGCCAGCGACGCCGAGAAGACCGCCGTCGCCGCCTGGGACACCGCCCGGGAAGCCGCGCGCGTCACCGCCGAGCGGGCGAAGGAGGCCGCCGCTGCGGAGTCCCGCGCCGAACTGGCCGCCGCCCGCGCGGCCGACGCGGCGAGCGCGGCCGAGAACGCCCACGGTGCGGAGCACCGGGCCGCCGCCTCCATCGCCGAGGACACCCGCCTGGCCGAACTGCTGAGCCTGCCCACGGCGCCCGCCATCGCAGCACCCCGCCCCGCCGACGCCGACGACCCGCAGGGTGACGAAGTCCGCTCCGGCGCACCGCTGCGCACGGGCGAAGGCCCTCTCGCCGCCGAAGAACTGGACCGTTACGCCGACGAACTGCGCGGGCTGCTGGAGCAGTACGTCACCGCGGCCGAGCGCCAGCTGTTCGACCTGCGGACGGCCGCGGCCGACGACGCCCGGATCCTCGGCGCGCTCGGCGACGGCGGGCTGCTGCCCCCGGGCCCCGACGTCCTGGCGACCGTCGAGTTCCTGGCCGAGCACGGCGTCCCCGCCCTGCCCGGCTGGCGCTACCTGGCCCAGGCCGTCGACCCCGCCGACCACGCAGCCGTGCTCGCCGCCCGCCCCGAACTGGTCGACGGCGTGGTGATCACCGACCCCGCGTCCCACGTCCGCGCCCGCGAGGTCCTCGCCGGCGCCGCGCTGCTGCCCCGGTCCGCCGTCGCCGTCGGCACCGCCGCCGCCCTGCTCGCGCCGGTGCCCGCACAGGGCGCCGACGACGCCGGGGTGTTCCTCGTCCCGCCGAACCCGGCCATGCACGACGAGCACGCCGCCGACGAGGAGCGCCAGGCGCTGCGCGCCCGCGCCACCGCCAGGGACGAGGAGATCAGGGCGCTCGCGGCCCGGCTCGCCGGGGACCGCGCACTCGCCGCGCGCCTCGGCTCGTGGCGCGCCGACTGCCCGCCCGGCATGCTCGCCGAACTGGCCCAGGGCTCCGCCGCGGCCCGTGAGGCCGCCGAGGCCGCGGCGGCCGAGCTGGCCGAGGCGCGCGTGGTGCGCACCGAAGCCGATGAGGCGGCGGCCGAGGCCGCGGCCGTACGCGAAGAGCGCCAGGAGCAGGCCCAGCGCGCCCGCCGTGCCGCGGACGCCCTCGCGGGGCTGGCCTTCCGGCTCCGGGAGCGCGCCGGCTGGCAGGTCAAGCTGCGGGAACTGGCCGACGAGGCGGCGGAGTCGGAGGAGCGGGCCGCGAGCTGCCTGGAGCGGGCGAAGGCCGCGGACGAGGACCGACGGGTCGCCCAGCGCACCGCCGACGACGCCCACCGCACCGCGCGTGCCCTGCGTGCCGAGCGGGCCGAGATCGCCGGCGCCCCGGAGCACCTCCCCGACGAGGACGCCCCGGCCCAGGAAGCATCGACGCCGCAGGGGCGCACCGCGCTGCCCGCACTGCGCGAGGCGTACCGCGCGGCCTCCCAGCTGTACGAGAAGGTCGGCGTCGGCGCGGACCTGCGGGCCGAACAGGCCCGTGCCGAGGGCGACGAGAGCGCGGCCCTGGCCGAACTGGACCGGCTCACCAACAAGGTCCGCACCCGCGCGGCACAGCTCCTGGAGAGCACCGAAGGCGCCGACGGGCCCTCCCGGCAGGCCGCCGTCGCCCGGGCCGAATCCCTCGTCCAGACCCTGGAGTTCCGGGCCTCCGAGGCCAGCGAGAAGCTGGGCAGGCTCCGGGGCGAAGCGGAACGGCTGGCCCCCTCCGACGGCGAGGCGCACACGGACCTCCCGGACGAACTGCTCCCCGCCGACGCCGAGCACGCCCAGAGCCTGCTGCGGACCGCCACCGGCGAACTGGCCGCCCGCACTGACGCCCTGGAGACCGCCCGAGAGGTGCACGGCGGACTGCTCCAGGCCCACCGCGCCGCCGAGGACGCCGCCGGCGGCTTCGACGAGACCGCCGCCCAACTCCGCGACCTGCTGCGCGACCAGCAGGACGACGAGCCGGCCCAGGACCCCGAGCCGTACGCCGGGGACCTCGCCGACGCCCGGCAGTCCACCGCCGAGGCCCGGCGCTCCCTGCGCGGCTGCGCCACGGACCTGTCGGCGGCCGAGTCCGCCGTACGGGAAGCCTCCGACGTCCTCGTACGGCACGCCAACTCCACCCGGTACGAGCAGGTGCGCACCCCCGCGCGCCAGCAGATCCGCGAGCTGCCGGCCGCCGCCCTGCCCGAGCACGCGGCGGCCTGGGCGGAAGCCTTCGCCCCTCGACTGCGGGTGCTGACCGACGAACTCCAGCAGCTGGAGCGCAACCGCGACACCATCGTCGACCGGCTCCGCGGACTGGTGGAATCGGCGCTGGCCACCCTGCGCTCGGCGCAGCGCCTGTCCCGGCTGCCGGAGGGGCTGGGGGAGTGGTCCGGGCAGGAGTTCCTCCGGATCCGCTTCGAGGAGCCCGACCAGGCCACGCTGGCGGAGCGCCTCGGGGAGGTCATCGACGAGGCCACCCGCGCGGCCGTGCGCAAGAACGCCACCGCGGCGTACGGCGAGGGCCGCAGGGACGGCATGTCCCTGCTGCTGCGCGGCGTCCAGGCGGCGCTGCAACCCAAGGGCATCGCCGTGGAGATCCTGAAGCCGGACGCGGTGCTGCGCGCCGAACGCGTCCCGGTCGGTCAGATGGGCGACGTCTTCTCCGGCGGCCAGCTCCTGACCGCGGCCATCGCGCTGTACTGCACGATGGCGGCCCTGCGCAGCAACGACCGCGGCCGGGACCGCCACCGGCACGCCGGCACGCTCTTCCTCGACAACCCGATCGGCCGGGCCAACGCCACCTATCTGCTGGAACTCCAGCGTGCCGTCTCCGATGCGCTGGGCGTCCAGCTCCTCTACACGACGGGACTCTTCGACACCACCGCCCTGGCGGAGTTCCCCCTGGTGATCCGGCTGCGCAATGACGCCGATCTACGCGCGGGGCTGAAGTACATCAGCGTGGAGGAGCACCTGCGGCCGGGGCTGCCCCAGCAGGACCCGGCGGGCGAGCAGGTCCACGGCGAGATCACGGCCACGCGGATGTTCAAGCGGGCCACGAGCGAACCGGCACCGGCACCCCTGCCCGCCCAGACCCCGCCCCCGGCCAGCGAAGCGGCACCGACACCCGAGAAGGCTGAGAAGCCCAAGGAGCACCGGGAAGATCGGGAACCTCAAGCACCCGAGCAACAAGCACAGGACGGCTAGCGATGCGCCGGGCGACGGCGCTGGCTCATGCCAGCGCCCGTACGCCCACGGTCCATACGCCTGCGGCTCCTACGCGGACGCCTCGGCCTTGGCCATCCGGGCCGTGCCGTGCGGCTCGCGGCGCCGTATTCGCGCCTCGCGACGGGCTTCGGCACGGGCTGCCCGCCGGGCCCGGCGGCGCTCCCGGCGCAACTGGCGGGCACTGCTGCTGGGCTCGGAAATCACGCCGTGACGCTGCTTCCAGACCTGGTGGGTCACCCACACGTCCAGCACGGACCAGGTCGCGACGACCGTACTGGCGACACTGCTGAGCACCATCGGGAAGGCGAGCCAGGAGCCGGCGAGGGTGCTCAGGAAGGCCACCATCGCCTGAATGAGCGTGATGGCCACGATGAGCACGGCCCGCACCGCTGCGGTGCGCACGGGGTCCGCGAGCCGGGCCCGGGCGGTGGGCTCCTCCACCCACAGCTGCCGCGGCGCGCGCGCCTCATCCGAGGCGTACCGCATCGACTCGCGACGCTCCCCCTGGTCCATCGTCCTGGTCACTTCCCACGTCCCCCCACATCCATCCGGCCTCTGGGTGGCTGCCCGAAATCCCTCGGCCCTACTCCAGCCTCCGCCTCCGGCAGCGCCGCAGGCACCGGAAACCGACACCGGACATCGACGCCGGAATCCGACAACTGGAGACCTCAAGGGAAAACCGGCAGTGCGGGCGAACCTCGCGCTACCGACCGCTATCACCAGGATCCCAACAGCTCTGCACATAAGGACGCACGAGAGCGCCGATTTGTTCCACCACCCGGGCATGAAACGAATGAATCCGGCCATCTCCAGCGACGGGGGAGCCGACGCTCTCCGCACCCCCTTGCGACACGCCGGGAATCCCAACACCTTGAATGCCGGAGCAACCCGTGGGCAACACCCCTCCGGTCGGCCGAAAATCGTCCGGACGGCCCTTCGAGTTGCTTGTGTGACAGTAGTAGGCTCGCGCCGTTTGTTGACGGAGTGACGGAACACCACCGTCCGTTGGGGCGGTTCCGGCCGGGGGAGGGAGGCCATGCGCTTTCGCGGGAAGTCCATCCGCCGGAAGATCGCAGCGCTGCTGCTGGTGCCGCTGCTCTCCCTCACCGCACTGTGGGCCTTCACCACCGTGCTCACCGGCCGGGAGGCCAGTGAACTCCTCGAAGCCAACGCGGTCACCGAAGACGTCGGCGAACCCGTCACCAGTGCGATCGACGCCCTCCAGCAGGAGCGCCGTCAGACCCTCGTCTACCTCGCGGACCGCCGCGCCTCCACCGCGCTCCCCGAGTTACGCACCCGGCGCGGCGCCACGGACGCGGCCGTCGCCGAGGTCAGGTCCAGGGCGGACGACGCCGAGACCCGCGAGACGCTGGGCACCGAGGGCGAGCGCAAGCTCGGCAAGCTGGTCAAGGGATACGACGGACTGACCGCGCTGCGCCGTTCCGTGGAGGCGGGCACCGTCACCCGCATCGAGGCGCTGGAGTACTACAACGGCATCGTCGACCCCGGCTTCTCCTTCCTGAACTCCCTCCACTCCCTCGGCGACGTCGGCCTGGAGCGCCAGGGCCGCGCCATCGTCGGCCTCGCCCGCGCCCGCGAGGCCCTCGCCCGAGAGGACGCCCTGATCGCGTCCGCCTTCACCGCCGGCCGGGTGGACTCCGACGAACTGCGCCAGCTCACCGGCCTCGTCGCCCGGCGCGAGGTGCTGTACGACACCAGCCTCGAAGCCCTGCTCCCCAAGGACCGGGAGATCCACCGCGTGTTCTGGAAGGGCCCGGAGACCGCGCCCCTGCGCGACGCCGAGAAGCGGCTGACCACCGGCGGCCCCTTACGGCACGCGTCAGCGTCCGAGGCACAGGAGTGGCAGGTGGCCACCGCTCCGGTGCTCGACGAACTCCGCGACGAGGGCAACGCGGCGCAGACGCGCCACGAGGACCGCGTCGAACCCGCCACGTACGACGTCTTCGTCAAGGCGGGCGTCGCCGGCGTCCTCGGCTTCGCCGCCCTCCTCGTCTCCGTCGTCGTCTCCGTGCGCATCGGCCGCGACCTGGTCCGCGACCTCTCCCGGCTGAGCCGCGAGGCGCACGAGGTGTCCAGCGTCCGGCTGCCCAGCGTCATGCGGCGCCTGGCCGCCGGCGAACCGGTGGACGTCGAGACCGAAGCCCCGCGCCTGGAGTACGAGAAGGACGAGATCGGCCAGGCCGGCCACGCCCTCAACACCCTCCAGCGCGCCGCCGTCGAAGCGGCCGTGCGCCAGGCCGAGATGCGCCGCGGCGTCTCCGAGGTCTTCGTCAACCTCGCCCGCCGCAACCAGGTCCTGCTCCACCGCCAACTCACGCTCCTCGACACCATGGAGCGCCGCACCGAGGACACCGACGAACTCGCGGACCTCTTCCGCCTCGACCACCTCACCACCCGCATGCGCCGCCACGCCGAGGGCCTGGTGATCCTCTCCGGCGCCACCCCCTCCCGGCAGTGGCGCAGACCCGTCCAGCTGATGGACGTGGTCCGGGCCGCGGTGGCCGAGGTCGAGGACTACGAACGCATCGAGGTGCGCCGACTGGCCCGCATCGGCGTCGGCGGATCGGCCGTCGCCGACCTCACCCACCTCATCGCCGAACTCCTGGAGAACGCGACGGTGTTCTCCCCGCCGCACACCACGGTCCAGGTCCACGGCGAACGCGTCGCCAACGGCTTCACCCTGGAGATCCACGACCGCGGTCTCGGCATGGCGCCCGAGGTCCTGCTGGACGCCAACCTGCGCCTCGCGGAGACCCCGGAGTTCGAGCTGTCGAACACCGACCGGCTCGGCCTGTTCGTGGTCAGCCGGCTCGCCCAGCGCCAGAACGTACGGGTGTCGCTCCAGCCCTCCCCGTACGGGGGCACTTCGGCGATCGTCTTCATCCCGGCCGCCCTGCTGACCGACGCCCCGGACACCGAGAGCAGGGGCGTCCGCATCGACCGGGCCGGGAACGGGCCCTTCGGGCGACGCAACGGCAAGGGCGAGGGCGGCACCAAGCTGTCCGCGCTCGCCCAGAGCGGCCAGGCGCGGCGGAACGGTCCTGCGCTTCTCGGCGGCCGTACGGACTGGGACGCCCCCGAAGACCCCGGGGCCCCCGACGGCCTCCCCGACGCGCTGTCCCCGTTCGCACCGTACGAGCCGCAGCCCGACGAGGCCCACCGCGCACCGCTGCCCCGGCGCACCAAGCCGCCCACCCTGATCACCGACGGCGGACACAGGGTCGATGAGCCTGTCCGCACCCACCCGGCTCCGTTCCCCGAGCCCCTGCCGGCCCCGGACCCCGCGCGCGCGGGATCCGCCGGCCGCCCCGAAGCGCTCGACGCCGTCCCCCCGTACGAAGAACCGCCGCCCGCACCGGTCGACGGACTGCCGCGACGCGTGCGCCAGGCCAGCCTCGCCCCGCAGCTCAGGGCCGACCCCGACACCGGCCGGACCCGGCAGCCCCCGACCCACCACGACGACGCGCGTCATCTCGGTCCCGACGCCGAACGCGACCCGGACGAGGTGCGCACCCGCATGGCGGCCATGCAGCGCGGCTGGCAGCGGGGCCGCCGCGAGAACGCGGACGGTGCCGCCGAAGGTGTCGACCAGTCCACCGGCCCGGGCACCGGCCGGCCGGCACCACGAACCACCCCGGAGGGGGACGGCCCATGACCGCACCGCACGCCGCAGCACACGCCGTCGGCGAAGACCCCGCGCAGGGCTCCGGCGCACTCAACTGGCTGCTCGACGAACTCGTCGACCGGGTCGGCAGCATCCGCCAGGCCCTGGTGCTCTCCCGGGACGGCCTGGCCACCGGCGCCTCGCGCGCCCTGACCCGGGAGGACGGCGAGCACCTCGCCGCCGTCGCCTCCGGCTTCCACAGCCTCGCCAAGGGCGTCGGACACCACTTCGACGTGGGCCGGGTCCGCCAGACCGTGGTGGAGTTGGACGAGGCGTTCCTCTTCGTCACCGCCGCCGGCGACGGCAGTTGCCTCGCCGTCCTCGCCGACGCCGACGCGGACGTCGGCCAGATCGCCTACGAGATGACCCTCATGGTCAAGCGGGTCGGCGCGCACCTGTCCACCGCCCCCCGGACCGGTCCCGCCAGCGCCGGGGGATGAGCGCGGGCATGAGTGACTCGGCACACCACCCCCGGCACTCCCAGCACCGCCACCACTTCTTCGACGCCGACGCGTCGCCGGTGGTCCGCCCGTACGCCATGACCCGCGGTCGCACCAGCAGCACGGGCCAGCACCGGCTCGACATGATCGCCCTGGTCGTGGCCGAGCCCTCGGCCCACCACCTGCACCACGACGGATCGCTCTCCCCGGAGCACGTCGACATCGTCGAACGCTGCGAACGCAGCCCGCAGTCGATCGCCGAACTCGCCACCGGCCTGGACCTCCCGGTGGGGGTCGTACGGGTGCTGGTGGGCGATCTCGTCGAAGGCGCGCTCGTCCACGTCTCCCGCCCCGTTCCGCCGGCCGAGCTGCCGGACGTGAACATCCTCCGTGAGGTGATCAATGCCCTTCGGGCGCTCTAGTGTCCGCAAGCCCGTCGAGCCGGTGGCGCTGAAGATCCTGGTCGCCGGTGGATTCGGGGTGGGGAAGACGACGCTGGTGGGCGCGGTGAGCGAGATCAGGCCGCTGCGCACCGAGGAGGTGCTGAGCGAGGCGGGGCGGCCCGTGGACGACACCGCGGGCGTCGCGGGCAAGACGACCACCACCGTCGCGATGGACTTCGGACGCATCACCCTCCGCGACGACCTGGTGCTGTACCTCTTCGGCACGCCGGGCCAGCAGCGCTTCTGGTTCCTGTGGGACGAGTTGGCGCAGGGCGCGCTCGGCGCCGTGGTGCTGGCCGACACCCGTCGCCTCCAGGACTCCTTCGCCGCGGTGGACTACTTCGAGCGCCGCGGCATCCCCTTCACCGTCGCCGTCAACTGCTTCGACGGGGCTGAGCGGTTCCCCGCGGCGTCCGTGCGCGCCGCGCTCGACCTCGACCCCGGGGTGCCGCTGATGATGTGCGACGCCCGTGAACGCGACTCCGCGAAGCTGGCGTTGGTGGCGGTGGTGGAGCACGCCCTGGAACGGGTCGACCCCGAGCACCGACACGCCTCCGCCTGACGCCCGGAGGCGTCAGCGGACCACCACCACCGCCGACCCGTGGCCGAACAGCCCTTGGTTGGCGGTGACCCCGACCCGGGCCCCGGCCACCTGCCGCGCCCCCGCGGCCCCCCTCAACTGCCAGGTCAGCTCGCAGACCTGCGCGATCGCCTGCGCGGGCACGGCCTCCCCGAACGACGCCAACCCCCCGCTCGCATTGACGGGTACGCGCCCGCCGAGCGCCGTGACCCCCTCGCGCACGAGCTTCGCCCCCTCGCCCGGTCCGCACAGCCCGATGTCCTCGTACCACTCCAGTTCCAGCGCGGTGGACAGGTCGTACACCTCGGCGAGCGACAGGTCCTCCGGTCCGATGCCCGCCTCCTCGTACGCGGCGTGCGCGATGGACGCCCTGAAGGAGCCGCCGCCGTCGATTCCGACCGCCGTGGTCGAGTCCGTCGCGATGTCCGGCAGGTCGAGCACGGTCCTCGGATACGTCGGGGTGACGGTCGAGACCGCCCGGACGCGGACCGGGTCGGCCACGCCGTGCCGGCGCGCGAACTCCACGCTGGACAGCACCAGCGCCGCGCCGCCGTCCGAGGTGGCGCAGACGTCCAGCAGCCGCAGCGGGTCGGCGACGACGGCGGACGCGGCGACCTCCTCGGCCGTGACGGGCTTGCGGTAGCGGGCGTGCGGATTGAGCGCGCCGACCGCCGCGTTCTTCACCTTGACGCGGGCGAAGTCGTCGGTGGTGTCCCCGTACAGGGCCATGCGGCGCCGGGCGTACAGGCCGAAGTACGCGGGGTTGGTCGCCCCCAGGATCCGGAAGCGCAGCCAGTCGGGGTCGTCCGGCCGGTCGCCGCCGGCGGGGGCGAAGAAGCCCTTCGGCGCGGCGTCGGCGCCCACCACCAGCACCACGTCGGCGAGCCCCGCGAGGATCTGGGCCCGTGCGGTGCCGATCGCCTGCGCGCCCGACGCACAGGCGGCGTACACGCTGGTGACCCGCGCCCCCTGCCAGCCCAGCGCCCGGGCGAAGGTGGCGCCCGCCACGTGTCCGGGGTAGCCGCCGCGCACCGTGTCCGCGCCGACGACGGATGTGACGCGGCGCCAGTCGAGCCCGGCGTCGGCGAGGGCGGCCCGGGCGGCGAGGGTCCCGTACCGGACGAAGCTGTGGCCCCACTTGCCCCAGGGGTGCATGCCGGCCCCGAGGACCGCGACGTCCCGCTCCCCGCTCATGACGCCACCGGGCGCCAGTGCCAGGTCGTCCGGACCGTGCCCGTCTCCCGGTCCTCGTCCAGGACGCCGGGGACCACCTCCACCTCGGCGCCGACGGAGAGGTCCGCCGTCGACACCCCGGGCGCGGCCTGCCCCAGCAGGACCATTCCCTCCGCGGCCAACTCGACCGCGACCAGGACGTACGGCTCCCAGGGGACGTCCGGATCGGAGACGTACGGCGGCGGGGGACGGTAGCGGCCGTCGGTGTACGACCAGACCGTGCCCCGTCGGGAGAGCGCGACCTCCGCCAACGCGTCCCCGGCGCAGGCGGGGTTGCGGCAGAAGGAGTCCTCACGCGGGAAGAAGACCGCACCGCAGTCGCCGCAGCGGGTGCCGAGCAGCCGGAACTCCTCCCCGTCGCCCTGTGTGAACCAGCCGGCCACCACCGGTGTGCGCGTCAAGGGTCCCTCCCGGCCACGAAAACTGACGGAACGTCAGAAGTGTGCCACGGGTCAGCCGTTCTCGGCGAGCCACTTGGCGGCGGTCTCCGCCAGCTCCGCGTCGCGGCCGGTCAGCATCATCCGGATCATCTGCGCGTCACCCCGCAACGACCACGCCGGATGCCCGAACGTCGCCGGGTTGTTCCCCTCGATGAAGAAGTGCGCGGGCCACGCCGTGCCGTACCCGATGAGCGGGAGCGCCGCCAGATAGCGCCTGCGCCCGCGCGCCAGCCCGTACGCCGTGACCGCGAGCCCGGTCAGCGTGCCCGTGAGATGGACCCAGCGGGTGGCCGCCTTGGAGTGCATCGCCACGTAGTACGGCCAGAATTCCTCGTACGAATCGAATGTCCGCTCCATGCCGGGCACCGTAAACCCGCACCGCGGCGGGCGGCCAGAGCTCTGCGGGGTGCCCGGGACCGGCTCCGCCCCGTCGGCTACAGTCCGCGCGTGTCCGAGAACTCGCACTGCGCCGACTGCGGCGCCCCGTACGGCCCGGTGGCCGGCTGGCCGCGCACCTGCCCGTCGTGCGGCGCCACCGCCTACCGCAACCCGCTGCCCGTGGCCGTGGTGCTCCAGCCCGTGCACGACGCCGACGGCGCCGGGCTCGTCGTCATCACCCGCACGGTGGAGCCCGCGGCGGGCAGGGCGGCGCTCCCCGGCGGCTTCGTCGACCTCGGGGAGACCTGGCAGGAAGCCGCCGTGCGCGAACTGCGCGAGGAGACGCGCATCGAGGCCGACGCCGCTGCGGTCCGGCTCGCCGACGTCCTCAGCGGCTCCACCGGACACCTGCTGGTCTTCGCCCTGCTGCCGCCGCGCGCCGCGGCCACGTTGCCGCCGTCGGTCCCCACGGGCGAGACGGCCGGCTGGCACCTGCTGCGCGGCCCCGCGGACCTGGCCTTCCCGCTGCACACCGAGGTGGTCGCGAACTGGTTCGCCGGCCGTTACGCCTGACCCCCGTCCTGTTCCCTACGGCAGCCCCCGCACCCGCACCCGCCGGCGCGGCGCGGCCGTGCCGTCCCCGCGGATCTGCTTCACCACCACGCGCCCCTTCGTGAGCCGGGTCGCATAGCGCTCCACCTCCGCGCGCGCCCAGCCGTCGCCCTGGTCGGGCACCACCAGCCCGCCGCCCTTGCGCCCCTCCACCGGCGCCCACACCTCCAACTCCAGCCGCCCGTCCGCACCCCGCACCGGCACCACCGAGCCCGCGCGCGCCAGGACCGGCACCCGCGACAGCGGCGCCGCCACCTCGACCTGCCCCGGCCCGTGGTGGGCCCGACCGGTCGCCGTGTCGTACCAACGGCCCCGCGGCAACCGCACCGTGCGCCGCTCCACCCCGGCCTCCAACACCGGCGCCACCAACAGCGCGTCCCCGAGCAGGAAGGCGTCGTCGCACTCCCGCAGTGCCCGGTCCTCGGGCGCCCCCCACCACACCGGCCGTACGTACGGCGCCCCCGTCAACCGCGCCAGGTGCGCCAGGGTCACGAAGTACGGGCGCAGCCGCTCCCGCTCCACGAGGGCCGCCCGCGCGTGCCGCAGCACCTCGGGGCCGAACTCCCACGGCTCCCTGCGCCCCGCGTCGATCGCGCTGTGCGTACGGAACAGCGGCAGGTACGCCCCCAGTTGGAACCAGCGCAGATACAGCTCCGGCGACGGCACCGCGTCGAAGCCGCCGACGTCCGGGCCGGAGTACGGCACCCCGCACAGCCCGAGCCCCACCACCAGCGCGAGCGAGGCCCGCAGCCCCGGCCAGCCGCTCGCCACGTCGCCGGACCAGGTCCCGCCGTAGCGCTGCATGCCCACCCACCCCGAACGGGTGAACAGGAACGGCCGCTCCCGGGGGCGCAGCCGGCGCAGCGCCTCGTACCCGGCGCGCGCCATCGTCAGCCCGTACACGTTGTGCGCCTCGCGGTGGTCGCCCCCGCGCCCCTCCAACGCGTGCCGCGCGGAACGGGGCAGCGTCATGTCCCCGAAGGGCGCGAACGACACGGGCTCGTTCATGTCGTGCCACACGCCCGAGAAGCCCTGGGCGAGGCGTTCCTCGTACCACCGGCCCCACCACCGCCGCACCTGCGGGTCCGTGAAGTCCGGATAGGCGCACGCACCGGGCCAGACCTCGCCGCGCACCTCGCGCCCGCGCGCGTCCCGTACGAACGCCCCGGCCCGCCGGCCGCTGTCGTACACCGCGTTCCCCGGCTCCGCCTTCACCGCGGGATCCACGATGGAGACCGTGCGCACCCCGGCGTCCCGCAACTCCCCGGCCAGCGCCGGCAGGTCGGGGAAGCGCCGCCGGTCCACCGTGAACACCCGGTGCCCGTCGTAGTGGTCGATGTCGAGGTGGACCGCCGACAGCGGCAGGTTCCGCTCGCGGTAGCCGGCGACGACCCGGCGGACCTCCTCCTGGTTGCCGAAGCCCCAACGGGCGTGCTGCGGGCCCAGCGCCCACGACGGCGGCACCGCGGCCGGCCCGGTCAGCCGCGACCAGCGCGCCAGCACGCGCGCCGGCGTGCCCACGACCACCCAGCACCGCAGCGGACCGCCGTCCATCCGCAGCACGCTGGTGCCCGGCCGGTCGTGCCCCGACCCCTCGCCCTCGGCACCCTCGCGCAGCACCACCCGCCCCTCCCACGTGTTGTCGTAGAAGGCCAGGTGCGTGCCCGCGTCCGCGACGACCACCTGCACGGGCATCGTGATGGACAGCGGATCGTCGCCGGGGCCGAAGGAGCCCCGCGGGTCGGTGTTCCACAGGCTGTACTCACCACTGGGCAGCCGCGGCCCGGCGGAGCGCCCGCCGAGGCCGAAGAAGCGCGCGTCCGCCGCCACCTCGGTGCGCTGCACCCAGCGCGCCGGCCCGCCACGCACCGGCTCCCACCAGCGCGGCGGCAGATCCCGCCGCAGCACCACCCCGCCGGGCGTACGGACCTCCACGGCGCCGTGTCGGGAGACCTCCACCGTCACCCGCTCGGACACCACCCGCCAGCCGCAGTCCTTGTCCGGCTCCAACTGGGCCCGCGGGTCCGCTTCGGGTGCCGTGCCGGCCAGTGCGTACGACGGCTCGGGGTCGGCCCCGTCCCACCCCCAGAACACCGCGCCCCCGGACGCCACCAGGATCCGCAACTCGGAGCGGGCGAAGCGCACGACGCCCCCGCCGGGCAGCGGCTCCACGCCCGCCACCGAACCGGGCACCCGCGCCCGCTCGGCGCCCCGCGCCGGCAGGCTCCGCGCGTCGGTCCGACGTCCGCGCCACGCCGACCGAGCGGCCCGCAGCCCCCGGCGCGTGGCCAGGTCCCTCACCGAACGCACGAACTCATGACCGTCCATGCACGTCAGCCTGCCACCCGGGGACCGGTACACGAGGACCGTTCAACTGCCGTTCACCCAGGGTGACGCCCGTCGCGATCGAACAACAGATCCGGTTCGGTCGCATCTGTTCCGATGTGCCCTTGTCCCGCGCAGTCCGCCGGGGATTCGCTCAGCACGGATCGGCTCTGCGCTCAGCACGGATCGGTTCTGATCGAAGTCGATCAGCACGGTGGAGGTCCGGCCGGTTCCATGCAGCTCCCGGCGGCTCCGACCCCGGGCGCGGGCCGCTCCCCGCCGCTCTGGTGCGAAAGACGATCACATGGCATCGTCCGTGTCAGCCCGTGCCACCGCACACCCCGCACGCGCACGGCACCTTTTGACAGCCTCAGACAGCACACGGCGCCCCACCCCTGACACCCAGGACCGGGAGCGCGGACCAGAGCCCTCCGGGAGCCGCACCGTGACCCCAGCGAACGCAGCGCACCAAGCGTCCCCAGCCGCGACCCCCGCCCCGCTGTGGCAGCCGGACGCCGACCGGATCGCCGCCGCGAGGATCACCCACTTCCAGCGCTGGGCCGCCGCACACCACGGAGCCCCCTCCGACGGCGGCTACCACGCCCTCCACGCCTGGTCCGTCGCCGATCTCGACACCTTCTGGGGCGCGGTCGCCGAGTACTTCGACGTACGGTTCACCACCCCCTACGACCGGGTGCTCTCCCACCCCGAGATGCCCGGCGCCCGGTGGTTCACCGGCGGCACCCTCAACTACGCCGAGCACGCGCTGCGCGCCGCCGACACCCGCCCCGACGCCCCGGCCCTCGTCCACGTCGACGAGGCCACCGACGACACCACGGGGCCCGTCGAGACGAGCTGGGCCGAGCTGCGCCGCCAGGTCGCCGCCCTCGCCGCCCACCTGCGCTCCCTCGGCGTCACCCCCGGCGACCGCGTCTGCGCGTACCTGCCGAACGTCCCCCAGGCCGTCGTCGCACTCCTCGCCAGCGCAGCCGTCGGCGCCGTGTGGACCTCCTGCGCCCCCGACTTCGGGGCCCGCAGCGTCCTCGACCGCTTCCAACAGGTCGAGCCCGTCGTCCTCTTCGCCGTCGACGGCTACCGCTACGGCGGCAAGGAGCACGACCGCACCACGACCGTCGCCGAACTCCGCGCCGAACTCCCCACCCTGCGCGCCGTCGTCCACGTCCCCCTGCTCGGCACCCCTGCACCCGACGGCGCCGCCGACTGGGCCGACGTCACCGCGGGCGACCCCGGACCGCTGACGTACGCCCCGGTCCCCTTCGACCACCCGCTGTGGATCCTGTACTCCTCCGGCACCACCGGACTGCCCAAGGCCATCGTCCAGTCCCAGGGTGGCATCCTCCTCGAACACCTCAAGCAGCTCGCCCTCCACTGCGACCTCGGCCCCGACGACCGGTTCTTCTGGTACACCTCCACCGGCTGGATGATGTGGAACTTCCTCGTCTCCGGCCTGCTCACCGGCACCACCGTCGTCCTCTACGACGGCAGCCCCGGCCACCCCCACGTCGGGGCCCAGTGGGCCGTCGCCGAACGCACCGGTGCCACCTTCTTCGGCACCTCCGCCGCGTACGTCATGGCCTGCCGAAAGGCCGGCGTGCACCCCGCGCGCGACCACGACCTCTCCCGCGTGGGCTGCGTCGCCACCACCGGCTCGCCCCTCCCGCCCGACGGCTTCCGCTGGCTGCACGACGAGTTCGCCGAGGCCGGCGCCGACCTGTGGACCGCCTCCGTCAGCGGCGGCACCGACGTGTGCAGCTGCTTCGCCGGTGCCGTGCCCACCCTCCCCGTCCACATCGGCGAACTCCAGGCCGCCGGCCTCGGCACCGACCTGCACTCCTGGGACCCCACGGGGCACGACGTCGTGGACGAGGTCGGCGAGCTGATCGTCACCCAGGCCATGCCCTCCATGCCCACGGCCTTCTGGAACGACCCCGACGCGGCCCGCTACCGCGCCGCGTACTTCGACATGTTCCCCGGCGCCTGGCGGCACGGCGACTGGATCACCATCACCGACCGTGGCACCGTCGTCATCCACGGCCGCTCGGACTCCACCCTCAACCGCCAGGGCGTCCGCATGGGCTCCGCCGACATCTACGAGGCCGTCGAACGACTCCCGCAGATCCGCGAATCCCTCGTCATCGGCCTCGAAGAGGAAGGCGGCGGCTACTGGATGCCCCTCTTCGTCCACCTCGCCGCCGGTGTCGCCCTCGACGACGCACTGCGCACCACGATCAAGAACACCATCAAGGAACAGCTCTCGCCGCGCCACGTCCCCGACGACATCATCGAGATCCCCGCCGTCCCGCACACCCTCACCGGCAAGCGCCTCGAAGTGCCCGTCAAACGCCTCCTCCAGGGCGCCGCCCTCAGCAAGGCGGTCAACCCGGGCTCCGTCGACAAGCCCGACCTGCTGGCGTTCTACGTGGAACTCGCCCGCACCCGACAGGGCACCTGACGCCTCGCCCGCGGCCCGTTGTCAGTGGCGCTCGCTACGGTGAGTAGTCACTGATCGACGTTGTGCACGCGATCGTGCGCACCCCGCCACGGGTGCGCACGACCGACGGCACGCCCAGGGGGAGACCATGACACCCGACACCACACCGGCCGAACACGGCGACCACCGCGACCCCGGCGAACGCAGCGCATCGAGCGCTCGCCGCCGCTCCCACCGGTCCCGACGCACCACGGGCCGGCCACGGACCCGGGCAGCACAGCGGCGCGCCCTGCGCCGCGAGGTCCCCGGCACCGTGGGCGTCCTCACCGACGCCCACGACTTCCACGCCATGCTCGGGTACGACACCTTCCCCTTCGACGACCACCCCGCGTACCTACGGCACGTCGAAGCCCTGCTCGCCTCCCGCACGGCCGACGGCCTGTACACCTCCGTCGCCCTCTTCGACCCCGACGACTTCGCGGAGTACTGCACCGACGAAGGCATCGACCCCGACGCCACCCGCAGCCGAAGCCGCTACACCGCCTCCGTCGCCGCCCGCGGCGACGCCCTCACCTACACCGGCCAACCCCTTGGCGACCTGCTGCCCCGCCTGATCGACAACGCCGTCCGCCAAGCCACCTGGGAGTACGCGGCCTCCCTCCTCGCCGACATCGGAGCCTGCGCCGACTGCGGCGAGGACATCGGCAAGGCGTCCTTCGACCGGGCGTTCCACCTGCTCAGCAGACTCCTCGAAGCCGCCGGACCAGGCGCCCACCACCTGGTGTGCAGCGTCCTCGCCCCCGAAGAACACCTCCTCGCCGCCCTCCACGCGCAGCGCGACGCCACGGGCTCCACCGCCCGCATCGACACCGTGGCACTGACCGAGTTCGTCACCGTCCTCGCCACCGCCGTCGCCCTCCACCGCCCCGCGGGCGTGGTCCTGCGCACCACCACCTCCGCCGACGTCCCCGTACGACTCCACGGCTGGCGGCTGGACGCGAGCAGCCTCGTCCCCCTCACCGAAGCGGAGGTCTTCAGCGCCTACTGCACCGACGCCACCACCGGCGAACCCGTGTCCCCCGAGCCGAACGTCGAGTACCGCGCCGGCTTCGAGGTCCCCTCGGACGAACCCGACCCCCACCACTGAACCCCGACCCGGACCACGACACGACGGAAGGGCCCCGCACCAGCGAGGCCCTTCCGCCCAACACACACCAGCGAGCGCTACTCGCCGGACAGCACCGCCTGGGCAGCCGTCCGCGCCTCCTCGGCGGTGTCGGCGGCGCGAGCCGCAGCGGCAGCCCGCTCGCACTGCGCGAGCGTGTACTTCGCGAGCATCGCCCGCACGTACGGAATCGACGCCGCGCCCATCGACAGCGACGTCACCCCCAGCCCCGTCAGCACGCACGCGAGCAACGGATCGGAGGCGGCCTCACCGCACACGCCACAGCTCTTGCCCTCGGCCCGAGCCGCCTCGGCGGACAGCGCCACCAGGTCCAGCAACGCCGGTTGCCACGGATCCTGCAAGCGCGACACCGCACCCACCTGACGGTCCGCCGCGAAGGTGTACTGCGCCAGGTCGTTGGTGCCCAGCGACAGGAACTCCACCTCCTGGAGGATCGACCGCGCCCGCAGCGCCGCTGACGGAATCTCCACCATCGCGCCGAACTTCGCCCGCAGCCCGGCCGCCCGGCACGCGTCCGCGAACGCCTTCGCGTCCGTGCGGTCCGCCACCATCGGCGCCATGACCTCCAAATACACCGGCAGGCCCTCGGATGCCTTCGCCAGCGCCGACAGCTGCGTCGCCAGCACCTCCGGGTGGTCCAACAGCGTCCGCAGACCGCGCACGCCCAGCGCCGGGTTCGGCTCGTCGGCCGGCGTCAGGAAGTCGAGCGGCTTGTCCGCGCCCGCGTCCAGCACCCGCACGACCACCCGGCCCTCCGGGAACGCCTCCAGCACCCGGCGGTACGCGTCGACCTGCTTCTCCTCCGACGGTGCCTGCTTGCTGTCGTCGAGGAACAGGAACTCCGTACGGAACAGCCCGACGCCCTCGGCACCGGCCTCCACCGCCGCCGGCACGTCATCGGGGCCGCCGACGTTCGCCAGCAGCGGCACCTTGTGCCCGTCCGACGTGGCACCCGGCCCGCTCGACGCCGACAGCGCCGCCTTCCGCTCCGCCGCGGCCCGCTCCAACTCGGCCTGCTTCTCCGCGCTCGGCTGCACGAAGATCTCACCCGTGCTGCCGTCCACCGCGACCAACGTGCCCTCGGCCAGCTCGCCGGCCCCGGGCAGCGCCACCACGGCCGGCACCCCGAGCGCCCGCGCGAGGATCGCGCTGTGGCTGGTCGGCCCGCCCTCCTCGGTCACGAACCCCAGCACCAGCGTCGGGTCCAGCAGCGCCGTGTCCGCGGGCGCGAGGTCCCGCGCGATCAGCACGTACGGCTCGTCGCTGTCCGGCACGCCCGGCATGGGCACGCCGAGCAGCCGCGCCACGATCCGGTTCCGCACGTCGTCGAGGTCCGCGACCCGACCGGCCAGGTACTCCCCGGCACCCGCCAGCAGCGCCCGATAGGCGGCGAACGCGTCGTACACCGCGCGCTCCGCCGTGCTCCCGACGGTGATCCGCCGGTCCACGTCCGCCATCAGCTCCGGATCCTGGGCCATCAGCGCCTGGGCCTCCAGCACGGCCTGCGCCTCGCCGCCCGCCAGGTTGCCCCGGGCGATCAGATCGGCGGCCACCGCGTCGACGGCCTGACGGGCGCGCCCCTGTTCGCGCTCCGCGTCCTGTGCGGGGTTCTGCTTGGCGGGCGGCTCCAGCACCGCCGTACCCATGTGCCGTACTTCTCCGATGGCGACACCGTGGCTCACGCCGACGCCTCGCAGCGTTGTCTCCATTTCACCCGTCCCCGGTCGAGCGGCGGCCCGTGCCGCCGCGATGGATCTCGTACCGGCCGTGACCACGGCCAACCGACGTCACGACGACGTCACTGCCAGGAGAAGAGGGAGTCCCCGACCTTCACGTCGCCGCTCTCGACGACGTCGCCGAGCGCATCGGCCGTGGCCTCAAGCGCCACGATCGGACAGACGGGGGACTTCCCGGCCTCTTCGACGGCGACGGGGTTCCAGCGCACCATGGCCTGGCCGCGGGTGACGGTGTCCCCCTTGTTGACCAGCAGTTCGAAGCCCTCGCCGTTCAGCTGCACGGTGTCGATGCCCAGGTGCACCAGCACGCCGTGCCCCTCGGCGTCGACCACGACGTAGGCGTGCGGGTGCAAGGAGACGACGACGCCGTCGACGGGGGACACGGCCTCGGAGGGCTCACGGACGGGGTCGATGGCGGTACCGGGACCGACCATCGCACCGGAGAACACCGGGTCCGGCACCGCGGACAGTCCGATGGCACGTCCGGCAAGAGGGGACGTCACTGTGGTCATGGGGCCTCCCAGGGGTGGAGATTCGCCGCACCCCCGTCACTGCTCGTAGGGGGCGGCACACTGTTCAGAAGCGTATGTCAGTTGAAGTCCTAGTTCCGACCGAAAGCTACCGGCTTGACGGACCTAGAGGGCCACCGGAAACGATTTGCCTCGCTCTCCGGCGCCAGGTACTGTCGTACCCCTGCGTGACCCCAACGCGACGTCGAGTCGGGGGTCGGCAGCAACCTTTCAAGCCGAGATCCTAACTGGTCTACACCTCTGCCTGTCCGCAGGGGATGGTCAGGGGGACGGAAAAAGCCTGATAAGGTTTGAAACATCGAAGGGAAAAGCCCGGAGGGTCCTGAGAGGGACTTGAAGGAAGCGTCCGTTCCTTGAGAACTCAACAGCGTGCCAAAAGTCAACGCCAAATATG
>NZ_JBEZNF010000024.1:0-145896 GCF_040653095.1 Streptomyces sp. NPDC048057
CACCCCGCCACCCACCAGGACGTGGGCAAAACCGTCAAACGCCCCGCGACACTAACCGAACGAAATCAAGCCCGATGTTAAGGATCAAGCCCAGAGGGTGTGGGGGATCCCCACCTGTGCCCTGCGGGCACGGGGGGACCCCCAGCGCCCCTGAAACCCCCGTTCGTCTGCGGACTGTGCATGGTGCGCCAGCAAACACGGACGCTCCCGCAGCCAACCGACAGCCTGCTGGCGCAGGGGTTCAGGGGCGCGGGGAACTGCGCGACAAGCCCACCACGATCCGCGGAGACCAATGCCCCCGCAGGGAAACGGCGGGCATGTCAGGGGCGCTGGGGCCCCGTGCCCGCAGGGCACAGGTGGGGGCCCCACACCCTCTGGGTGTTAGGGGGAGGAACTGCGCGAGAACCGATCACCGGGCCGCAGTGCCCAACGCACTCAGAGGGGAGCGGCGCGTGCCCCGGCTAACCGCTCCGGAGGAGCTTCAGGCGGGAGACGGCTTCTCTCAGGACCGGCTCCTGCTTGCAGAAGGCGAAGCGGATGAAGGGCGCGCCCGCGTCCGCGTGGTCGTAGAAGACCGCGTTGGGGATCGCCACCACGCCGCACCTGCGCGGCAGCTCCCGGCAGAACGCGACGCCGTCGACCGCTCCCAGCGGGCGGATGTCCGTCGTCACGAAGTACGTGCCCGCCGGGCGGTACACCTCGAAGCCGACGTCGGCGAGGCCGTCCGTCAGGAGGTCGCGGCCGGCCCGCAGCTGCGACCGCAGGTCGTCGAAGTAGGCCGACGGCAGCCGGAGCGCTTCGGCGATCGCGTACTGGAAGGGGCCCGCCGAGACGTACGTCAGGAACTGCTTCGCCGAGCGCACCGCGCTCACCAGCGCCGGCGCGCCGGTCACCCAACCGACCTTCCAGCCCGTCAGGGAGAACGTCTTGCCGGCGCTGCTGATGGTGAGGGTGCGTTCGCGCATGCCGGGGAAGGTGGCGACGGGGAGGTGTTCGCCGTCGAAGACGAGGTGCTCGTACACCTCGTCGGTGACGACGAGCAGGTCGCGTTCCACCGCCAGCTCCGCGACCGCCGCGAGTTCCGCGCGGGAGAGGACCGTGCCGGTGGGGTTGTGGGGGGAGTTGAGGAGGATGAGCCGGGTGCGGTCGGTCACCGCGTCCCGCAGCTCGTCGAGGTCGAGGTGGTACGCGCCGTCGCGGGGGCGGAGGGTGACCGGGACGCGGCGTCCGCCGGCCATCGCGACGCACGCCGCGTACGAGTCGTAGTACGGCTCCAACGCGATGACCTCGTCGCCCGGTTCGACGAGCGCGAGCAGTGCCGCCGCGATGGCCTCCGTGGCGCCCGTGGTGACCAGGACCTCGGTGTCGGGGTCGTGGTCCAGGCCGTAGCGGGTGCGCTGGTGGTCGGCGATGGCGGTGCGCAGTTCGGGGACGCCGGGGCCGGGCGGGTACTGGTTGCCGCGGCCGTCGCGCACCGCGCGCACCGCCGCTTCGCGCACCGACTCGGGGCCGTCGGTGTCGGGGAAGCCCTGGCCGAGGTTGATCGCGCCGGTCTCGGTCGCCAGCGCCGACATCTCGGCGAAGATCGTGGTGCCGAACTCCGCGAGCCGGCGGTTCAGCAGCGGTCGGCCTGCTCGGCGCGGAGGTCCCGCGCCGTCGCCGGCCGCTGCGGCAGTGCCTTCGTCCATGGTCGCCATGGCGCCATCCTGGGTGGAACCTCTGGACTTGCTCAAGTCTGCTTTCGCCGGGAGTGGCGAGGGGCATCCCCCACTCGCAAGGCGTCCCGCCCGGTGACGAAGGAGTTTCCGGGGCGACCGAGGGTCGGGGCGCGTAGGACGGGGGAGAACCCGGGGGGAAGCATGGCGTTCGAGCTGATCATGACGATCGTGCTGTTCGTGTTCGTGGGGGCGTTGGCCGCGGCCATCGTCGGCGCGCGGCGTCGGGCCGGCGGGGTGCCCGGGCGGCACCGCGGCCGTCGCTCGTGGGGGTCGGGCGGCGGCGGTGGCGGTGGTGGTGTCGACGGTGGAAGCAGCTGCGGGGGCGGCGGCAGCAGTTGTGGCGGCGGCTGCGGCGGAGGGGGCAGCTGACGTCATTCGCCGTGCCGGGGGCACGGCGGCGGAAGCGGCTGACACGGGGCAGCCGATCCGCGGTGCAGGGGCACCTGGCGGGGCGCACGACTCCCGCCAGGTGCCGGTCCCGGGGGCGCGACCCGATCTGGCGCGACCCGTTTCTCGCTACCTTGTGCGGATTTTGTTGAACAGGTGAACCGCAACGCACCCCCGAAGATGGAAACCCCGCCAACTTGGGGAAAAATCACTGTCAGCCCCGCGTGTTTCATGATTCCGTTGACGACGGAACCTGTTGGAACGGTCCCACTCCGGGCGACAAGCCCTAGGCCAGCCGCGGTCTAGAGCCCAAGCAGGCGCCCCCCTTCCGTACATCACCGCCGCCCAGGGGCGCCTTCAGGTCCACGTATCCACCGCCGAAGCGTGCTTGCGGAGCCCATCCATGCTCACGACCCTCCATACCGCCTACACCGACACCCGTGCAGACGACCTGGCGTGGGCGCTCGACAGGGAGCCCCTGCCCGCCCTCGCCGTCCTCGACCTCGAACTCTCCGGAGCGAAGCTCCAACTCAGGCTGCTCGGCGCCTCCCACCAGGTGCTGCTGGAGGAGGAGCAGGGCACCTGCTCCGAGACCGTGGCCTGCATGCCCGGCAGCAGCACGCCCCTCCCGCTGGGGGTGTCCAAGAAGCTCGGGGACTGGGAGTACGAGTTCGCCGCCCGCGTGGAGACCCTGTCCCAGGGCTCGTTCGCCGGGCGCGCCCAGGAGCTGCTGGCCCTGGTCGCCGACCATCCGCACTCCCTCGCCGGAACGTTTCCGGGGGACCCGCACGCCTTCACCGCGATGATGGCCCAGCGGCAGGGGCGACAGGTGCTGTGGCGCACCTGGCACGCCTATCCGCAGGAGGGGCGTCTGGTGGTGACGCGCACCCGCGTGGGCGCCGTCGCCGCGGTCACCCGGGGCGCAGGGGTGTCCTGTTGTCCCGAGCAGGTGCTGCTGTAGCCGCCGGGAGCGCCCGGCCGTTCGCGGCGCGCCCGTCATGCCTCGTGCGCTGAACCGGCCGCGTCCGCGCCCTCGTTGCACTGCCGTGCGCCCTCGTCGTACGCACTGCACCGCCCAAGTCCTCGTCAGTTCACGCGGTTTCGTCCGTCCTCCCGTCGGCCGTCTCCCCGCGCGACGGCGTGCGTCCGCGGCGCTCGGGACGCATCCGCAGGCGGCCCGTGCGCGGCGCGCGCGTCCCCTTACACGTCCCGCGGGGGGCGCGAAAGGGGCCGTCGCCGTGTGCGCGCCAGGTGCACACGTGTGGGTGACAAGATGTGTGCAGAGCGTGACGTAGCGTTACTGCATGATCGACCACCCGCCGTTGCTGTCTCCGCCACCGGGCGCGCTGCCCCTGCCGGTGCGCCCGGGCGCGGGCCGGTTCCTGGTGCTGCTGGTGGTCTTCATCTGCGCCGCCTGCGGTTTGGTGTACGAGTTGGAGCTCGTCGCCCTCGCTTCGTATCTGATCGGCGACTCGGTCACCCAGGCGTCCGTCGTGCTCTCCCTGATGGTCTTCGCGATGGGCGTCGGCTCCCTGCTCGCCAAACACCTGCGCTGCCGGGCCGCCTTCGGCTTCGGGGTGCTGGAGTTGGCGCTCGCGGCGATCGGCGGCTGCTCGGCGATGGTGCTGTACGCGTCCTTCGCCTGGCTCGGCGAGTCGCACACGGTCCTGGTGGCGTTCTCGCTCGCCATCGGCGTCCTGATCGGCGCGGAGATCCCGTTGCTGATGTCCCTGATCCAACGCATCTCGCGGCGCGACGCGGAGGGCACCGTCGCGGACCTGTTCGCGGCGGACTACGTGGGCGCGCTCGTCGGTGGACTCGCCTTCCCCTTCCTGCTGTTGCCCTGGCTCGGGCAGATCAGCAGCGGCCTGCTCACGGGCGCGGTGAACGCGGTCGCGGGCGGGCTGCTGGTCCTCGGTCTCTTCCGCCGCGAGCTGACCGTGCGCTCCCGCCGCTGGCTGCTGGTCGCCAACGGCCTGGTGCTGCTCCTGCTGGGCACCGCGGCGGTGCTGGTCGACGACTTCGAACGGGCCGCGCGCGAGGCGGTGTACGGCGACCGGGTCCGGGTCGCCGTGCAGACCGACGTCCAGGAGGTCGTCCTCACCGGCGAGGGCTCCGAGCCGCCCGACCTCTTCCTCGACGGCCGCCTCCGGGTCAGCGGGCGCGACGAGTACCTGTACCACGAAGCGCTGGTGCACCCCGCGATGCTCGGCCCGCACGCGCGCGTGCTGATCCTCGGCGGCGGCGACGGGCTCGCGGCGCGCGAGGTGCTGCGGTACGCGGACGTGGACTCGGTGACCGTCGTCGAGCTGGACCCCGGCGTCGTCGACCTGGCCCGCACCGACCCCGCGCTGTCCGACCTGAACGACCACGCGTACGGCGACCCGCGCGTACGGGTCGTCCACGAGGACGCCTTCGCCTGGCTGCGGGATCCCGGGCGGGCGGTCCCCGGGGCGTACGACGTGGTGATCGCGGACCTCCCGGACCCCGGGGCGACGGAGGGCGCGAAGTTCTACTCGCTGGAGTTCTACGGACTCGTCGCGGGCATCCTGGCGCCCGAGGGCCGACTGGTGGTGCACGCCGGCCCGTTGGAGGGCCGCGGGGAGACGTACTGGACGGTGGAGGCGACGCTGCGGGCTGCGGGGTACGGGACGAGTCCGTACCGGGCGGGTCCGGTGTCCACGGACGGTTCGGCGCCCGAGGGCGAGCTGAACGAGCACTTCGACGCGCTGGGCGCGGAGTCCGCGCCGGAGGACTGGGGCCTCCTCCTGGCGTCCCCCGGCTCGGCGCCCCACCTGGACCTGCCGTCGGACGCGCCGCCGCTGAGGTCGTTGACGGGTGAGGTCCTGGCGGTGGACGCGGAGGCGGCGGAGGCGACACGCGTGACGGGCGTGCCCCCCTCGACGCTGGTGCATCCGCGCTACGAGTGAGCGGGGCGCGGCCTGCGCGTCCCGCTGCCGCGTGCCCCCTCGCACCCGCGCCGTTTCCCTGCGGGTGCGTTGGTCTCCGTGGCCTGGTGGACGGTTGCTCGCGCAGTTCCCAGCGCCCCTGACGTACTCGCCGTTTCCCTGCGGGTGCGTTGGTCTCCGTGGCCCGGTGGGTGGCTGGTCGCGCAGTTCCGCCCCCTATGCCCGGAGGGCATGGGAGGTACCCCCAGCGCCCCTGTTTCGCTACCCTCATCAGTCGTCTGCGGACCGCCTTCTCGCAGTACTGCCGGCACCATTCGCGGTCTGCGGAGGATCGGGGTCTTCAGGGGCGCTGGGGGTCCCCACGCCCTCCGGGCGTAGGTGGGGGTGCCCCCGTGCACGCAGGGCACAGGGGGAGGAACTGCGCGAACAGCCCACCACCGGGCCGCGGAGACCAACGCGCCCACAGGGAAACGGCGAAAACGTCAGGGGTACTCCGGGGCGACCCGGTGGTGGGTGGCTGGCCCTGCGGGAGGCTACTTGCGGCGGCGGAGGGCGCGGGAGACCGCCACCGCCGAGACCACTGCCAGCGCCGCCGCGGGGGCCAGCCAGCGGAGGGGGAGGGTGGGGGCGCCGGCGTCGGGGGCCGGTTGGGGGGCGTAGCGGCCCCGGGGCGGGGCGTGGTCGACCTCTTCCGCGCTGCGGCCGATCATCGTGCGGCGCGCGTGGGCGGCCTCCGCCGGCGGCTCCTCGGAGACGTCGTCCACGTCGCCGAAGTCACCGAGCGACTCGATGTCGTCGAGGCCCTCCAAGCCCTCGGCGTCGTCGGTATCGGCGTCGGCGTCGGCGAAGCCATCGTCCGACTCCCTGCCCAGGGACGACGGCGGCACCGCCGTGTCGAACACGCCGCCAGCCGGCTCCGGCGGCTCCGCCGCCACCTCGGCCAACCGTTCGGCGAAACGGTCCAGCAGACGGTGCGCCGCCTGCACGGTCGCGGACTCCGGCAGTTCCGTCAGGCGGCCCTCGCCGTGCGCCGTGCCGGAGAAGCCCAGCGTCGTACCGCCCTCGGCCGCCGCGGTGGTGCGGATCGTCAGCGCCACCGCGGCCGAGCCCGTACCCCGTACCTCCGTGCCTTCCGCGTCGACCGCGAACACCCCGTCGACCTCGGAGATCCGCAGCGTGCCGCGGTAGGTGATGCTGTGGTTGCCGATCCGCACCTTGAGCCGGCCGGCCAGCGGGCCGTCGGCGGCGCTCCGCTGGAGCCCGGGGACGCACCGGGCGACCCGTGCGGGGTCCCCGAGCGTCTGGCGCACGGTCTCTACCGGAACCGGAACGAACACCTCGTGGTCCATGGAAACCGAGCCTACTCAGGCAGCCCCGCCCCGTCTGCCCTTCGCCCCGAGGCAGGAGCGTTCGGGCACAGGCGTACTGTCTCCCACGTGACCTCCCACGTGACCCGCAGTGAAGATCACGTCCGGCTCACCGCCGGCGACGCCCAGTTGACCATCGACCCCCGCAACGGCTGCCGCATCGCCGGTCTCACCATCGGTGGGACCGAAGTGCTGCGACAGGGCGAGCGGTACGGCTCGTTCCCGATGGTGCCCTGGTGCGGGCGCGTCGATCACGGGCGCTTCCGCAACGGCGCCGACCTGCACGAGCTGCCGATCAACGCCGAGCCCCACGCCATCCACGGCACCGGCCGCGACACCGCCTGGCGGACGCGGCGGGCCGGGGACGCCGAGGCCGCGTTCACCTACGAGCTGGCGGCGCCCTGGCCGTCCCCGGGGCGCGTCACGCAGCTCTTCGAGCTGACGGAGACCGCGCTGACGCTCACCCTCGGGGTGGAGGCGTACGAGGACTCCTTCCCGGCGCAGGCCGGCTGGCACCCCTGGTTCCTGCGCACCATCGGCGGCGCCGACGTCCGGATCGGCTTCGACGCGGCGTGGCAGGAGGAGCGCGGCGACGACCACCTGCCGACCGGGCGGCGCATCGACCCGAAGCCGGGCCCCTGGGACGACTGCTTCGGCATGCCCGACGGGGTGGACGTCACCCTGACCTGGCCCGGACAGCTGGAGCTGAAGGTCACCAGCCGCGCCGAGTGGGTCGTCGTGTACGACGAGCAGGCCGAGGCCGTCTGCGTCGAGCCGCAGTCCGGGCCGCCGAACGGGCTGAACACCCTCCCGCGGCTGGTCACCCCGATCGACCCGCTGGAGGTCTCCACCACCTGGACCTGGCGCACCCCGTGAGCGGTGAGCCCTGAGCACCCCGGGGCACGACATAAGCTCGTGAACATGACTGACGTACGCGCTGACCTGCTCCAGCAGATCAAGGACAAGGCCGTGGTGCACGGCAAGGTGACCCTCTCCTCGGGCATCGAGGCCGACTACTACGTGGACCTTCGCCGGATCACGCTCGACGGCGCCGCGGCCCCGCTGGTCGGCCGGGTCATGTCCGACCTCACCGCCGAACTCGACTTCGACTGCGTCGGCGGGCTCACCCTCGGCGCCGACCCCGTCGCCGCCGCGGTCCTGCACGCCGCCGCGGCCGACGGGCGGCGCGTGGACGCCTTCGTCGTGCGCAAGGCGGCCAAGGCGCACGGCATGCAGCGGCGCGTCGAGGGACCCGACATCAAGGGCCGGCGCTGCCTGGTCGTGGAGGACACCTCCACCACCGGCGGCTCCCCGCTGACCGCGGTGGAGGCGGTGCGCGAGGCCGGCGGCGAGGTGGTCGCGGTGGCGACGATCGTGGACCGGGCCACGGGCGCGGGCGAGAAGATCAGCTCGACGGCGGGGGTGCCGTACCTCTTCGCGTACTCCCTGGACGAGCTGGGCCTGAGCTGACGGACGGGGGCTCGCACGGGTCGGCGCGCGCCGGCGCCCGGGCCCGGGCCGGGCTGCTCTTTTGGGCCCCTGCCAGCTCGTACGTATGCCCCTGGGGCCTGTCTTATGGATCTTGCTGGGCTCGCGTGCCCTGGCACCGCACCTCGCCGCGTTGTCGTCGGTCGCCAATAGCCCCCTGTGCCCTGCGGGCACGGGCGGTACCCCCACCGCATTGACTCCCTCCTCCGCCTTGCGATCCACGGCACCAGACCCCGCTCACTCACCCAGCCTGATCCATAAGACAGGCCCCAGACCGGGCAGACATCTCCCGTCGGGAGTCTGGAAAGATGGGGGCCGACGATGACGTCGCCCCAAGGTCAGGGCCCTGGCATATCGCCGAAACCGCCGAACCGCAGATCACAAGGAGCGGACAGATGCCCATCGCAACCCCCGAGGTCTACAACGAGATGCTCGACCGGGCGAAGGCAGGCAAGTTCGCCTACCCGGCCATCAACGTGACCTCCTCCCAGACCCTCCACGCCGCGCTGCGCGGCTTCGCGGAGGCCGAGAGCGACGGCATCGTCCAGATCTCCACCGGCGGTGCGGAGTTCCTGGGCGGTCAGCACAGCAAGGACATGGTCACGGGCGCGGTCGCCCTCGCCGAGTTCGCGCACATCGTCGCCGCGAAGTACGACGTCAACATCGCGCTGCACACGGACCACTGCCCGAAGGACAAGCTGGACACGTACGTCCGCCCGCTGGTCGCGATCTCCGCCGAGCGCGTCGCGGCCGGGCGGAACCCGCTCTTCCAGTCGCACATGTGGGACGGTTCCGCGGAGAACCTGGCCGACAACCTGTCCATCGCGCAGGAGCTGCTGCCGCAGGCCGCCGCCGCCAAGATCATCCTTGAGGTCGAGATCACCCCGACCGGCGGCGAGGAGGACGGCGTCACGCACGAGATCAACGACGAGCTGTACACCACCGTCGACGACGCGCTGCGCACCGCCGAGGCGCTCGGCCTGGGCGAGAAGGGCCGCTACCTGCTGGCCGCGTCCTTCGGCAACGTGCACGGCGTCTACAAGCCGGGCAACGTCGTCCTCCGTCCCGAGCTGCTCAAGGACCTCCAGCAGGGCGTCGGCGAGAAGTACGGCAAGGTCGCGCCGTTCGACTTCGTCTTCCACGGCGGCTCCGGCTCCACGGCCGAGGAGATCGCCACCGCGCTGGACAACGGCGTCGTGAAGATGAACCTCGACACGGACACGCAGTACGCCTTCACCCGTCCGGTCGCCGCCCACATGTTCCAGAACTACGACGGCGTCCTGAAGGTCGACGGCGAGGTCGGCAACAAGAAGCTGTACGACCCGCGGACCTGGGGCAAGCTGGCCGAGGCGAGCATGGCCCAGCGCGTCGTGGAGGCGTGCGGGGCGCTGCGCTCCACGGGCACGAAGCTGAAGTAGTTCCGTACCGTTCCGTACTGCTTAGTACGGGTTCTTACGGGTCAGGGCCCGGTGCTCCCCTCGGGGGCGCCGGGCCCTCGCGCGTCGGCGGGGCTGTCCGTGGGGTCGCCCGCGCGCCCGCACGCTGGGATGATCCGTTCCATGAGCGCGGACGACGCCGGTACGGACGCGAATACGGGCACGGGCCGGGGCGAGGGTCCCGACACCGGCGCGGGCGCGGACGGTGTCGGCGGCATCCGGCTGGCCTCGCCCACGGGCCGCTGGGTGGTCCTGACGACCGTCCTCGGCTCCACCATGGCGCTGCTGGACTCCACCGTCGTGAACGTCGCCCTGCCGCACATCGGCGACGACCTGAACGCCGACCTGGCCACCCTCCAGTGGACCGTCAACGCGTACATGCTCACCCTGGCGGGCCTGATCCTGCTGGGCGGCTCGCTCGGCGACCGCTACGGGCGGCGGAAGGTCTTCGTCATCGGCGTGGTGTGGTTCGCGCTGGGTTCGCTGCTGTGCGGGCTCGCGCCGAACGGCATCTCGCTGATCGTGGCGCGCGCCCTCCAGGGCATCGGCGGCGCACTGCTCACCCCCGGCTCGCTGGCGATCATCCAGGCCAGCTTCCACCCCGACGACCGGGCGCGCGCGGTCGGCCTCTGGTCCGGCTTCGGCGGCGTGGGCGCGGCGATCGGGCCGTTCGTCGGCGGCTGGCTGGTGGACGGGCCCGGCTGGCGCTGGGTGTTCCTGATCAACGTGCCGCTCGCGGCGCTGTGCGTACCGATCGCCCTGCGGCACGTGCCCGAGTCGCGTGACCCCGAGGCCCGGGAGCGCGGGCGCTTCGACGTCCTCGGCGCGGTGCTGGGCGCCGGTGCACTCACCCTGGTGACGTACGCGCTGATCGCGGCCGTGTGGTGGCCCGGGGTGCTCGGCGTCCTGGTGGCGCTCGCCTTCGTCCGGGTGGAACGGCGCACCCCGGACCCGATGATGCCGCTGTCGATCTTCACGTCGCGGATGTTCTCCGTGGTGAACGTGGTGACGCTGTGCGTGTACGCGGCGTTCGGCGGCTTCTTCTTCCTCGCCGCGCTCCAGCTCCAGGTGGTGTCCGGCTACTCGGCGCTCCAGGCCGGTCTGGCGCTGCTGCCGACGACGGTGCTGATGCTGCTGTTCTCCGCGCGCTCCGGGGAACTGGCCCAGCGCATCGGCCCGCGGATCCCGCTGACGGTGGGCCCGCTGCTGTGTGCCGCGGGCATGCTGCTGATGCTGCGGGTCGGTCCGCACGCCGCGTACGTGCGGGACGTGCTGCCGGCGCTGCTGGTGATGGGGCTGGGCATGGTGACGCTGGTGGCGCCGCTGACCGCGACGGTGCTGGCGTCCGTGCCCACCAGCCGGGCGGGCATCGCCAGCGGCATCAACAACGCCGCCGCCCGCGCGGCCGGGCTGCTGGCGGTGGCGGCGCTGCCGCTGCTGGTGGGCATGGGCCCGGAGGCGTACCGCTCGGCGACCGAGTTCAACGCGACGTTCGACAAGGCGATGCCGATCTGTGCGGGGGTGCTGGTGGTGGGCGCGGCGGTGGCGGCGATCTGGATCCGCCGCCCGGCGCGCCCGTGCGCGCATCCGCAGTGCAAGGTGAACTGCGGGGTGGGTGCGCCGCCACTGGAGGCGGGCCCTGCGGATCCTCCGTAGGGCGGGCTGATGATGCCGGCCCTGGCTGGTGCTATGCCGCCCGCGGCTTGGTGGTGGGCTGCTCGCACGGTTCCGCCCGTAGGGGCCAGCGCCCCTGACATACCCGCCGTGCCCCTGCGGGCGTGTTGGTCTCTGCGGCCCGGTGGTGGGCTTGTCGCGCAGTTCCCCGCGCCCCTGAAAGCCTCCGCCGTTCCCCTGCGGGCGTGTCGCTCTCTACCGGCCGGTGGGGGTTGTTCGCGTAGTTCCTCGCGCTCCTAAAACCCCAGACCGGCCCGCAGGCGAGTGACGGGGGCAGCGAGACAGGGGCGCGGGGAACTGCGCGACAAGCCACCCACCGGGCCGCAGGAGGCAGTGGTCCGGCAGGGGAACGGCGAGGGGCAGCTGGGGTGCGAGGGCCCTGAGGGCGGCCTCCCGCGAAGGCGCACGCGCGGGCTAGCGCTTGGGCGTCGGGATCGCGCCGGCCGGCAGCGGGGGCAGGTCGGTGTGGACGACCTTGTACCCGCCCTTGACGACGGGAGCGAAGGGCGCGGGGGCGAGGCAGGTGCCGACGCCGCCGTTCGGGACGCCGCCGACGTTGACGACGCCCCAGCTGAAGCCGAGCCGGTCCGGCCGGCCCTTCTCGCCCTGCTGGATGCTGATGCCGATGCGCTTGCCGTCCTCGCCGGTGTTGGACTTGCGGACGACCGCGGAGAGCGTGGCCGTCTTGCCGCCCGTGACCAGGCAGTCCACGTCGGCCATCGCCCACCCGGTCCGGTCGGTGTCCGGGTCGTAGTGGCTGAACTTGAGGGTGCCGCCGGCGTCGGTCGGCAGGCCCTTGGGCGCGCCGGGGATCGGGTTGGTGAAGGGGGCGGCCTTCGCGTCGACCGTGAAGCGGATGGTGTCGTTGGCGGAGTACGCGTAGAAGATCTGCGCCGAGCCGCGGACGCTCGCGACCTCGTCCGCCTTCTGGGGCTCCCACTTCTGCGGCTCCCACTGTTGGGGCTTCGTCGTCTGTGCCGGCCCGGCGTGCGCGGTGGTGGCGGTGGCGATGCCGGCGAGCAGCGCGGTGGCGGCGCCGAGGGTGGCGACGGTGCGGGTGGTGGCGGTGAAGCGCATGACTGCCCCCTGTCGGAAGAACGTGCTGGTGGTGGCGGTGCTCGGAGCGCCGCTCGAACGATCACCAGCCTCGCCGTCCGTCCCCGTCCACGACCATCCACCGATCGGCAGAAAGAACGGGTGCCTCCGGTGGATGCGCTCTGCCGATCGGGGGATCCGCTGACCGCGGCCCGCCCCCGTACGCTGATGATCACGCACAGGGGATCGGGGGGACCCATGGAGTCGGCTGCCGGCGCAGCGCCGTGGAGCGCGGTCAGCGCCCTGCCCGCGGTGGCGGGCACGGTGGTCGTCGCGTGGGCGCTGCTGCGGTCGCGTACGGACCGGGACGTACGGACCCGGCTCGCGCTCCCGACCGCGGGCTGCGCCCTGGCCTCGCTGGCCGCCACCGTCGCGTCCGCCGTCGCCGTGGGTGCCGGCCCGCCCGAGGAGGCCCGGGGTTACTGGGGCCTGGTGGAGGCCGGCGTACTGCTGTTGTTGATCGTGGCCGTGGTCCGCTGGTCGCCGCTGCGGGAACGGCGGTACGCGGTCGCGCTCGCCGGGATCGCGGTGGCGGTGTGGCCCGCGGCCCTGATCGAGGGGTCGTTCCTGGAGCGGGCGGGCGCCGCGGCGTTCTGGCTGTTGCCGGTGGCGGGCGCGGTGGCGACGGGCACGTACCCGCGGCTGGCGGCCCAGCGGCGCGCGGCCGAGGTCGCCCGCGCCCGGCGCGCCCAGCAGCTCCAGCTCTCGCGCGACCTGCACGACTTCGTGGCGCACGACATCAGCGGGATCGTGGTGCAGGCGCAGGCGGCGCTGTTCGTCGCGGCGAGCGACCCCGCGCAGGCGGTGCCCGCGTTGGAGCGCATCGAGCGCGCCGGGCTGAGCGCACTGGCGGCGATGGACCGTACGGTCGCGATGCTCGGCGACGGCGACGGAGACGACGACACCGCCGCGCGGGCGGCGCTCCCCGGGCTCGACGCGCTGCCCGCGCTGGTGTCGGAGTTCGGCGCGCCGGGCGGCCCGGACGCCCGCCTGGAGGTGTCGCCGGCCGCGGTCGACGCCCTGCCGCGGGAGACGGGCGCGGTCGCGTACCGCGTGGTGGTGGAGGCGCTGACGAACGTGCGCCGGCACGCGCCCGGTGCGCGTCGGGTGGACGTACGGGTCGACCGTACGGCCGCAGCGGTCGAGGTCAGCGTCACCAACGACCTTGGTGCGGGTGGTCGAAGGCCGCTGCTGTCGCGCCGGGCGCGCGGCAGCGGCGGCCTCGGCATCCCCGCGCTCACCGAACACGCCATGGCCGCCGGCGGCACCCTCGCCGCCGGCCCGACCGCGGACGGGGGCTGGCGGCTGGCCGTCACGTTCCCCGACACCCTCCCCACGCACCGGAAAGAGTCGATGTGACCACCCGTATCCTCCTCGCCGACGACCAGGACGACGTACGCAACGGCTTCCGGCTGATCCTCGACTCCCAGCCCGACATGACGGTGGTCGGCGAGGCGGCGGACGGCCTCGCCGCGGTCGCGTCGGCGCGCGAACTGCGCCCGGACCTGGTGGTCGCGGACATCCGCATGCCGGGCCTGGACGGCCTGGAGGTCACCCGTCGGCTGGCCGGCCCCGGGGTCGCCGACCCGGTGCGGGTGCTGGTGGTGACCACGTTCGACCACGACGACTACGTCCGTACGGCGCTGCGGGACGGCGCGTGCGGCTTCCTGCTGAAGCGCTCGGGCCCCGGGCTGCTGATCGAGGGGGTGCGGGCGGCGATGGCAGGGGACGTGCTGATCAGCCCGCAGCTGACGGTGCGGCTGTTGAGCGGGGGCGAGCCGGAGGCGGGGGCGCCTTCGGAAGGGGTGTCCCCGTTGACGGCGCGGGAGGAGGAGATCGCCCGGCTGGTGGCCGAGGGCCTGACGAACGCGGAGGTCGGCGCGGCGCTGTTCATCGCGGCGGGCACGGTGAAGACGCACGTCGCGAACATCCAGACGAAACTGGGGGCGCGGAACCGCGTGGGCATCGCGGCCTGGTCCTGGTCCCGGGCCCGGTAGCGCCGCGGGCGATGAGTTTGCGGGCGCCCCGCGGTCCCCAGGGAGAGACGTCCTTTCAGCGGCCGAAGTGAGTGGTACTCCATGAAGCTGGTTGTGCAGCAGTTCCTGACGCTCGACGGTGTCTCCCAGGGGCCGGGGTCCCCGGACGAGGACACCAGCGACGGTTTCACCGCGGGCGGCTGGTTCGTCCCGCACCTGGACGAGGAGTTCGAGCGCCTGGCCGCCCGGTGGCTCGGCGAGGCGGACGCGTTCCTCTTCGGCCGTCGCACGTACCAGAACTTCGCGCGGGACTGGCCGAAGATGACCGACCACCCCGGCGCGAGCATCCTGAACGGCCTGCCGAAGTACGTGGCCTCCCACAGCCTGACCACGGCCGAGTGGAACCCGACCACGATCCTCTCCGGCGACGTCCCCGCCCAGGTGGCCGAGGTGAAGCGGCGGCCCGGCCGGGAACTCCAGATCCACGGCAGCGCCCGGTTGGCCCAGTCCCTGCTGGCCGCGGGCCTGGTCGACACGTTCCGCCTCGCGATCGCCCCGGTCGTGATCGGCCAGGGCCGCCGCCTCTTCCCCGCCGGCGGCGCCCCCGCCGGCCTCCGCCTCGTCAGCCACGAGACCACCCCCGGCGGCCTGACGGTGAACGTCTTCGAGTCGACGGGCCGGCCGGAGTTCGGGACGTACGGCGCGGGAGCGTAAGGGAGGGCCCCGGTCACCATCGGTGTGAGCAGGTGACCGGGGCCGGGGAGCGGGGCGACCAAGCTCGCTCCCCCTTCCCTTCCGGCCGGCCGGGGCAGGGCTCGCGGCCGGGAGGGGAACTCGGTCCGCCGCCGTGGATTCCCTTGCGGGTGTGCGGGCGGCGGGAGTCTCTTACCGCCTGATCAGGCTGAGGAGCATCAGCCCGAGACAGAAGCCGACGGCGCCGAAGAACAGAGCCTGTCCCAGCCGTCTCACTGCGCGGTGCGTCCGTCCGGGCGCCACTGCACGGTGTCGTGGACCACGCGCTTGTACAGCGCGTGCCCCGTTTGCTCCAGGTGATACGCCATCCAGTCTTCGGCGCGTTCGTGATCGGCTTCTTCCATGCCGGGGGCGGGCGATTTCTCCCCGCATTCCGGCGCCTTGAGCGCGCATGCGACCGATACCGTGATTCCCTCGGAAGGGACGGGGTGCGGAGCCCAGTTCCCGTACGGGCGGCTTTCCGGCATCACACGCCCTTCCGACTGTTCGCCGTCAACTCGGCGACGTCCGGGCGCAGGACGTCGGACAGTATGGCGCTGAGGTCGTCGCGGGACGCGTACCACTCAATTCCCCCGCCGTGCGGGCGAAGGCAGTACCGGTCCCCGAACCGGTCCATCACCACGCCGACCTTTTTGGTGGCGGCGTCACGGACCACGGTGCCGTTCGCGAATTCGGGGGACCCCACTTACGGCACCTCCTTCGTGTCCGTCGAACGCCGATGCGGGTGCTCGCGCCTGATCGTCCGCAGTACGTGCTGCGTGCCCGGGGAAAGTCCGACTCGGGCGAGCTTTCGCGTCGCCAGTCCGCACAGCGCGCAGGACTCTCCGGCGGGGGATCGGGCCAGCAGTAAGGCCGTGTCTTCGCCCTGGTGTCCGGTGTCGTTGCCCATGTTCGTCAGCCGTGCCCTCTCGTCGTCGCCTGCCGTGGTCTCTCTTCGCTCTAGGCAACCGGCTGGTCACTCTCGGAGGTACCGTTGAAGCGGCAGTAGCTTTCAAAAGACTCAAACGGCCCCTCAGCGCCAGGAGTTGAAGATCCGTGACGACGAAGCGAGAGCCGAACGAACCGCTCGCGCGGTTGTACCGGGAGACCGGGTGGAACCTGCGGCAGTTCGCGCAGGCGGTGAACAGGATCGGTACCGAACGGGGAACCCCTGTTCAGTACCGCGAACAATCCGTCCACCAGTGGTTGAAGGGCTACGTCCCGAAGAAGGAAGCCCGCCCGCTGATCCTGGAAGCGCTCGCACGCAGGTTCAAGCGCCCGGTCACCGAGCGCGACGCCGGATTCCCGACGCCTCTCGCGGCGCAGGACGACTCCGGTCTGACGCAACAGGTGGTCGACCTCGGGAGCAGCGACATGTCGCCGTCCCGACGCAGCGTCGTCAATGCCAGTCTTTTCTCTGTTGCGTTGACGATTCCGAACTGGCCTGATGTTGTGGGGCGGATGGAGAATGTTCAGAAGGGTTCGTCGCCGCGGATAGGGATGTCCGATGTGGAGACGGTCATTGCCATGACGGAGCGGATTTCTGAGCTGGATGACCAGTTCGGGGGGCGGCACGCCCGTCCGATGGCGGCGGCTTTTCTTGTCAACACGGTGGCGCCGTATTTGCGTGCGGATGCGACGGACGTGGTGCGTAAGGCGATGATGGCGGCGGCGTCTGATCTCTGCTACCTCACCGGATACATGGCCGTCGACGAAGGACTTCACGGGTTGGCACAGCGTTACTATCTGAAGGCGCTCGAACTGGCCGGCGCGTCCGAGGACCACCTCACCTACTGCACGACGCTGCGTGGAATGAGCGTGCAGGCTGTCGACCTGGGACACAGCGGGAAAGCCGTCCGTCTTGCAGATGCCGCTGCTGCCGCGTCCCCACAGGCTGGACCGAGGATGCGAGCCTTCCTCGCCGGTCAGCAAGCGCACGCGTACGCCCAAGTCGGAGATCGGCTCAACTCGCACAGGTACCTCCGCGAAGCCGAAGTCGCCATGGAGAAGGCGGAAGCCCAAGCGAAGACGTTCGGTTCCTACAACCCGTCGTCGTTGACATATCACGTGGGCCAGGTTCGATATGAATTCGGCGACATCAAGGGTTCCATCGCGGCGCTGGAGGAGTCCGACAAGCTGCGACACAGTTCACTTCGCAGGAGTCGAGTCCGCTATCTCTCCATGCTTGCGGAGCGTCAACTTGAAGTCGGGCACCTAGAAGCGGCGTGTGAAACGTGGGGGCGGGTGATTGACATCTATCCCAAGGTTCAGTCTGGACAGTGTGACGAGAGGATTGCAGGGATGCACAGCCGAATTCGTCCGTACCTCAAGAACAAGTATGCGCGGGACCTTCACGAGCGTGCCCAAGCCGTAACTCCGCCGTCACTCCTAGCGTAGCCGGCGCAGGCGCCGCGGAGGCTAGCCTCCGCCTCACCCCGCCCGACGAAACCTCGGTTGTTCTGGAGTGCGAAGTGAAACGTCGTACATTCCTCACCGATGCCGCTGGAGCTGCCATAGCTCCAGCCGTCACCTCTGAATTGCTCAGCGCTGGATTCACGGCCCGATTGCAAGGGGGCCCGTCCGTCGAATCCTGGGAAGCCAAGCTGGCCACGTACGGCGCGGAGTACATGAGCTTGGGTCCCGCGGACATCCAGCGGCGCGTGGCTCGTGAACTCGTCGTCGTGCAACAGCAGTTGGAACGCCCGCAGTTGTGGTCGGTGGCCGCTCGCCTCATGACGCTGTACGCCAAGACGTTCCCGGGCTCCGACGGCTCCAAGGCGGTGCACTGGTACCGGACGGCGGCGGAAGCGGCGGATCGCTCGGGCGATGACGAGACGCGGGTGTGGGTTCGCGGGCGGGCGGCGATCGCACTTGGCTACGAAGGTGCGTCACTCGGCATCGCCGACATCCTTGCAGACCAGGCGTTGGCGATCGGCAAACGACCGTCCCTGGGGCTCCTGAACGCCATCTTCGGAAAGGCACACGCGGCGGCGATCCGAGGGGACGCGACCACGGCGACCTCATGGAGCAAGGGCGCAGAGTCTTCGACAAGGCCCACTCGTACGAGCAGACCAGCGACTACGCGGTTCCGTGGTGGCGGCTCAACGTGTTCATCTGGCTGCTGGCTGCTCGGCTCGGAGACGAGAGCGCGGCGGTTGCTGCACAGGAAGCGGCCAGGCGGGAGCTGCCCGGCGAACTCCCGCGGTTCGCCACTCATCTTGAGATGCACCGCGGGCTCATGCTCGCTCGCTCCGGCGACGTGTCCGAAGGGGTTGCGTATGCAAGGAACGCCTTGAGCGCGCTGCCCGAGGAGAAGCAATCGCTCACCCTCCGTCTCCTCATGACCGAGGTGGAGGCGTCCTGACATGTTCCTATCTCGTCGCAGCGCAGTCACTGCCGGTCTTTTCTCCGTTGCGCTGACGATTCCGAACTGGCCCGATGTCGTGGGGCGGATGGAGATGGTTCGGCGGGGTTCGTCGCCGCGGATGGGGATGTCCGATGTGGAAACGGTCATCGCGATGACGGAGCGGATCTCCGAGCTGGATGACCAGTTCGGGGGTCGGCACGCCCGTCCGATGGCGGCGGCTTTTCTCGTCAACACGGTTGCGCCGTATCTGCGTGCGGACGCGACGGACGCGGTGCGCAAAGCGATGATGGCCGCGGCGTCCGACCTCTGTTACCTCACCGGGTACATGGCCGTCGACGAAGGACTTGAAGGGCTGGGGCAGAAGTACTACCTGAAGGCGCTGGAGTTGGCCGGTGCGTCCGAGGACCACCTGACGTACTGCACCACACTGCGCGGAATGAGTGTGCAGGCCGTCGATCTCGGTCACGGAAGTTCGGCGTTGCGGTTGGCGAATTCCGCTGCCTCGGCCTCTCCCCAGGCCGGCCCCCGGATGCGGGCATTCCTCGCGGGGCAGCAGGCGCACGCGGCGGCGCAGAGCGGGGACACGTCGGACGCGCTGCGCTATCTCAAGGAAGCCGAAGCCGCCATGGACAAGGCGGAGTCCCGGGAAAAGTCCTTCGGGTCGTACGATCCCGCTTCGCTCCACTACCACATCAGCCATGTGCGATATGAGCTGGGCGACCTCCCCGGCGCGATCGACGCGATGAAGGAATCCGACAAGCTCTGCTACGAGATCTACCGACGCTCCCGCGTCAAGGAGCGCGCAACGCTCGCCGAATTCCAGATCCAGCACGGGCACCTGGAGTCGGCGTGCGCGACGTGGAATCAGGCGCTGGACGAGTATTCGCTGGTGAAGAGCGGGCGGGTCGACCGGAGGATGCAGCGAATGGTCGGCATGATTCGACCGCACCTCGAAAACCAGCACGCGCGATCCCTCTACGAGCGGGCGCGAACCGTGATTCCGCCGTCACTCCTCGCGTAGGCGCCGCCGGGCACCCCGCACGGCACGCACCCCGCATGCGCGAGACTGGGGCGCATGTCCATTCACGAGAACCTGCTCGGGGGACCCCCTCCGACCCACCTGCCCGACGACCCCGAACCGCGCGAGCTGCTCGCCTCCGGGACCGACCCCTCCGAGGTCGCCGCGAAGTACCCGACGTCGTCCCTGGCCTGGGCGCAGCTCGCCGACGACGCGTTCGCGAAGGGGCGGGCCGTCGAGTCGTACGCGTACGCCCGGACGGGGTACCACCGCGGGCTGGACGCGCTGCGGCGCAGCGGCTGGAAGGGGCACGGGCCCGTGCCCTGGGAGCACGAGCCGAACCGCGGGTTCCTGCGGGCCCTGAACGCGCTCGCGCGCGCCGCGGGTGCCATCGGGGAGCAGGAGGAGTACGAGCGCTGCTCGACCTTCCTGCGGGACTCCTCGCCGCTCGCCGCGGACACCCTCGACGCCAGCACGACCGGCTGAGCCGGACGACCGCGGCCGTCACCCGGACGGTCCCGGCCCCGACCCGTGCCCGACGATCTTCAGGTCCAGATGCCTGGAGGGGGCACGGGTCAGGCCCTAAAATGCGCCGTAGGGGACCGGGGCTCCCGAGCCAACAGGAAGGAGCGGACCGCTACCCGGACAGTCAGGAGACAGCGATGTCCCAGTCCGCAGCAGCCGCCGCCGCGCATGACGCGCGCGACGCGACCGCCGTCCCGCACCTCGACTTCGCGGGTACGACCCCTTACGAGGACTACGTCCAGGCCGACGTCCTCACCCACCTCCAGCACACCCTCTCCGACGACCCGGGAGAGATGGTCTTCCTGGTCACCACCCAGGTGATGGAGCTGTGGTTCACCGTCATCGTCCACGAGTGGGAGACCGCGACCGGCGCCCTGCGCGAGGACCGCGTTCCCGTGGCGATAGACGCCCTGAAGCGCTCCGTGCGCGAACTGGAGGCGCTGAACGCCTCCTGGCGACCCCTCGGACAGCTCACGCCCGCGCAGTTCAACGCGTACCGCAGCGCGCTCGGCGAGGGGTCCGGCTTCCAGTCGGCGATGTACCGGCGCATGGAGTTCCTGCTCGGTGAGAAGTCCGCGTCCATGCTGGTGCCGCACAAGGGCGCGCCCCGGGTGCACGCCGAGCTGGAGAAGGCCCTCGCGCAGCCGAGCCTGTACGACGAGGTGCTGCGGCTGCTCGCCCGCCGCGGCAAGGCGGTGCCGCAGGCCGTGCTGGAGCGGGACCTCTCGCAGCGGTACGAAGCGGACGCCGGCGTCGAGGCCGTGTGGGCGGAGATCTACGGCGATCCCGACGCCAACGGCGAACTGCTCCGCCTCGGCGAAGCGCTCACCGACGTCGGCGAACTGGTGTGGCGCTGGCGCAACGACCACCTGGTGGCGACCCGGCGCGCGATGGGCGCGAAGGCCGGCACGGGCGGCTCCGCCGGCGTGGCCTGGCTGGAGAAGCGGGCCCGCAAGAACGTCTTCCCCGAGCTGTGGACGGCCCGTAGCCATGTCTGAGACCACTTCCGAGACCGCCTACGAAGGCATCCGCTCGCTGCGGGAGCGCGCCGCCGCGCTCGACGCCGTCGACCCGCTCGCCGCCCGGCGCGACCTGTTCGCCCTCGACGACGGCGTGGTCTATCTCGACGGCAACTCCCTGGGCGCCCTGCCCGCGCACGTGCCCGCCCGCGTCGCGGACGTCGTCCAGCGCCAGTGGGGCGAATTGCGCATCCGCTCGTGGACGGAGAGCGGCTGGTGGACCGCGCCCGAGCGGATCGGGGACCGGATCGCGCCGCTGGTCGGTGCGGCGCCGGGGCAGGTCGTGGTCGCCGACTCGACCAGCGTGAACGTCTTCAAGGCGGTCGTGGCGGGCGTACGGCTGGTGGGCGACCCGCGCCGTACGGACGTCGTGGTCGACGCGACGACGTTCCCCACGGACGGGTACGTCGCCGAGTCCGCCGCCCGGCTCACCGGGCACCGGATCGTGCCCGTGGACCCCGCGGACCCCGCCGCGCTGCGGGCCGCGCTCGGTCCCACGACCGCGGTCGTCCTCCTCAACCACGTCGACTTCCGCTCCGGCCGGCTGCACGACCTGCCGGCCCTGACGGCGGCGGTGCACGACGCCGGCGCGGTCGTGGTCTGGGACCTGTGCCACAGCGCGGGCGCGCTGCCGGTGGGGCTGGACGCGCACGGCGTGGACCTCGCGGTCGGCTGCACGTACAAGTACCTGAACGGCGGGCCCGGTTCGCCGGCCTTCCTGTACGTCGCCGAGCACCACCAGGCCGCCTTCGACTCGCCGCTGCCCGGCTGGAACTCCCACGCCGACCCGTTCGCGATGAGCCGCGACTACGCCGCGGTCGACGGCGCGCGCCGCGGCCGGGTCGGGACGCCCGACATCCTCTCGATGCTGGCTCTGGAGGCGGCGCTGGACGTGTGGGAGGGCGTGACGATCGAGGACGTACGGGCGAAGAGCCTGGCGCTGACGGACTTCTTCCTGCGGTGCGTGGCGGAGTACGCGGGCGGGTCGTCGGTGACGTCGGTGACGCCGGCGGAGCACGCGGCCCGCGGCAGCCAGGTCGCGCTGCGGTGCGGGCAGGCGCCGGCGGTCATGGACCGCCTGATCGCCCACGGCGTGGTGGGCGACCTGCGCCGCCCCGACCTCCTGCGCTTCGGCTTCGCCCCGCTGTACGTCCGCTACGCCGACGCGGAACGCGCGGCGGCGGTGCTCGCAGAGGTCCTCACGGAGGCGCGCGCCTGACGGCGCGCGTTGCCGTGTGCGGATGCCCCCCTGTGCCCTGCGGGTACGAGGGGGCACCTCAGCGCCACCTGACGTGGCCGCCGTAGCCCTGAGGGCGCGAAGGTCTCTGCGGGTGCGCTGTGGTTGTTCGCGCAGTTCCGCCCCCTGTGCCCTGCGGGCACGGGGGGACCCCCAGCGCCCCTGTTTCGCTGCCCCGTCAGTCGTCTGCGGACCGTGGTGGGCTTCTCGCGGAGTCCCTCCCTGTGCTCTGCGGGCACCGGCCCGCAGGTAAGTGACGGGGGCAGCGAAACAGGGGCGCGGGGAACTGCGCGACAAGCCCACCACCGGGCCGCGGAGGCCAACGCTCCCGTAGCGCTACGGCGGGTATGTCCAGGGGCGGGGGCCCGCGCCCTCTGGGGGCGTGCTCGCAGGGCACAGCGGGAGGGAACCGCGCGAGAACCCGCCACGGGACGCGCAGGCCAACGGTCCCGCAGGGAAACCGTCACGGACGGGCCGCCGGCGCGGCGCGGGGCGCACTCGCGGGGCGCCGGGCGCGCGGGCGCGCCCCGGGCGCCTGGTAGCGTCCGCGCTGGTCAGATAGTTTCCGCGGTAAGTCCGCGGCTCCATCGGAAGGTTGGGATCCGCATGCCGGACGCAAGCGCGCCGGACCCGGGTGCCGCCGCGGCGGCCCGTGACGCGGTCGAGTCGGCGTCCGTGTTCGCCCATCCCGCGGTCGCGCCGGACGCGACCGCGGCGTACGGCGAACACCCGGACCAGCTCGTCGACTTCTACGTGCCGCGCGACGTGCCCACCGAGGGCGCCCCGCTCGTCGTGCTGCTGCACGGCGGGGCGTGGCGTGCGCCGTACGACCGGGTACACGTGAGCCCGTTCGCGGACTTCCTGGCGCGGCGCGGCTTCGCGGTCGCGAGCGTGGAGTACCGCAGGGGGCGGGAGGGCGCGCTCCCGCAGCAGCGGGCCGCGGGGCAGGACGCCCCGGTCGCGGGGCGCTGGCCGGAAACGTTCGACGACGTCGCAGCGGTGATGGACGCGCTGCCGCAGCTCGCGCCGCGCGCGCTGCCCGGCGTCGATCTGCGGCGCACGGTGGTGACCGGCCACTCGGCCGGCGGTCAACTCGCGCTGTGGGCCGTGGCCCGGCACGTCCTGCCCGTGGACGCGCCGTGGCGCCTGGCGCAGCCGCCGCGGCTGCGCGGCGCGGTGGCGCTGGCTCCCATCGCGGACCTCGCGCTCTCCGTCGAGCTGGACGTGTGCGGCGGCGCGGTGGGCCAACTCATGGGCGGTGAGGGGGACTTCGTCCAGCGGTCCGCCGTCGTCGACCCGGCGCGGCTGTTGCCGACGGGCATGGCGACGGCCGTGGTGCACGGCCGGGACGACATCGTGGTGCCGGTCGCCGTCTCGGAGTCCTTCGTCACGGCCGCGGCGAAGGCGGGGGAGATGGTGGGGCTGACGCTGCTGGAGGACGTCGGCCACTTCCCGTTGATCGATCCGGCGACGGACGCGTGCGCGGTGGTCGTGGAGGAGATCGCCCAACTGGCCTGGTGAGGTGCGTACGGCTCGCCCCACGGCCACTTGCGGACCGTAGCTGTCCGCAAGGCTTCCTACGGTGAAGCCATGACGAATCTTGTGGCAGGAGCGACCGGTACCGTCGGACGACAGGTCGTCGCCGAACTCTTGCGCGGCGGGCACGCCGTCCGCGCGCTGACCAGGGACGCGGCGCGGGCCGACTTCCCCGACGGCGTCGAGGTCGTCCAGGGCGACCTGACCGACCCCGACTCGCTCGTGGACGCGCTCAAGGGCGTGACCGGGCTCCATCTGATCACCTTCGGCGGCGAGTACCTGGTGCCGCTGGACACCGGGCCGCGCATCGTGGAGCTGGCGCGGGCGGCCGGGGTGCAGCGGGTCACCGTGCTCAACGGCGGTGGCGAGACCCCGCTGGAGAACGCGGTGCGCGCCGGCGACCTGACCTGGACCGTGGTCATGCCGGTGGAGTTCATGGCGAACGCGCTCGCCTGGGCCGACGGCGTCCGCGCACGGGACGAGGTGCGCGAGCCCTTCGTGGACCGGCTCAGCGCGATGGTGCACGAGGGCGACATCGGCGCCGTCGCGGCGGTCGCGCTCACCGAGGACGGGCACGGCGGCCGTACGTACGTGCTGAGCGGACCCGAGGTGCTGACCGTACGGGAGAAGGTGGACGTGCTCGCCGCGGCCCGCGGACGGGCGGTGGCGCTGGTGGAGTTGAGCGAGGCGGAGGCGCTGGCCGAGTGGCGGGCGGCCGGGCACTCGGACGAGGTCGTCGACTTCCTGCTGGAGGTGTACCGCGACACCCCCGAAGTCGGGCGTACGGTCAACCCCACCGTCGAGCAGGTCACGGGCCGCCCCGCCCGCACCTTCGCGGAATGGGCCCGCGACCACGCCGATGCGTTTCGCGCAGGAACAGGTGAGCAGTGACGGGCAGCAACTGAGTATCAACTGAGTGGCGATCAGTAGGCGGTGAACGGGGCGGGCGCGGGAAAGTTCCGGCCGGCTATCACTGCGTGATGACCGGTGGTGAATCGCGCCACCCCGCCCACTGCCGAGGTCGTACGGCATGCCTCGACGCGCCCTGTCTCCAGTTGGCCAAAAACCGCTCCCACCTGGCCAAATGATGAAGAGAATATGAAGCGAAGTTCTATGCCCGATGAAAGGAAGCCTTAAGTCATTTCGGCGTAAGGTCCGGGAGAGCACGGAATTCACGTCGAAGGAGTTCCCTTGAACCCTCGCATCCTGGTCGCCGAGGACGACGCCAAACAGGCATCGTTGATACGCGTCTACCTGGAACGCGAAGGCAACGAGGTCCATCTCGTCTCCAACGGCAGGGCCGCCATCGACCACGCCCGCATGCACCGGCCCGACCTCATCGTGCTGGACCTGATGATGCCGCTCGTGGACGGGCTCGACGTCTGCCGCGTCCTGCGCGCCGAGTCCCAGGTCCCGATCCTGCTGCTCACCGCGCGCACCACCGAGGAGGACGTCCTGCTCGGACTGGACCTCGGGGCCGACGACTACATGACGAAGCCCTACAGCCCGCGGGAGTTGGCGGCGCGGGTCCGGGCGCTGCTGCGGCGCTCCCGGGTGACGTCCGGGGGCGCGGCGAGCCTCCCCGGCGCGGTCGGCGGCGACGACATGGTGATCGACCCGCACCGATTCGAGGTGCGGATCGCTGGGGAGGCGGTGCCGCTCACGGCCAAGGAGTTCGCGATCCTCCAGGTGCTCGCACTGGAGCCGGGGCGGGTGTTCACCCGGCGGGAGATCATCGAACGGGCCTTCAGCGCCGAGGAGGGCGTCCTGGAGCGGACCGTGGACGTCCACGTGGTCAACCTGCGCCGCAAGTTGGAGGCGGACGGCCGCCGCCGGCGCTTCGTGGAGACCGTGTACGGGCGGGGGTACCGCCTGTCGGTTCGACACGTGTCCGTGCCGCAGCCGTGAGTTTCCGGCTGAGGGTCGTCGGGCTGCTGGTGGTCGTGGCGGTCGTCTCGGCGGCCTTGAGCACATGGATGACCTGGCGTCAGGCGGCGGGGCAGGTCGCGGAGATGGCTACGTCGGACATGGCGGAGGTCGACAGGATCGCCGACAGTCTGAAGCAGTACGCCTTCTCGCACGGCACGTGGGACGGCGTTGCGCCGAGGGTGCTGCAACTGTCCAAGGACACGGGTCAGCGTATTCGTCTCACCGTGGGGGAGGAGTTGGCGATCGCCGACTCGGACGCGCTCACGGGACGGAAGCCGCGTGACTTCAGTTCGCGGCCCGTGGCCATCGTCGATCCGGTTCCCCAACTGATTCCGTACGACAGCGCCATGATGACGAGGATCGCGCGCACGACGGAGCACGTCGCCAATTACCGGGCCTACTTGATCCAGGTGCAGTGCCTCACCCGTGCGGGCAAGGAGCTCTTGGCGATGCCGAACAAGTACGGCATGCCCACCCTGCGAACGACCATCTCCATCTCCGACGGGTGCGAGGTCCGTCGCACACCGCCCGCCGAGGCGTCCGACCGCAAGGCCACCGAAGCGTGCGCCGCTGCGCCCCGGGACAAGCTCAACGACTGTCTGCAACTCGCCTTTCGCGAGAGCGTGGAGAAGGGCAGCCCACAACGCGCCGAGATCTACCTCGGGGTGGGGAACCCTCCCCCTCCCCGGCTGTCGGTGGCCCCGGTCGCCGGCCTTGCCGCCAGCGTCGCCGTCGTCGTCGCCCTCGCCGCCGTCCTCCTCACCCGGACCGTCCTGCGGCCCGTCCGCACCCTCACCGCCGCGACCAGCTCCCTCGGTCAGGGCGACCTGGGGCGGCGCGTGCCCGTCGAGGGGCGGGACGAGATCGCCAGGCTGGGGCGCGCCTTCAACCGGATGGCCGGGTCGATCCAGGCCGGCGAGGAGCGTCAGCGCCGGCTGACCGGGGACATCGCCCACGAGTTGCGCACCCCGCTGGCGAACATCCGCGGTTACGTGGAGGCGTTCCAGGACGGCTATCTGGAGCCCACGTCCGAGCTGTTGGCGTCCCTGCACGAGGAGGTGATGCTCCAGCAGCGCATCGTGGACGACCTCCAGGACCTGGCGCTCGCGGAGGCGGGCGCCCTGACGTACCACTTCGCCGCCGTGGACCTGGGCGACCTGCTGGAGACGTGCCGCGTCGCGCACCGGGCCCGCGCCGAGGAGGCGGGGGTGCGGCTTGAGGTGTCGGTCGGTGCCCGGCCGGTGTCGGTGAGCGCCGACCAGTACCGGCTGCGGCAGGCCGTGGGGAACCTCGTCAGCAATGCGGTACGGGCCACTGCGCCGGGCGGCGCGGTGACCCTGGAGCTGGCCGGAGTCGGCGAGCGCGCGCTGGTGCGGGTGCGGGACACGGGTGCCGGGATACCGCAGGAGAACCTGCCGTACCTCTTCGACCGGTTCTGGCGCGGGGACGCGTCGCGCGGTCGGCGGACCGGGGGGAGCGGGCTGGGGCTGTCGATCGTGCGGCAGATCGTCCGGGACCACGGGGGGTGGGTGGACGTGACGAGCACGGTCGGCAAGGGGACCACGTTCACGGTGACCCTGGAACGCCTGTGAGACGACGGCACTGGAACGCCTGTGACGGCGGCCCGGGAGCGCTCGTGACGACCGCTGCGTGACCCCCGGCCTCCGAACTCGTCCCTCGGACCTCAGCTGCCGAAGAGTTCCTCACGGTGCTCGCGCCACCGGTCCATCATCAGCGGCAGCTCGGTCTTGACGAACTCGAAGAACGCCAGCGTCTCCGCCAGCCGCTGCCCGGCCGGGGAGTCCCGGCCCACCGACGCGACGCCGTCGCGCAGGGTGTCCTCCCAGCGCTTGAGGATCTGCTCGCGGCTGCCGATCGCCTCGTACCACTGGTCCGAGTGGACCCGGTAGCGCTCCCGCCGCGAGCCGGGCTCGCGCTCGCGCGAGAGCATCGCGACGTGGGAGAGGTAGCGCACCGCGCCCGACACCGCCGCCGGGCTGACCTTGAGCTGCTCCCCGATCTCCGTCGAGGTCATCACGCCGCTGTCGGAGACGAGGATCGCGGCGAAGACGCGCGAGGGCATCCGGGCCATGCCCGCGTCCACCAACTGCGCGGCGAAGCGCTCGACGAACGCTGAGACCACCGCTTCGTCCCGCCGTTCGTCCTGCTTCTGCTCCATGGCTCGACCTCATCTCCCCTGGTCGCCGTACCCATGCCGTCCCCTCCCGACTTTATACGGTTTCTTAACTTCACAAATTTCTGAAGAAACCGTACGCTCAAAACCATGACGAAGGCCATCACCGTCTCCGGGCTGCACAAGTCGTTCGGGCGGACGCACGCGCTGGACGGGCTCGACCTCACGGTCGAGACCGGCGAGGTCCACGGCTTCCTGGGGCCCAACGGCTCCGGCAAGTCGACCACCATCCGGGTGCTGCTCGGACTGCTGCGTGCCGACGCCGGCGCGGCGCAGATGCTCGGCAAGGACCCCTGGCGGGACGCCGTCGACCTGCACCGCCACCTCGCGTACGTCCCCGGTGACGTGACCCTGTGGCGCAACCTCTCCGGCGGGGAGGTCATCGACCTGTACGGCAGGCTGCGCGGTCACCTCAACGCCACCCGCCGGACCGAACTCATCGAACGCTTCGAGCTGGATCCGACGAAGAAGGGTCGTACGTACTCCAAGGGCAACCGCCAGAAGGTCGCCCTGGTGGCCGCCTTCGCCTCCGAGGCGGAGGTGCTGATCCTCGACGAGCCGACGTCCGGGTTGGACCCGCTGATGGAGGAGGTCTTCCAGAGCTGCGTCGCCGAGGAGCGCGACCGCGGGCGCACCGTCCTGCTCTCCTCGCACATCCTCAGCGAGGTCGAGACGCTCTGCGACCGGGTCAGCATCATCCGCAAGGGCCGCACCGTGGAGACCGGCACCCTCGCCGACCTGCGCCACCTCACCCGCACCAGCATCACCGCCGAGTTGGCCGGGCCGCCGAACGGCATCTCCGGCCTGCCCGGCGTGCACGACCTGGAGGTCGCGGGCCACCGGGTCAAGCTCCAGGTCGACACGGACAAGCTGGACGCGGTGCTGCGGGCGCTGACCGACTCCGGCGTACGGTCCCTGGTCAGCACCCCGCCCACGCTGGAGGAGCTGTTCCTGCGCCACTACGCGGCGGACGGCGGCGCGGACGGCGAGGGCCCGGACTCCGCCGCGTACGACTCGACGGCGGTGGCCCGGTGACCACCGCGTACGCGTCCATCGCCGACCGCGGCCCACAGCCCTTCGCCGGCACCGGCCCCCTCTTCCGGCTCGCCCTGCGCCAGGACCGGGTGATGGTGCCGGCGTGGGTGCTCACCCTCGGCCTGGTCGTGGTGGGCGGGGTCGGCTCCTTGGAGAACCTGTACGACACCCCGGAGAAGCGCGCCGACATCGTCGACTCGCTGCTGACGAACGGCTCGCTGCGGGCGATCACCGGCCCGGCCTTCGACGACACCCTCGGCGGGCTGGTCGCCTGGCGGTTCGGGATGTTCACCCTCACCATGGCCGCGCTGATGAGCGTGCTGATCGTGGTGCGGCACACCCGCGAGGAGGAGGAGACCGGCCGGCAGGAGATGCTGTCGTCCATGGCGGTGGGCCGCCGCGCCTCCCTCACGGCCGCGCTGCTGACCGCGCTCGTCGCCAACACCGGACTCGCCCTGCTGATCACGCTCGGCACCGCCGGGCCGACCGGTTCGACGAGCGGCGCGCTCGCGCTCGGGCTGACCGTCGGCGCGGTCGGCATGCTCTTCGCCGGCGCCGCGGGCATCACGGCCCAGCTCACCGAGAGCGCCCGGCTGGCCCGGGGCATGGCCGGCGGCGCACTCGGCCTGGCGTTCGCACTCAGGTCGGCCGGCGACTCCGCCGAGGCGGACGGGAACTCGGTGCTGACCTGGCTGTCCCCGCTGGGCTGGGCCTCGCAGGTGCGGCCCTTCGCCGGCGAACGCTGGTGGCTGCTCCTGCTGCTGGCCGCGGCCGTGGTGGTGCAGGGCCTGGTCGCGTACGCCCTCGCCGGCCGGCGCGACGTCGGCATGAGCTTCCTGGCGACCCGGCCGGGGCCGGCCGTCGGACGGCTGACCACCGCGACCGGACTCGCCTGGCGGCTCCAGCGCGGCACGTTCCTGGCGTGGACGGCCGCGTTCCTGGTCATCGGGATCGTCTTCGGCGGCATGGCCAGCGGCGCTTCGGACCTCGTCGGCGACAACGAGAACACCCGCCAGATCTTCGAGCGCCTGGGCGGTCAGACCGGTCTCACCAACGCGTTCCTCGCCTCGATGATCGGCATGTTGGGCATGGTCGCCGCGGTGTACGTCGTCTCCGCGGTGCTGCGGCTGCACGGCGAGGAGACCTCGCAGCGCGCCGAGCCGATCCTGGCGAACGCGGTCAGCCGCTCCGGCTGGGCGGTCGGACACCTGTTGATCGCCTTCGGCGGCGGCGCCGTCATCGTCGTGGCCGGCGGCCTCGGCGTCGGCATCGGACACGGGGAGTCCTTCGGCTCCGTGCTCGGCGGCGCCCTGGTGCTGATCCCGGCGGTCTGGCTGGTGGGCGGCGTCGCGGTGGCGTTGTACGGGCTGCTGCCCCGCTTCGCCGCCGTGGCCTGGGCCCTGGCCGGCCTGTGCCTGGCGATCGGCTGGATCGGCCCGGCGCTGGACCTGCCGGACGCGGTGCTGGACCTGTCGCCGTACGCCCACCTGCCGAAGATGCCGGGCGCCGAGATGAGCTGGCCGCCGGTGCTGGTGCTCACGGCGCTGGCCGTCGCGCTGGTGGGCACGGGACTGGTGGCGCTGCGCCGGCGCGACATCGAGACGACGTGACCGGACGACGTGACCGGTCGACGTGACCGGTCGGCGAGCCGGAGGTCTTACGGCTCCTCTGACCAGCTCGTACGCAGCAGGTCGACGGTCTTGTCCTGCGAGAAGCCGGCTTCGCGGGCCGCCGCCACGAGCTGGCGGGCGGCCTCGCGGAGCCGGGCCTGCGCCGGGGCGGCGACGACGACGGCGCCCCGGCCGCGCCGCAGGTCGATCAGCCCTTCCTCGCGCAGCTGTTGGTAGCCGCGCAGGACGGTGTGGACGTTGACGTCCAGCAGGCGCGCCACTTCCCGGGCGGCGGGCAGCCGGTCGCCGGGGTGCAGCGCGCCGTCGGACAGCGCCCGGCGCACGGAGGAGGCGACCTGCTCCGCCAGCGGCACGGCGGAGCTCGCGTCGATGCGGATCAGCATGTCAACGGACGTCCCGTCGTGCTGCGTCGCCCAGCAGGTCGGTCAGCAGCCCGGCCGCGGTCGCCGCGTCGTCCACGACCACGACGAACTCCTTGCCGTCCGCCAACTCCAGCCACACCGCGGGCCCGGACCGCAGAGCGAGCCCGCGCCGCCCCGGCGCGACCCGGTACCCCCAGCCCCCGAGGTCCGCCAGCGGCCGGGCCTCAGCGGTCCACGCCCGCACGATCCGCTCCAGCGGCACGTGGATCCGCGGCCCCGGCAGCACCGGCGGCCGTACGGTCAGCCCGCTGCCGTCGACGATCACCCGGGAGCCGGGCAGCGCCGCGACCAGCAGCCCCACCGGCGCCAGCCAGAAGCCGGGGCTCCAGCCGAACGCGCCGGCGGCCACGGCGGCGACCGCGCCCAGGACCGCGGCGGCGGTCAACCACCGCGGGCCGACGCTCCGTACCCACACGGCCCGCTCACCCTGCCGCAGCCCGACGGAGGAGGTGACCGCCGGACGGTCGATCCGCGCTGGCGTCTCCTGCTTCCGGGGCACCAGTGCCCGCACCCCGACGGCGGCGACCACGGCCGCCCCCGCGGCCACGGCCAGGTGCCACAGCGGCAGCCGCGCCTCGTCCGCGCTGGCGGCGTCGGCGTTCACCAGCACCGCGACCGTGAAGAGGTACCCGAGAACGACGGCCGTGGCCGCGGACGCCGCGTACAGCACCCGCAGGTCGAGCGCCCGCCGCAGCGCACCGCGGACCAGCAGCGCGCCGAGGCCGAGCAGCACCAGCTCGGACAGGAGCAGGAGCTGCGCCGGGGACGCCGAGCGGTTCACGTCGCCGCGGTCGTCGAAGTGGACGGCCATGGGGTCCGGCAGGTCCGACCACGACGCGGCGAACACCGCGGCCACCACCAGGGCGGCCAGCAGGCAGGGCAGTCCGGCGGACCAGCGCAGCGGGGCGGACGGCGGGGCGTGGGAGGTGTGGTCGGGGCGGTCCATACTGCCTCCTCTTCGGCAGAGCGCCAGGCTCAGCATTGTTTGTATAGGACTAGAACAACTAGAGGATAACCCAGTCTTTGCACCCCGCACGAGGCGCAGGCCCCGGGTCCGTACGGACCCGGGGCCTGCGCCCTGCCAGTTCGTCGCGTCTCACAGCTCCACGCGCAGCTCCGTCACGCCCCGGATCACGTACCCCGGCTTCCACTCCGGCTCCCCGACCATCCGCATCGTCGGCGCCTCGCGCAGCAACTCCCCGAACGAAGCGGCCAGTTCGATCCGCGCCAGCGGTGCGCCCAGGCAGAAGTGGATGCCGGCCCCGAAGGTGAGGTGCGGATTGTCCTGCCGCCCCAGGTCCAGCACGTGCGGCGCGGTGAACCGCGCCGGGTCCCGGTTCGCCGCGCCGAACAGCAGCGCCAGCTCCGAGCCGCGCGGCACCACGGTGCCGTCGATCTCGATGTCGTCCAGCACCCAGCGTTCGAACATCTGCAACGGGGTGTCGTACCGCATCAGCTCCTCCACCGCCGTCGGCAGCAGCGAGTGGTCCGCCCGCAGGGCGGCGAGCTGCTCGGGGTGGCGGAAGAGCGTCCACCAGCCGTTCGCGGTGGTGTTGACGGTCGCCTCGTGCCCCGCGTTCAGCAGCAGCACGCAGGTGGAGATCATCTCCTGCTCGTTCAGCCGGTCGCCCTCGTCGTGCGCGGCGATCAGCGCCGAGATCAGGTCGTCCCCCGGGTCGGTGCGCCGCTTCGCGATCAGCTCCCGCAGATACGCGGAGAACTCCAGCGACGCCGTGACGGCCTTCTGCGCCGTCTCCCGCGAGGGGTTCAGCTCGAACATCCCGCAGATGCCCGCGGACCACGGCCGCAGCAGGTGCCGGTCCGGCTCCGGAACGCCCAACATCTCCGCGATCACCGCCACCGGCAGCGGCTCGGCGACGTCCGCCAGCAGGTCCCCGCCGCCGCGCTCGACGAGCCCGGCCACCAGCTCCGCGGCCAGCCGCCGCACCGTGGGCTCCAGCGCGGCGACGGTCCGCGGGGTGAACGCCTTCGTCACCAGCCGCCGGATGCGGGTGTGGTCCGGCGCCTCCAGATCGAGGATGCCGTGGTCGTTGAGGGTGTGGAAGGGCTCGTGCTCCGGCGGCGGGGGAGTGCGCCCGAACTCCTCGTGCGTGAAGCGGTGCAGATACGTCCGCCCCAGGCGGCGGTCGCGCAGCAGCGCCGACACGTCCGCGTAGTGGGGTACGAGCCATTGCCGGGTCGGCTCGAACCAGTGCACCCGCCCGGCGGCCCGCAGCGCGTCGTACGCCGGGTAGGGATCGGCGACGAAGGCGGGTGACCACGGCTCGAATGTTGCGTCCATATCCGGACGCTAACCCCCGAAATGCCCGTCTGACCAGGGTTGCAACCGGAGCGTGACGTGCGTGACGGGCGGCGGGCGGGTCGCGCGGGCGGGGACGGGTGGCCGCTACGACGGTCGGCCGGGCCGGGACCGGTGGCTGCTACGCGGGCCGGCCCGGAGCGGTGGCTGCTACGCGGGCCGGCCCGGAGCGGTGGCCGCTACGCGGGCGTGACGAGCCGCGCCTCGTACGCGAAGACCGCGGCCTGCGTGCGGTCGCGCAGCCCCAGCTTCACCAGCACCCGGCTCACGTGCGTCTTGATCGTCGACTCGGCGACGACCAGGTGCGCGGCGATCTCCGCGTTCGACAGCCCCTGCGCGATCAGCACCAGCACCTCGGTCTCGCGCTCCGTCAGCTCCCCGACCTGCGCGGGCGCGCCCACCTTCGGCGCCTGGCTGAGCCGGGAGAACTCGGTGATCAGCCGACGCGTCACGGTCGGCGCGAGCAGCGCCTCGCCGGCCGCGACGACCCGTACGCCCTCCGCGAGCTGCCGTGCGGAGGCGTCCTTGAGGAGGAAGCCGGAGGCCCCGGCGCGCAGCGCCTGGTACACGTACTCGTCGAGGTCGAAGGTGGTCAGGACGAGCACCTTGGAGTCGGCGTGCGCGGCGACGATCTCGCGGGTGGCCTCGATGCCGTTCAGCTCCGGCATGCGGATGTCCATCAGGACGACGTCCGGCGTCAGCTCGGCGACCTTGGCGACGGCCTCCCGACCGTTCACCGCCTCGCCGACGACCTCGATGTCCGGCATCGCGTTCAGCAGGACGGAGAAGCCCTCCCGGACCATCATCTGGTCGTCGACGATCATCACGCGGATGGTGCGCTCGCTCACGCCGTGCCCTCCTTGTCGTGCGCCTGCGGGTTCTCGGGCAGCGGTGCGGGCTCGGGCAGCGGCACGGGCACGAACGCGGTCACCTCGTACCCGCCGTCCTCCGTCGTCCCCGCGGTCAGCTCGCCGTTGAGCATGCTCACCCGCTCCCGCATCCCGGTGATGCCGTGCCCGGCGCCCGGCGACGGCTTGACCAGCCCGCTGGGCGCGGTGTTGACCACCCGCAGCCCGAGCCCGCCGAGCACGTACGAGACCTCCACCTTGGCCGACGACCCGGGCGCGTGCCGCAACGCGTTGCTCAGCGCCTCCTGCACGATGCGGTACGCGGACAGCTCGACCCCCGGCGGCAGCGGCCGGACCGCGCCCGTGACCGTCTGCGTCACGTCGAGTCCGGCGTCGCGGACGTTGGAGAGCAGGTTGTCGAGGTCGGCGAGCACGGGCTGCGGCGCGTCGGGCGCCTCGTAGTCCTCCGCGCGCACCACCCCGAGGATGCGCCGCAGCTCGGTGAGTGCGGCCACCGCGTTCTCCCGGATGGTCGCGAACGCCTTCTCCAACTCCTCCGGCGGGTTCTCCACCCGGTAGGGCGCGGCCTCGGCCTGGATGGCGACGACGGACATGTGGTGCGCGACGACGTCGTGCAGCTCGCGGGCGATGGTGGTGCGCTCCTCCAGCAGCGTCCGCTTGTCCCGCTCGACGGCGGTCACGGTCCGCTCGGCCTGCACTTCCTGCTCGGCGGCGCGGACCTCCTGTTCGGCGGAGTGCCGGACGTTGATCACGGTCGCGCCGAGCAGCACCAGCGCGGAGAACAGCAGCATCTGCGGGATGATGCTGTCGTAGTAGCGCGCCATGAAGATGTCGGCGAGCAGCCCCGTGAAGGCGGTCAGCACCCACATCCACACGGCGGTGCGCGGTCGGGTCCGCACGGTCACCACGAACATGATCAGCAGATGCGCGGTGAACGCCGCCGGGGTCCAGGGCCAGAGCCCCCACGATTCGAGCGACGACAGCACGGGCGCGGCCAGCAGCGAACACCAGAAGGCACCGACGGGCCGCACCAGCAACATGAGGGTGATCGCCGCGGGCACCAGGGCCTGCGACAGCACCCGGACGTAGTCCCCGCCGATGAAGGTAGCCGCACTGAGGCACATGACGACGGCGACCGTGATGATCAGGGCGTGCGGCCCCCACTGGGCGCGCTCCCGTATCCGCTCGGGCAGCTTGCGCATCAGGGGCCCGTCGGTGCGCATCGGCGCCAGCGGCCGGTAGGCGAAGGCGTCGTGGAAGAGATCCTGCCGGAGGCCCTGGAGGACCCCGACGGCAAGGCGGTATTCGGGGCTGCGGGTCGTCTCAGTCACAGGTTGAACGGTACGGGGGCAAGGGGCCCGGGTCGTCCGCACAGATATGGATCCTGAGAGGTCCGCCTTGAGGACTACAGGTGTGGTCTTACGACCTAGTCGCAGGTCACAGGCGCTGCTGGCGCCGACGACGGTAGTAGGCGACGGTGACCACCGCGAGGAGCGGACCCCAGGCCAGCAGCGGCAGATAGCTGGCGGTCATGATCCAGTAATGCAGGCCCTCGGGGGACCCGGCAGCGCCCATGTTGTCCGCGCCGTTCCAGTCGAACGCCCCTCGGAACGTGACGAGCGTGACGAGCACCGCACCGATCGCGGCGGGCACGACCGCGGCGAGCACGGGTATCCGCCGCCCGCCGAGGACCGGCACCCACTCCGGCAGCACCTCCCCCCACCGGTGCACCAGCCCCAACGTGAGCAGCCCGAGCACCTCGGCGAGCACGCTGAGCCCGATCAGGTAGAAGGACCCGGCGCCGGGAAAGTTCTCCACTTCGAGGGGCCCACTGCCGAACCCGGCGTCCCACCCGAAGGCGATGGCGACCCGCCACAGCCCGGACGGCACGAGCGTGAGCGCGGCGGCGTGCGCGGCGAGGCGGATGGCGGGGGAGGCGGTGGGGGCGAGTGTGCTCGTGGACATGCGGACTCCCGTGTTCCGGAGGGGGCTGGTGGAACGGGTTGGCTGAACGGCTCCAGCCTCGTCCCCGGCACCCCCTCGCCCCCATCCGCCGATCGGTACATGGATCCTGCCGAGGAGGGGCACGCTTATGCCGTTCGGCAGAGGTGGGCTGGTCCGGTGAGCCGATTCGACGGGGGCGGGGAATGAGACGGTTACGGGGGATGCGGGTGGCCGCCGTGGGGGTGGCCGCCGGCGCGGCGGCGCTGCTGCTCGCGGGATGCAGCCAGCCGACGGACTACAGCGAGATCGTCACCTTCACCGACGAACACGGCCGCGTCTGCACGGCGGCGGTCGTCGTCGACCAGGAGCAGAACGAGGGCGCCGACTACCAGGTCTCCAGCCTCGACTGCGACTACCCGCCGGAGGGCCGCACTCCGGGTCCGACGCGGTACTCGCCCCTGCCGGAGCGGAACGGGGGCTGACCGGCGATCGGCGCTTCTCCCCCGCGGGACCGGCGAACCCGCAGCTAGTAAACCGTTCGAGACGTCCGCCGCGGCCGTGGCACGATGCACCGCATGACGACGACCCGAAAGGCCCATGCCGCGTAGACGGCCATGCCAGGTTCGTGCGGGCGCCCCCGGCAGCCATCAGGCAACAGACGCAAGGCCGGTCATCGACGGCCTGTCCTCGCGTGCACTGTCCGAGATCACCCGCCTTGAGCACACTCGTAACTATCTACAACCAGGCGATGTCAGCCGGGCTGTGGACCGGTGGAAGAACTACGTCCAGCAGCCCGAGCGGGACGTGTGGCACGACGACGAGTGGGGCAACGTGCTCCGGTACTGCTGCGGCGACCCCTTCGAAGCCCGAGCCCTCCTCGACACCGTGATGCAGGCCGTGTCCCCCCGAAGCGCCCGCGAGCTCCGAGAGCTCGTCAGCCGGTCAGACGCCGTCTGGAATCGTCCGTAACAGCTCGCGGATTCCAGCGCAGCTCTGTGGGCACTGCCCGGACGACCCGGCACGGGTGTCCGGGGTGATCGGCCTCGCTGGTTGGTGCGGCACCAGCCATGGCCGACGTCCTACGACCTGGCCACCGCGCCCTCGACCCTGGTCAGTGCGATGTCCCAGGGGTACGGGCGGCGTTCGCCCGGTGCGTTGGGGACGAAGCCGTCGTGGCCGTAGAGCATTGTCACGCCCATGGCTCGGAGTTCTGTAACGCTCTGGTCCACTCTGGGGTGGGCGGCGTACGCGCTGTTCACGCACGGCATCGCGACGATCGGGATGCCCTTCCCGATACCCTCGGCGACCACTCCGACGACGAAGGTCCCGGTGAGACAGAGTGCCCAGTTGTTGAGGGAGTTCGCGGTGACGGGAGCGAAGAGGATCACGTCGGCCCTCGGCCACACGTCGGGCTCCCCCGGACGCTTGTAGCGGGACCGCACCGGGTGCCCGGTCAGTTCCTCCAGCGCGGGTAGCTCGTCCCGGAGCCAGTCCGCGGCCGTCGGCGTCAACCCGAGGCACACGTCCCATCCGCGCGCCTGCGCGGACCGGATGACCTCGGACACCTGGAAGACGGGCGGCGCGGCGGACCCGAACAGGTACAGCGTCTTCGTCATGCGCCCATCCGACCACATCCGATTCCTCCGAGCCGGGTGGGCCGTGGGCGATCCGGGGTCCAACGCCCTTTGGCGCGGGTACGGTTCCGGATGACGAGTCAGGAACGGAGACGTCAGTATGTCCTTCCCCGACGACGAACGCACCGGCCACCGCATCCGCGCCCAACGGCGGCTCGCCGGACTGACACAGCGCGGTCTCGCCGCCCGCATCCCCTACTCGTACAGCCTGCTCAACCAGGTCGAGTGCGGCGCGCGCGAGGCCACAGCCGACTTCTGCACTGCTGTAGCCCGCGCTCTGGGAGTCGACGTCACCACCCTGACGGGTCAGCCCGTGACGACTCCCGACCATGCTGTACTCGCGCCGCTCCGGATGGCACTCGACCTCTACGACATCGGCGCTGACGGGCCCGTCACCGCACGGCCGGTGCCCGTGCTGGCCGCAGCGGCGGACGCTCTGTGCCAGCAGGTACGAGCAACACGCCTCAGGGCAGCAGCGGCCGACCTGGCACCTCTGATCACGGAGTTGACGCACAGCGTCCACACCACTGCCTCCACGCCCGGGTGGCAGGCCCTGGCGTCCACGTACCGAAGCGCCGCCGACATCTCCCTCAAGCTCGGGCACCTCGACCTCTCCCAGGTTGCTCTCGACCGGATGGCCTGGGCCGCCGACCGCGCATCCGATCCGATCCTGGCCGCGATCCGTCAGTACAAGCGCGGCCTCCTCTACAAGGGGAAGGACGACGGTGCCACCGGGCGCCGCCTCGTTGCAGCCGGTCAGGTCCTTCTTACCGGTGAGGCGTCCCGAGAGGCGCTGGCCGTTGCCGGACAACTACACCTCGGTGCGTCCGCTCTTGCCGCGCGGGTGGAGGACGCGACGGCGGTTGAAAACCACGTCGCCGCTGCTCGTGAACTCGCAGGCCGCATTGGCGGAGAGGCGCCCGAGGTTCACTGGCTGTCATTCGGCCACCGCAACGCAGACCTCCACGCCTTCGGCGCGGCCGTCGCCATGCGCCAGTACGACGACGCGCTGACCAAAGCGCGTCAGATGAAGCTTCCGGCCTCGACCTTGACCTCCCGCCGTGCGCGCTTCCTGGTGGACCGCGCCCGTGCTGAGATGGAGACCGGCCACCTCGACGCGGCCCTGAAGCACGTCGCCGCCGCGCGCCGAGCCGCACCCGAGCAGACCCGGCACTACCCGGGCACCCGAGAGACGATCACGGGGCTGGTGCACCTCAGTCGCCGCACGCCCGACACGCTCGACCACATGGCCCGTTGGCTTGGTATCTGACCACGCTCACAGCGCTCACAGAAGTGTGAGCGTTGGACCCTTCCCACGACCCCACGCTGGTTGTCGGCCCAGTCGACGACGAGCGTGGGGTAGAGCATGGCCGATCACGAGAAGTATCTGAGGGCGGGTGACCTGCGCGAGCAGCCGGGTGTGACGCCCGTACCCGCGCCTGCGATGACGATGCGGGTGTATCGCGTCGGTGTGGATGGGACGCGGTGGCCGGTGGAGCGTGAGGTCTGTGTGGTGGCGGGGAAGGACGTGCCGGTTGAGCCGATGAAGTTTCCGCCGTGTTCCTGCCCGCGGTGTGTGCGGGGTGTTCGGTGAGCCTGCGTGTGAGCTTGGTGGACGTGACCCGGGACGTACGTCTCGCGGGTGCCGTGTGCCTGACTCAGCCGGCGAGTGCTGCTGTTGGTGCGTTGCGGGATCGATTGCGGGCCCACATCGTCATGTTGGCCGGGCCTGCTGAGGCGTACGGGCGCAGCCTCAGCGGGGAGTGGTACGGGCAGCACGTCCTGGCCTGTGTCGCGAGCGCGCGGGAGGCGGCGGCCGGGGTCGAGCCCGGCGTACGCATTGATGAGGAACTGCTGCTTCTGGCCGAGTACGTCAAGACGCTGCTCATGTACACCTCGCGCAAGCCGCGGCACAGCGCTTGATCTCCGTGTGCCGGCGCACGGGCAAGGGACCAACGCGCTGGCACACGGGTCCGACCGGCCCCGGCCCTGGTTTCCGATCCCCCGCGACAGGGCCGGGGCCTCCCACCCGCAGGAGAACACCATGCTCACCCTGACCCCCGTCAGCGCCGCCAAGCTGACCGCGACCGACGTCACGACGTGCGAGGCGTGCTGGCGCCAACCCGTCACCACGATCCGCACCGCACCCGGCGTCCGGGACCTGCTGTGCGACACCTGCGCCACAGAAGGCAACCCCGTACGCGTCGAACTCTTCCCGCCCCTCGGGAACTACCGCCTCACCCACCGTCGGCTCGAAGCCGGCAAGCACGGGAAACCGACCCCACAGATGCCACCCGACCAGGGCCCGCACCCACCACGACCGGCGCCGACGCCCACACCCGGCCTACCCCCGGTATAGAAGACGGGCCCTACTCCTGCACTTCGCTATGAGAAGGACCGTTCACGTCCACCCGGCCCGAGGGGCTGCCACCCGGGGTGCACCGTTCTGCCGCCCTTCTGCCTCCAGACCAAGGAGGGCGAACACCACATCACCATCACGAAACAGCCACAACTCCCACGTGATTCGATGGTCCCGCAGATGATGGCGGCTTACACCAGCACCATCCCTGGGGGGATCATGAAACGCGCCGCCGTCGTCACCGCCGTTGCCGTCCTCGGCCTCACGCTCACCGCCTGTACCGACGACGACAAGACGACCGGCGTCGTTGACAAGCCCGACCGCAGCGCCGCGTCGCAGCCGGCCGACAGCCCGAGCGCAACCGCCACCACCCCGGCCCCGGCGAAGGCTGCGAAGGTCGGCGATGCCATCACCATCACGGGGCAGAGCGACGGCGAGCAGGTCCAGGTCACTCTGAAGAAGGTCGCCGACCCGGCGAAGTCGGCCGACGAGTTCTTCAAGCCCGACGCAGGGAAGCGGTGGGTTGGCGCCCAGTTCGAGATCGTCAACACCGGTACCGCCGACTACGACGACAGTCCCGGCAACGGCTCCCAAATCGCTGACGCGCAAGGGCAACGGTTCGAGACCACGTTCGCCGAGATCACAGCCGGGCCGTCGATGACCTCCTCCGCGAAGGTCAAGCCCGGCGCCAAGGTCCTTGGCTGGCTCGTCTACGAAGTGCCCAAGGGCGCGAAGCTCGCCAGCATCCAGTTCAGCATGAACAGCGGCTTTGCTGACGAAACTGCCGAATGGAAACTCGGCTGACGACGCCCGCCATCTCGCGCCCCGACATCCACCGCGGTGCCGGGGCGCACCCACACCGCTCCTCAGGAGGGACAGACCTTGTCGACCAGCGACGCAGAGGTCAAGGAGCGGTCCCTCGAATGCTGTCGCAACCACCTCCTGACCATCACCGACGCCCACCCCGGCGAAGGCAGCTACGCCAAGCAGTTTCGCCCCGTCCATGTGGGCGTCCGGTGGACCGGTAGCGAGATCTCCCCCGGTACGTCAAGAAGCACCGCCCGACTTCCCCGGAGACGCCACGATCGGCATCGCACCAATGCCCGTGGGCCAGTTCGTGACCGGATCACTTCCGCGTGCGCGGAGAACACCCTTCCTGACCTGAGCCGTTGGGGAGGCTTTGCTGTCCCTTTGCCTACGTCAGATCCGGAACATGGGTGCATGATGTCAGCGAGGAACCGCCCCCGCATACCCTTGGCGTTGGGCGGTCAGATCACCGGCGGGCGTCCAAGGCGCGTCATGCGCCACACCGTGCGCCACCGCATGGGCTTCCGCGGCGGGCACGGGACGCGCAACCCTTCGAAGAAGCCGGCCCACCATGCCTTGAGCCCGCTCAGTGGTGGCTTCTGCTTGATCGTGTACGCCGCCCACGTCATCAGGTACACGGGCACCAGGACCGCGGGTAGGTGGCGTTTGGCCAGCCAGACGCGGTTGCGGCCGGTGTTGCGGTAGTAGACGGCGTGGCGGGAGGGCGCTGTGCGGGGGTGTTGGAGGACGAGGTCTGCGCGGTAGTGGATGTCCCATCCGGCGTCGAGGGCGCGCCAGGCGAAGTCGGTTTCTTCGTGTGCGTAGAAGAACGGGGTGGGGAAGTCGCCGACTTCGTCGATGACGCTCATGCGGATGGCGTGGACGCCGCCGAGGTAGGTGGTGACGGGCCCGGATTTGAGAGGGTCGGAGGCGCCCAGACGGGGGACGTGCCGGCGTTGGGTCAGCCCCTGCTCGTCGGCGATGCGGAAGCTCACGATCCCCAGCCGGGGCTCGGCGGTGAACGCCTCCCGCACCAGTTGCATGGTGTCGGTCCGGGGTAGGAGACCGTCGTCGTCCAGGACCACGACGATGTCCACGCCGCCGTGGTCCCGCAGCCATGTGACGCCGGCGTTCCGACCGCCGGGGATTCCGAGGTCGAGAGTTCGGGCAGCCCGGTGCCCTGCCCCAGGACGACGACCGTCGGGGCGTCACCTTCCTGCGCGGCCACGGACTCCAGGAGGGCGAGCAGTTCCGGCTCGCGGTCGCCCATGGTCAGCACGACGACGCCGAGGGTCGAGGGGTTCATGTCTTCTTTCACGCGGTGGCTCGCAGGAGTTCGGTGGCTCGCTGGTACAGGCCCTGGGCGCCGGTCACTCCGCGACTGCGGTATCGGGCCGCCGCCGATTGGATGTCCTTGACTTCCTGCCGGCCACGATTGGAGACCACGCCGTCCATCACATTCAGGAATCTGGCCCATAGAGCCACGGCTTCCCTCTTCCTCTCACTCCGTTATCGCGTTGCCCGGCGCGTCCGGACTGCGTCGGTGTACAGCTCGCGCGTCAGGTCGGACTCGGCGATGCCGAGGCTCGTCAGGACCGTGCGTACGTCCGTGAGTGCCGCCGCCACGTCGGACTCCTCGGCCAGGGTCTCCACTTCGAGGAAGGTGCCCTCGATCTCCGGCACTCGTACGAGGGTTGCGAGCATGCGGCGTCCGTCGGCGTCGAAGGCGTAGTTCCGGCAGCGCTTCTCGAACTGGATCAGCGGTACGTAGCCGAGGCCCCGCAGCAGGGCGTGGACCGCCTCGGGGTCGTCGACGCGGGTTTCGTGCTCGGGCTTGGACCCGGAGTCGTCGTCCACGCGCGCGCCCTTGAAGGTGATCACGGTGCGGGTCTCGTCGGCGCCGCGGACGGTGCGGACCCGCAGCTCCTTGTCCGCGACTTCGAGGGCGCGGTCCGGTGTGTCGTAGTAGGTGTCCTGGTACACCTCGGGACGCCCCACGGCGCGATCGTCCAACTTCCGCAACACTGCTTCCGGCACGTGGACGCGGGCCTTCAACTCTGCCTCGATCACGTGGACGCCCCTCTCAGACCGTGCGCTGCGCTCCGTCGATCATCGCGTCGACCATCCGTTTGAACCCCCGGAACAAGGGCCCGTGCGGCGTCTCCATGATCTTGTACGTGGCGGACTCGTGGCCCTCCCACCCAGCGTCGAAGGCGCCGACGAACATCGTGCCGCCCGCACGGATGACACGCCAAGTGGGCAGAATGTCGTACCGGTAGATCTCCACGTCGCAGGTGTCGCTCAGTTCCCGCAAGCGTGCTTCGGTCAACTTGACACCCCCCGCCAGGGATTCTGCGGACTCCCCGATCTCCGCCGCACGTCGCGGCAGGGCCGGTGACTTCGGGTCCAGGAGCAGAGCGCGTACCCTCAGGCGCTGCTCGTCGCGGCCCAGGCAGGAGCGGAGCATTGAATCGTTCAACCCGATCAGACCCAGTCCGCGCACCGCGAGGATGTCCAACTCGGACGCTGCGCGGACGTGCTGCTGAATCTCGTCCCGCGCCGACGACTGTGCGGAGTGCACCCGGACCACTTCCGGAAGAGCCGCCAGGTCGAAGGCTGCTCCGTCGAGCCCGGCATTCGCATCGATGAGGAACTGCTGCTCTTGGCCGAGTACGTCAAGGCGCTGCTTATGCACACCTCGCGTAAGCCCCGCCACAGCGCTTGATCTCCGTGTGCCGGCGCACGGGCAAGGGGCCACCGCGCTGGCACACGGGGTGAACCGGCCCCTGCCCTGCATCTCCGATCCCCTGCGACAGGGCCAGGTCCACCATCCTGAGGAGAACGGCATGTTGCCCCAGTTCCCCGTCAGCGCTGCCAAGCTGACCGCGACCGACGTCGCCACGTGCGAGGCGTGTTGGCGCCAGCACGTCACCACGATCTGCACCGCATCCTGCGTTCGCGACCTGCTGTGCGACACCTGCGCCACCGAGGGCAACCCGGTACGCGTCGAACTGTTACCGCCGCTCGGGATCTACCGCCTCACCCGCCGTCGGCTCGAAGCCGGCAAGCACGGGAAACCGACCCCACAGATGCCACCCGACCGGGGCCCACTCCCGGCGTACCCCCGGTGTAGAGGACGGCCCACCGTTCGTCGGCGACGAGCATGACCAGCGGGATGCGTGGGGGCCATCTCCGCGTGGGCGGAGACCACGGCGACAAGCAGCTGCGCGCCGGCGTCGGCCACGGGCCACCTCCGCGTGCGGAGACGACCACTTCGCCGGCAAGGGTGCTCTCTGACAGGGTGGACCACCTCCGCGGGTGCGGAGACCACCCTTCCTGAACTGCGGTGTCACAGGCGCTTTGCTGGTTCTTTGCCTGCTCCAGGTGCGAACACCCCCATCCAGCACGGGAGCCAACACTGCCTCAAGATCCTCGTGCCCGCGGTAGTGGACCCCTGTCATCCCCAGGCCGATCGCCGCCTCCACGTTCTCCAACCTGTCGTCTACGAAGAGGCACCGTTCCGCAGGCACCCCCGCCCGCTCGGCCGCGAGTTCGTAGATTGCGGGGTCGGGTTTGGCCAGGCCCACGCGCGCGCTGCTGACGACGTGGTCCGCGAGGTCCGTGAGTCCCAGGTACTCCAAGTCCCGTTCCAGGTCGAGCGTCGCGTTGGTCACCAGGATCAGCGGCACGTGCTCCTTGGCCCGACGGAGGAGGGCGACGACCGTCTCGTCTGCGTGGAAGGGCACGTGGGCGAAGGCTGTCCCCAACTCACGTACCTGTGAGGGCGAGACGTGGTGCTCCAGCGCCCGCGCGATGGCGTCCACCCACTGGCCCGTGGTGATCCGGCCGAGGAGCAGCGGGCCGTCCGCCTCCGGCGAGTACGCGACGTCCGCGGTCGTTCCTTCGGCCAGTCCCGTGCGTCGTTCGAGTTCGGTCACGCGGGTCAGGTCGTAGTAGCGGATGACGTTGTCCAGGTCGCACAGCACCGCGGACCAAGGGCTCGTATGCGTACCCCGCGTCGTCATGGCTTGCGGGCAACGCCGCCCCATCCGGCCCGTACGGTCAGCGTGCCGGTCGTGGGCTCGGGGCGCCAGTTGGGCCAGGAGACGAAGCCGGGGTCGACCAGTTCGAGTCCGTCGAAGAAGGCGCGCGTCACCTCGGGGTCGCGGAAGATGTAGGGGATGGCACCGCTGTTGTTGTACTCCTCCTGCACCAGTCGGTGAGTCTCGTCGTCCGCGGTGGCGTGGCTCAGCGACAGATAGCTTCCCGACGGCAGTCGGTCGACCAGCCGTCGTACGAGGGACAGGGCGTCGTCCCAGTCCACGATGTGCCCGAGCACGTCATTGATCACCAGCCCGATCGGCTGCGTGAAGTCGAGCGTCTTGGCGGCCCCTTCGACGACCGCGTCCGTGTCCCGCATGTCCGTGAGCACGTAGTCCATGGACCCCTCGGACGTGCTCTCGCCCATGGCCTCCACGTGCATGAGGACCAGCCGGTCGTGGTCGACGTACACCACCCGCGACTCGGGCGCGATCCGCTGCACCACCTGGTGGGTGTTGTTGGCGGTCGGCAGCCCCGCCCCCACGTCGAGGAACTGCCGTACGCCGGCCTCCCGCGCCAGGTACGTCACCGTCCGCACCAGGAAGTCCCGCGACTCACGCGCCATCGGCTCGATGAGCGGGAACTTCTCCCGGTAGGCGTCACCGGCGACTTGGTCGGCGGCGTAGTGGTCCTTTCCGCCGAGCCAGTAGTTCCAGACGCGTGCGCTGTGGGCGACGGAGGTGTCAATTGCGGGGGGCTGCTGGTCATGTGCCATGAGGACTAGCCTTCGGCTGGTCGGGGTTATGACGCAAGAATGCATGCGTGATTCACGGGTGTACGCCGACTTGATGGCCAGCCCCGCCCGCGCGGGGACCACGGCACCCGCAACCTGGACAACCCCGACGACTGCGGACCACCCCCGCCTGCGCGGGGAACACTCCGGGCTGACACCGCTTGTTCGCGAAACAAACGGACCACCCCCGCCCGCGCGGGGAACACCCTTCCCGACCTGCGGCGTCAAGAGGGCTTTGCTCTTCCTTTGCCTGCATCAGGACCCAGGGTCATGAACGCATGATGCCAGGGGGAACAGCCTTCGCACACCCTGGAGTTGCAGCCGGGCAACATGAGCCGGAGCCGTGGTGCGTAGCCCTCCCGAATGGCTACACCGCGTCAGTTAGGCCACGGGCTCACTCGCGTGTGACTGCCTGCCCCTCCCGCTCCCGAGCCCCGTCGGAGTCACCAGAGACGGCGTACGACTCGGCGGACACGGGCCTGCCCCGCGACCCCCACAACAGCGCCCCGACCAGCAGCGCCCCGCACGCCAGCAGCCATGGCAGTGGGCCCGATGGCAGGGCGGTGACGATCAAGCCGGTGAGGGCCGCGGTCAGTTGGAGGGCGAGGGACTGGACCGACAGTGCGGTGGCGCGGCACCCACTGGTCACGCGGCGGTGGAGGAGGTCGTTCTCGTTGGGGCCCGTTGCGCCGAGGCCGAGGTAGATCAGGGCGTATCCGATGGCGGCGAGGGACATGGAGAGCGGGCCCGGGAACGCCGTCGTCAAGCCGAGGAGCAGCAGTCCGGCCGCGCTCGTGCCGAGGCTCGCCACGATCGCGCGTTCGCCGCTGCCGGCCAGTCGGGCCGTCAGTGGTGCGAGGTGGCCGCCGATCGCGGCGCAGGCGAAGCCGGCGCAGGCGAGGGCGGCGAAGAGGACCGCGCCCGATTCCGAGGCGCCGGTGAGGTCCGCGGCGCGGCCGGGGGTGAGGAGTTCGACCGTGGCGAGGGCGCTGCCCGCGGCGGCGGCGCTGAGGAGGACGCGGCGGACCAGGGCGTCGCGTCCGCCCAGACGGAGGCCGGCCGCGACCGTGGTCGGGACGTCGCGGAGGACGCCGCGCAGGGTGGCCGGCGGGCGGGGCGGTTCCGGGAGCGCGGTCAGGGCGTACGCCACGAAGGCGATCTCGACCGCCGCGCCGAGCAGCAGCGGTACGGAGAGCGGTACCACCAGACCGGATGTCGCCTCGGCCAGTCGCGCCCCGAGGTCGGGGCCGAGGCCGAGCAGCCAGGGCAGGGCGCCGCCGAGGAGGGTGCCGGCGGCGAGGGCGGCGTCCGTTGCGGAGGAGCCGCGGGCCAGGCCGGTGCGGAGGTCGGCGTCGGGGCCGGCGTGGGCGTGGACGGTGTCGACGTACCAGGCTTCCGCCGGCCCGCTGGACAGGGCGCGGGCCGCGCCCATCAGGGCCATGCCGAGGCCGAGGAGTACGGGGGTGCCGGCCAGGCCGAGGAGGGTGAGGGAAGCGAGGTTCAGCAGGCCCGCGGCGGCGAGGACGGCGCGGCGGCCGAGGACGTCGGAGAGTCCTCCGGTGGGGAGTTCGAGCGCGGCGGTGGTGAGGGAGTGCGCGGCGAAGAAGGCCGCGATGGCTGCCATGGCCATGCCGCGTTCGGTGAACAGCAGGACGAGGGGGGCGATGCTCAGCCCGAGCGGGAGCCAGAACAGGGCGCTGACGGTGACGTACCGGCGGCGCGCGGTGCGTACGTCCAGCGGCGTGGTCACGACGCGTCCTCGGCGTCCGGTCCGGGGGCGCGCGGAGCCAGCGGCAGGCCCGCGGCGAGGAACATGACCTGCGCGGCGCGCGGGTCGTCCGCGTCGCGGGCGGTCAGCTCGTTCAGCGTCCGGTCGATCACGTCCCAGAGTTCGGTGAGGGACTCGGGGGTCAGGCGGGGCACCAGGTCGCTGATCCCGGACGGCTCCGTCCATGCCGGATCGAGTCGTCCGTCGGCCATGTCCGCCTCGTGCTGGACGAGCGAAGCCTCCAGGTGCTCGACCTGGACCCGGCGCGTCACGGTGACGTAGGCGCGGCTCCCGGGCGACGCCTCCATGGCCTTGTTGCTCCAGGAGGTGACGGCGTGCACCGCCCGCCAGCGGCGCTCCCGCCCGTCGCGGTGTTCGGCCTCGGCGACGAACGCGTACTTCGCCAGCACCCGCAGGTGATAGCTGGTGGACGCGGACGACTCCCCGGTCCTGGCGGCGAGCTCGCTGGCGGTCGCGGGGCCGTCCTGCCGGAGGTAGCCGAGGAGGCGGATGCGGAGGGGGTGGGTGAGGGCCTTGAGGGCGGCGGCGTCTTGTCCGGGGTCGAGTACGCGTTCGCCGTCGCGGACGCTGCTCCGGACGCTGTCGCTGTCACCCCGGTCGTGTTCGTGCTGTTCACCGGCCATGACGGGAGGGTAGGGCCGCGGGGAGAGTTTCCCAAAGGAATTTTGCAAAATTTCTTTGGGAGTGGGGGAGCGAGGGGGCGTGGCCGTGTTCACCTCCGCTGCGGCGGAGACCACGTCGTGCGGATCACGGACGCCGACTGCATCGTCGGACCAACTCCGCGGAGTGCGGAGACCACGGGTTCCTGGGCGCGTACGCGCTGGCCCTGGACGGGTCACCCCCACCCGCGCGGGGACCGCGGCAGCTTCTCACTTCAAGCCGGCCCCTCGGCGGGCTCCGTGACTGAGAATGGTGTCGTTCAACCGTGCGAGGAGAGACGCAGATGCCGGAAAGCAAGCCGGTCATGTCCCGGGCGTTCAAGGTCGGGGTGTGGCGGTCGTACATGGAGATCCACCAGCGGGTGCTGGCGGAGATCGCGCGCGCCCTCGACGAGCGGCACCGGCTGTCGGTGAGCGAGTTCGACACGCTCGTGAACATTCCTCTGGACGGCGTACGGCTCAAGGTCCTCGGTGAGCGCACGGTGCTGACGCAGAGCGCCGTCAGTCGGATGTGCGACCGGCTGGCCAGGCGCGGGCTGGTGACCCGGACCCCCGTCGCGGAGGACCAGCGGGGCGCGCTCGTACGGCTCACCGACGAGGGGCGGACCCTGCTCAGGGAAGCCGTACGGACCAATGCCGAGGTGGTCGAGGAGAACTTCACCTCCCACCTCTCCGACGACGACCTCGTGGCCCTGAACGCGGTGCTCGGCCGGCTCGCCCCGGAGTCCGGCGACGAGCAGTGCGACACCCCGCAGTGACGCGACCTGTGGCGTAGCTCACGCCTGAAACCCGGCTTGGCTGGAATGGGACCCCACTCTTGACGGTTTGGATGTATGCGCACGCAACAAAAAGCGCACCTGAGACGGCCGTCACCGCGGCCCCTTCCAAGGGACACAGCAACATGAGCAGCAACAGCTACATCACCAACCGCCTCACCCCCGAGAACACCGGCATCCTGCTGGTCGACCACCAGGCCGGGCTGATCCTCGGCGTCCAGGACCACGACCAGAACGAGGTCCGCCGCAACGCGCAGGCCCTGGCCCGTACCGCCAAGGTCTTCGGCCTCCCGATCGTGGCCACCACCTCCGCCCCCCAGGGCCCGAACGGCCCCCTCCTCCCGGAGCTGGTCAACGAGCTGCCCGCGGGCGCCCCGATCATCCACCGCAGCGGTGAGGTCGACGCCTTCGACGACCCGGCGTTCGACGCCGCCGTCCGTGCGATGGACCGGCCCAACCTGGTCATCGCGGGCGTCATCACCGACGTCTGCTTGATGTTCGCCTCCCTCTCCGCGCTCGGCCGCGGCTACGAGGTCCACGCCGTCACCGACGCGTCGGGCACCACGAACAAGCTCGCCCGTGAGACCTCCCTGCTGCGCCTCCAGAACGCCGGCGCGACGCTCAACAGCACGGTCGGCGTGATATCCGAGCTGCTGCGCGACTGGAAGAACCCCGGCGGCCCCGGCACCGCGGACATCTTCAGCAACCTCGCGATGCCGTTCTACGGCGCGGTCAGCGCCAGCCACGCCTCGGCGAGCGGCAACAACGGCTGACCTGCCGAATCTGCTGGACCGGAGCAGCCACAGCCCCGCGGGGGCGGGCCACAGCGCCCGCCCCTCGCAGGGGCACCTCCGCGGACGCGGAGACCGCACGTTCCACCTCACCACCGAGGGCACGGACCAGGGGCCACCTCCGCGGACGCGGAGCACGGCCGGCCTTCGGGGAACGCGACGTCCATGGGGATGCCGGCCGCTCGGGCTGCGGCGAGCACGATGTCGGCGGTGCCACCACCCTTGCCAGCTGCCTACCAACCTCAGTCGTGGAGTTCGTCGTGGAGGCGGATGTTGAGGTCCGTGGCCCAGGCCACGGCCCATGCACGCAGGTCGGCGGTCTGGTCGTCGGTGAGGTTGTAGGCGGTGAACTCGTCGTCCTCGTACCAATCCGCACCGACGAGCCGGTCGTGGAGGTCCTGGAGGTCGAAATCAACGCGGGCGTGGCGGCGGCCGAGGTGTTCGAGCTCGGTGGTGGTGTAGAGCCGGGAAGCCGCGTGGACATCGATGAGGTCGCGGACGGCGCCCCGGTCGGCGAGGGCGCGGACCTTGGTGCCGACGACGTCGTCGAGGGCGAGGACGGGGCCGTGTTCGGTGGTGGCCGGCGGGGCCCAGAACGCCTCCTTGAGGATGTCGACCTCGCACTGCTCGCCGTTGTCCGGGTCAGTGACGATCAGGCGTCCGGACAGCGGGTCGGTCCCGATCTCTCGTACGTGCCAGCCGCGGTCGTGGAGCCCGGTGCGGAGGGCCTCGACGATCTCGACCATGGGTGCTGGGTTCTGGGTGGCGAGGTCGAGGTCCTGGCTGAGACGGTCGACGAGGCGGTGGGCCTGGACGGCGTAGCCGCCGGTGATGACCAGCGGATAGGGGGCGCCGAGGGCGAGGACATCGGCGAGGAGCCGGCGGTGGAGACTGCTGAGGTTCATGCGGCGGACGTGGTGGCCGGCCGGAGCGTGAGGAAGGCGTTTTCCCAGACGTCCCGTACGTTTCGACTGATGAGGGTGCGCAGGACGGGCCACTGCGAGGTCAGCAGGTCCGTGTTGAGGTAGGCAACGAGGTCGTCGCGTTGCCCCTCGGCGAGAACGGTCCGGTACAGGCTCATTCGAGAGCGTGGCCGGTCGAGGTCGTAGGTGCGAAGCCCGGACCAGACCACGTGCAGGGGGAGGGTGACGGTCCCGTGCTCGGGGCCGTCGAGTTCTTCGAGGGAAGCGGGCAGTCGGGAACGGTACCGCGCGCTCAGGATCTCGGCTGCGGTCGGCGTCGATGGTGCGGGGGATGCCGGGGCCATGCCCGTCATTATGGCTCGGCCCCTCAAACCGAGCACGCCTCAACGATGAGGTGTGCTCGCTTCCTCCGCATGGGCGAGGACGAGACCGCACCGAGTGCCGGTTCGGCCCCTGGACCCGCATCGGATCACCTCCGCGGGTGCGGAGACCAACGCATGAGCATCATGCGCCCGGCCCTGCGAACCGGCCGTCTCCGCGCGGAGGCGGCACGCGGCGAAGCGGGACACCCGCCCCACCCCTCACGGCAGCGTCAACCCCCACGCCCCCGCCCTCAGCACCCACGTCCGCGTGCGGACCGGGCCCGTGGGCTGGGTGTCGGCGTGGTAGCGGAAGTCGGGGCCGGAGACCGTGACCGTCGTGGCCGTCGCGGTGAGCGGGGGGCCGGGGGTGCGGGGGTGGACGGTGACTTCGGCGCGGCCGGGGGCGTCGGCGTGGAGGGTGCGGAGGGTGACCGCGTCGACCTCCTGGTCGAGGTCGCACAGGAGCGCGCCGTCCGCCTCCACCCGGAGGCGGTGGGGGCGGGGGACGGTGGAGAGGCGGGCGGGGGTGCGGACCAGGCCGCGCAGGAGGGTGCGGTACGCGTGGCGCAGGCCGCCCGCCGCGACCGGCACCGCGGGGGGCGGGTCGAGCGGGGCGGGGCCGTACGCCGCCACCTCGGGCGGGGGAGGCCCCGGGGCGACCGCCGGGATCGTCACGTCGCCGACGACCACGCCGTCGCTCTCGTCCACCAGCAGGTCGAGGCGGCGTACGCCCCCGTCCAGCACCGCCCGCGCCGCCGCGACCGGGCCGGGCGGGACGCCCAGGGCGTGGGCGAGGCGGACGCCGGAGCCCACCGGGACGTGGCCGAGTGCGCCGTCGCCCAGCCAGCGGTCCCGGTGCAGCAGGGACACCGCACGCAGCAGCGCCCGGTCGTCGCCGACGATCACGGGCCGCCGCGGGCCCCTGCGGGCCAGGGCCCGCGCGAACTCCTCAGGACTCTCCGGCAGGCTGATTTTCGCTGCTGAGCCACCACACAGCACGTCCTTCGCGATCCGCACGGACTCGCCGTCGATTCGGCGGGCGACCGGGTCGATGACCACCAGCAGCTGGTCGTGAGCCGACACCTCGGTCCTTCCTCGGGTAGCATCTTTGTGCAAGAGCCCCTTGCGCTATTGCGCCAGGGGCTTCGTCTATTCCGGGGCAACCGGTCCAACGGATCCAGGAACAACAAGGGACGCACTGATCCCCCTGACCTTGGACATGCCCCGCCCGGAAGGGGTGTACGCCTGTGCCCGCACTTGTGCTGCTCGGTGCTCAGTGGGGTGACGAGGGCAAGGGAAAGGCCACCGACCTGCTCGGTGGATCCGTTGACTACGTGGTGCGTTACCAGGGTGGCAACAACGCCGGCCACACGGTCGTCGTCGGCGACCAGAAGTACGCACTACATCTCCTCCCCTCCGGGATCCTCTCACCGGGGTGCACCCCGGTCATCGGCAACGGCGTGGTCGTCGACCCGGCCGTCCTGCTGTCCGAGCTGAGCGGGCTCAATGATCGGGGCGTGGACACCTCCAAGCTCCTGATCAGCGGAAACGCCCACCTGATCACCCCGTACAACGTCACGCTCGACAAGGTGACGGAACGGTTCCTCGGAAAGCGCAAGATCGGGACGACGGGCCGGGGCATCGGCCCGACCTACGCGGACAAGATCAACCGCGTCGGCGTCCGCGTCCAGGACCTGTACGACGAGTCCATCCTCACCCAGAAGGTCGAGGCGGCGCTGGAGTCCAAGAACCAGCTCCTCGCCAAGGTCTTCAACCGGCGCGCCATCGAGACCGGCCGGATCGTCGACGAGCTGCTCCAGTACGCGGACCAGATCAAGCCGTACGTCGCGGACACCACCCTCGTCCTGAACGACGCCATCGACGCGGGCAAGGTCGTCCTCTTCGAGGGCGGCCAGGGCACGCTGCTCGACGTGGACCACGGCACGTACCCCTTCGTCACCTCGTCGAACCCGACGGCCGGCGGCGCGTGCACGGGTGCGGGCGTCGGGCCCACCAAGATCAGCCGGGTCATCGGCATCCTGAAGGCGTACACCACCCGCGTCGGCGCCGGCCCGTTCCCGACGGAGCTGTTCGACGAGGACGGCGAGGCGCTGCGGCGCATCGGCGGCGAGCGCGGCGTGACCACCGGTCGCGACCGGCGCTGCGGCTGGTTCGACGCGGTGATCGCGCGGTACGCGACCCGGGTCAACGGCCTCACCGACTTCTTCCTCACCAAGCTCGACGTGCTGACCGGCTGGGAGCAGATCCCGGTCTGCGTGGCGTACGAGATCGACGGGAAGCGGGTCGAGGAGCTGCCGTACTCGCAGACCGACTTCCACCATGCTCAGCCGATCTACGAGATGCTGCCGGGCTGGTCCGAGGACATCACGAAGGCGAAGACCTTCGCCGACCTGCCGAAGAACGCGCAGGGGTACGTGAAGGCGCTGGAGGAGATGTCCGGGGCGCCGATCTCGGCGATCGGCGTCGGCCCGGGCCGTACGGAGACGATCGAGATCAACTCGTTCCTGTAGGCCGGTCGGTCCTGTAGGCCAGCTCGTTCCCTCAGCTCGACTCGTTTGCCCGGGCCGGCCCGATTCTTCGGGCCGGCCCGGGCCTTCCACGGACTCCCCGGGCGGCGGTCGTCGCCCTGGGCCGAGTGGGGGTGGGGTCGTACGCCCGAGGGGGTACGACTCCGCCGAACCCTGCTGAACCGTTTATCCGGGCCGGGGGTCTGAGCGGACCCCCGGCCCGAAGCGTCCTTTCGGGGCGCCGGGACGTTGCGCCGTCCGCTCGAACTCCCGCCTACGCACGGCACTTGCTGGTTACGCATGGTGGCGATCCGCGCTCTTTCCGTGAGCGCGTCAGTGTGAGGAGTTCATCCCATGCGTCCTGTCCTGAAGACGGCCGCGGTGCTGACCGCGGTCGGTGCCGCCCTGGCCCTGGGGCTGCCCGGCACGGCGACGGCGGGTGCCGGCGCCCACACCGGTGCACCGGTGCCGACCGAAGAGCGGGCAGCCGCCGCCTTCGTCCAGAAGGTGACGCTGCGGCTGGCGAGCGACCCCGGCCAGGCGGCCGACGGCAAGGGCGCCTCGACCGCGAACGGCGCCGAGGTCATCCAGTGGGCCCTGTCGCGGGCGGCGAACCAGCTGTGGGAGCCGGAGGCCACCAGCGACGGCTACTACCGCTTCGAGTCGGTGAACAGCGGCCTGTGTCTGAACGTCAAGGGCGGCGGCAACGACGACGGGGCCCAGATCATCCAGTGGACCTGCGGTGCCGCGGCGAACGAGCAGTGGAAGTTCGTCCCCAAGGGCACGGGCTACCAGATCGTGGCCCGCTCCAGCGGCAAGTGCCTGAACGTCCAGGGCGGCGTGGGGCAGGGTCGCAACCTGATCCAGTACACCTGCACCGCTGACGGCGCCGCCAACGACGTCTGGCTGCCGGTCTGGGAAACCCTCTGATCCAAGGCGCTCCGCCGGGTGCCCGCGCCCGCCGCCCGTGAAATGAGGTGGCGGGCCCGGGCGCCCTTCCGTACGGTGCTGTGCATGGGTTCCCTGTGACAGTCCCCGCGTGACCGCGTCGAGCATTCGGCTCCGCCGTCGCGCGTTCTCATCCGCGCCGTACGCCCCTTCCTGACCTGTTGAGTTCTGCGCACTCCTGCGCCGGACTCGCTCTCCGGCGGGCGCGGATGCGTCCATCTGCCCGTTCCCACCGGCCCGGCCGAGAACAGGGGGACTGCTCCATGCTTTCTGCGCTTCCCGCACGTGCTGCGTTTCCCGCGCAGCTGTCCCTTCACCACGTCACCCGCCGCTATGGCGACCACATCGTCCTGGACGGCGTCTCCTTCACCGTCAAACCGGGCGAAAAGGTCGGCGTCATCGGCGACAACGGCGCCGGCAAGTCCACCCTGCTCCGACTCGTCGCCGGGGTGGACCGGGCCGACAGCGGCGAAGTGACCGTCGTCGCGCCCGGCGGCGTCGGGCACCTCGCCCAGACGCTGGCGCTGCCGCCGGAGGCCGACGTCCAGGACGCCGTCGACCTCGCCCTCGCCGATCTGCGGGAGCTGGCCGCGCGGATGCGGCGCGCCGAGGCCGAGCTGCGCGACCTCGACGGGGCGGAGCTGTCGGCCGCGTTGGACGCGTACGCCGGGCTCGTCGCCCGCTTCGAGGCGCGCGGCGGTTACGAGGCGGACGCCCGCGTCGACGTCGCGCTGCACGGGCTCGGGCTGCCGGGGCTGGCGCGCACCAGGGCGCTGGGCGCGCTGTCCGGCGGCGAGCGGGCGCGGCTCGCGCTGGCCGCCACCTTGGCCGCGCGGCCCGAACTGCTGTTGCTGGACGAGCCCACCAACGACCTGGACGACCGGGCCGTGGGCTGGCTGGAGACGCATCTGCGGGCGCACCGCGGGACCGTCCTCGCGGTCACCCACGACCGGGTGTTCCTGGAGCGGGTCACCCCCACGGTCCTGGAGGTCGGCGAGGGGCGGGTGACGCGGTACGGCGACGGCTACGACGGCCACCTCGCCGCGAAGGCCGCCGAACGCCGGCGCCGGCTTGAGGAGTACGAGCAGTGGAGCGCGGAACTCGCCCGCAGCAGGCGGCTGGCCGCGGCCAACGCGGACCGGCTCGACGCCATCCCGCGGAAGCTGCCGCTGGCCGGGTTCCGCCCCCGCAGCCGCGGGCACGGCGCGACGGGCCGCATCCGCAACGCGAAGGAGCGTGTCGCGCGGCTGACGGCGAACCCCGTCGCACCGCCGCCCGACCCGCTGGTGTTCACCGGCCGCCTCACCACCGCGGCCGGGGACGAGGGGGAAGCGCCGCAGCCGGCGGCCGAACTCGTCGGCGTACGGGTCGGGGATCGGCTCGACGTGCCGCGGCTGCTGATCGGCCGCGGCGAGCGGCTGCTGGTCACCGGGCCCAACGGCGCGGGCAAGACGACGCTGCTGCGGGTGCTCGCCGGCGAACTGCGCCCGGACGCCGGAACGGTGCGCACCCGCGGCCGGGTCGGGCACCTGCGGCAGGAGGCGACGACCTGGCCGCCGGGGCTGACGCTGCCGCAGGCGTTCGCCCACGGCCGGCCGGGCCATCCGGACGAGCACGTCGACGAGTTGCTGTCGCTGGGCCTGTTCGGGCCGGCCGACCTGCGGCTGCGGGTGGGCGAGCTGTCGTACGGGCAGCAGCGCCGGATCGAGCTGGCCCGCCTGGTCGGCGACCCGGTGGACCTCCTGCTGCTGGACGAGCCGACGAACCACCTCTCGCCCGCCCTGGTGGAGGAGGTGGAGGAGGCGCTGGTGGACTACCCGGGCACGGTCGTGGTCGTCACCCACGACCGCCGCGTACGGGCCCGGTTCACCGGAACGCGCCTGGAACTGGCCGCCGGCCGCGTCGCCGATCGTACGGAGGTGCCGGTGGCGGGCTGAGCCGGTGCGTGCACGGGCATGACGGGCGGGGGCCTCGGGGCTCCGCCCGTGACGCCCGGCACGTGTCCTTACGCCTGCCCCTCCGTGCGCTGGGCGGCGAGGCCCTTGACGAGGGTCCGTGCCGCGATCTCGAACTGGGTGTCCCAGTCGCCGAGGAAGTCCTCCAGGTGCGCGGCCAACGTCGGGTACAGCTCGTGCCGTTCGGTGATCAGCCCGCGCAGCGCGTCCCGGCTGCCGGCCTCGGCCCGTTCCGCCCAGGCGGCCTGGGTCGAGGCGGTGGCGATGACGAGGTTCGACACCGCCGCGGCGGTCGCCGCGAGCACGGGGCCCGCGAAGCCGGCCCGGGTGAGCGCCGCGTACACGGCCTCGGAGCGTTCCAGCGCGTGCGGTCCGGCCAGCGGCCGGGTGCCGGCGAGCGACGCCGCCCACGGGTGGCGCAGCAGCATGGCCCGTAGCTCCCGCATGTAGGCGAGGACGACCTCCCGCCAGTCCAGGGCGCGGTGGTCGTCCGGGAGGGAGATTTCCGCGAACACCTCGTCGATCGCGAGGTCGAGCACGTCACCCTTGGTCGGGACGTGCCAGTACAGGCTGGTGGCGTGCGCGTCGAGATCGGCGGCGATCTTGCGCAGGCTCAGCCCGTCCACGCCCTCGCGGTCGAGCCGGTCGACGGCCGTCGCGACGATCCGCTCCCGGCTCAGCCCGGGGGACCTGCGGCGGCGCTGCGGCTCGCGGAACCACACCGCGCCGGGCGCCCCGTCCTTGCCCTTGCCCTTGTCGCTGTCCTTCGCGTCGTTCTTCGCCTTCTCCACCACGCGTCGCAGTCTATCGACACTGGATGAATCCAACACTGTAGGGTTTAGTCATGGCTGTAGGAGAAGAAGCAAAGGGCGTGGTGAGCGAGGGACGCGATCCGCGGCGGTGGGTGATCCTGGGTGCGGTCTGCGTCGCGCTGACGGTGATCGTCGTCGACAACACCGTCCTCAACGTCGCGATACCGACCATCGAGGACGACCTCGGCGCCGGCCCGGCCGAGTTGCAGGCGGTGGTCAACGCGTACGTCGTCGTCTTCGCCGGGCTGCTGGTCGCCGCCGGGCTGCTCTCGGACCGCTACGGACGCCGACTGACGGTCGTCGTCGGGCTCGCGATCCTCCTCCTGACCTCGCTGGGCGCGGCCTTCGCGCCGTCCACGGGCTGGCTGATCGCGGCCCGCACGGTCATGGGCGCCGGTGCGGCGCTGGTCATGCCGGGGACGCTGGCGATCCTCGTGCACGTCTTCGACCCCGAGGAGCGCGTCAAGGCGTTCGCGGTCTGGTCGGCGGTCGGCTCGGCCGCGATGGCGGCCGGGCCGCTGGTCGGCGGGGTGCTGGTGGACGAGTGGGGCTGGCCCGGGGTCTTCGTCATCAACGCCGTCCTCGCCGCGGTCGCGATCGTGCTCGTCGGCTGGCTGGTCCCGGAGTCCCGCGACCGGCGGAACCGGCCGGTCGACGTGGTCGGCGCGGCGGCGATGACGCTGGCCATGGGGGCGTTCGTGGCCGCGGTGACCTTCGTCGCCGACCACGGCCCGCTGTCGCCGACCGTGCTCGGCTCCCTCGCCGCGACGGTCGTCGGCGCCGTGGTGTTCCGGGCGCGACAGCGTCGCGCACCGTCGCCGATGGTCGACACGGGGCTGTACCGGGACCGTCGGTTCGTCGGGGCCAGCGCCGCGGTCGCGGTCCTCGCCGTCGGCACCGGCAGCGTGCTGTTCGTGCTGACCCAGCACCTCCAACACGTCATGGGCTATTCACCGGTGCGGGCGGGCCTCGCGGTCGTGCCGCTGGCCGTCGGGGTGGTCGCCGGCTCGCCCGTCGGCGCCCGGTTGCCGGCCCGGATCGGCCACCGGCGCGCGATCGTCGCGGGCTTCACCGTCACCGCGGCCGGCTTCGCCGTGCTCGCCCTGCTGACGCCCACCAGTCATTACGCGCTCGTCGCGACGGGGCTGCTGCTGGCCGGCGTCGGCTCGGGGCTCGCGTCGCCGGCCGTGCACACCACCGTCCTCGGGGCGGTGCCGCCGGACCGCGCGGGCATGGGGTCGGCCCTCAACGACACCCATCAGCAACTGGGCGTCGCCCTGGGCGTGGCGTTCGTCGGCTCCACCGTCGCCGCGGGCTACCGGCACTTCGCGCCCGCGGCGCTGGACGTACGGTCCGGCTCGTCCCTCGGCAGCACGCTGAGCGAACTCGCTGACGGACAGCGGGACGTGATCGACGCCGCGCACCTCGCGTTCACCCGGGCCCAGAGCGTCGCGATGCTCGTCTGCGCCGCGTTCGCCGTCGCCGGTGGCGCCATCGCCTGGCGGGCTCTGGCGCCCGATCATCCGCAGCAGCCGAAAGAATGACAGGTAGTCAGATTCGCGGCTCCAGACGGCTGCCGTGCGGCAGCGTCACGGACAGGATGTCGCTGGGGGCGGTGAGCTCGATGCGGTGCCAGCGTCCGCGCGGGACGACGACCGCGGTGCCGGCCGGCAGCTCGACGGATTCCGCCTCCGCCGCCTCCCGGGGGCGGAGGTGGAGGCGGATGCCGCCGCTGAGGCAGGCGACGACCTCGTCCGCCTCCTCGTGCACCTCCCAGTGGTCGGCGTGGACGTCGGCGTCGGTCTCCGCGTGGAAGGCCATCACCTGCCAGGCGTCCCACGCGGGGTCGAACTCCTGTGGTGTGACGCTCACGTGGCCGTCGCGGTGGAGGCGGAGGAAGGAGGCGAAGAGGTCGATCGGGGTCACGGTCGTCGCGGTCATGGCGGGGCTCACTCCGCCAGGGCCCGGCGCAGGGCCGCGCACACGCCGGCGATCTGCCGCTGGGAGACGTCCGCGGACAGCACCGCCTGCGAGCCGTGGAACGTCCCCGCCCACTGGTGCAGTTCGACGGAGACGCCCGCCTGGAGCAGGCGCACCGCGTAGTCGACGTTCTCGTCCCGGTTCGGGCAGAACTCCGCGGACGAGACGTACGCGGGCGGCAGCCCGGACAGGTCGGTGGCGCGCCCCGGTGCGGCGTACGGCGTGGCGGGCGTCGTCCCCAGGTAGTGCCGCCAGCACGCGCCCACCATCTCCCGGTTCGCCCACGGGGTGTCGGTGAAGTTCCGCTGCGACCAGGTCTCCTGGCGGTCGTCGAGCGAGGGCTCGTTCAGGAGCTGGAAGTGGATCCGCGGGCCCTGTTCGTCCCGGGCGCGCAGCGCGAGCGCCGCGGCGAGGTTGCCGCCGGCGCTGTGGCCGCCGACCGCGACGCGCTCCGGGTCGACGCCGAAGTCGGCGGCGTGCGCGGCCGTCCACTCAAGTGCGGCGTATGCGTCGTCCAGCGCGGCGGGGAAGCGGTGTTCGGGCGACACCCGGTACCCCACCGAGACCACCACCGCGCCGGACCCCGCGGCGATCCGGGCGGCCCAGTGCTGCTCGGTCTCCAGGTCGCCCATGACCCACCCGCCGCCGTGCATCCAGACGACGGCGCCGCGCGCCTGGTGCGGCACGTAGACCCGTACGGGCACGTCCGGGTCCCCGGGGACCGTGCGGTCCTCGACGGTCATGCCCGAGGTGTCGGGCGCGGGCCGGGACGCGGAGCGGTCGGCGTAGTCCTTGCGCATCGCGAACGGGTCGGACAGGTCGGGGCGGGCGAACAGGGGCAGGAAGGCTTCGAGTTCGGGATCCATGCCGACGATCCTCGCCGGTGCGGGCCGCGGAGCCGTCCGCCGACCGTCGGGCGTCCGGGCCGGGTCGCGCGCCGATCGGCGCGCCGCCGGTCCGGGGCCGCGCCCTATCCTCCAGCCATGGAGGCACTCGCTGCACGGTTGTCGCACCTGGACGCGCAGGCCGAGGGCGCGATCCGCATCGTCATGTTCTACGACACCCTGATGCGCCGTCGGGTGGACCTGCCGGCGCTCGCCCGGGCGACGGCGGGGCTGGCCGAGTGCGTGGTGGGGATCCGGCTGCACGGCACGGGGTGGACGGTCCGGGTCGGCCCCGACGGACGCGAGCTGTCGCAGCCGTCCTCCGTCGTGTCGGCCGAACTGCCGGTCACCCTCGACGAGGAGGCCATCGGCACGGTCTGGCTGGAACGGCCCGAGGCGCCCGGACCCCTCGACGAGGAAGTCCTCGACCGGCTCGCGATCGCGGTCACGTCCGTCGTCGAACGGTACGGGCCGGCCCGTACGACCATGGCGGACCCCGCCCTCGTCGAGCTGGTGATCAGCACCGACTGCGACGAGGCGGCGCGGGCGCGGGCGCTGCGGCTGCTGGGGTTCGCGGTCGAGGCGCCCGTACGCGTCGTCGCCGTCCGGTCGCGGCTGCCGCTCGACCGGATCGGCGCGCTGCTGTGCCCGGCCGGCCTGGTGAAGGCGGCGCCGCTCGCGGACGCGGGCGTGGTGCTGGCCACCGCGGTCGACCGGGCCGCGCTCGCGGTGCTTCCGGCGGGGGTGCGGGCGGGTGTGGGGGGTACGGGCAGCCCGGACCGGTCGTGGTGGCAGGCCCGTACCGCCCTGCGCTTCACCACGGAGCGCGAACCGTTCGTCGAATACGCCGAGTTGGGCGCGCTGGCGCTGCTCGCGCAGGTGCCGGCCGGTGCGGTGCGGGCGGACGCCGACGTGGCCGCGGTCGCGGCGCTGGCCGCCGCTCCCGACGGCCCGGACGACCTGGCGACGCTGGACGCGTACTGCACCACCGGCTCCCTCCGCCGCGCCGCGGAGCTGCTGCACCTGCACCACAGCAGCGTCGCGCGCCGCGTGGAGCGCGTTGGCGAGGTGCTGGGCGTCGAACTCACCTCGCCGCGCGGGCTGCTGCGGGCGAGGTTGGCGCTCACGGCGTGGCGCCTCCTCGGCGACGCGTAGCCCGCGGTGCGGGTGGGCCGTGGGGCAGCCTCGCCGTCTCCCTGCGGGGTGCGTTGGCCTCTGCGGGCCGTCTGTGGCTTGTCGCGTAGTTCCTCCCCCCACACCCCGAGGGCTTGGGGGTACCTCCCGGGCCGAAGGCCCAGGGGGAGCGGTGCCAGGGGCACGCGACCCGGCAAGATCCGGAAGAGCGGGCCTAGCGCGTGGTCTTCAGGGTGCGTAGGGCCAGGAGCGTCAGCCAGGCGCAGCCCGTTGTGATCGAGGTGCGTTGGGCGAGGCCGGCCCGGCGGCCCGGGGCGTCGGGGCGGCCGAAGGCCCAGCCGGAGTAGAGGAAGGTCGCCGCGGTGACGGTCGCCGCCGCGGCGGAGCCGGCCGCCCAGCCGTGCTCGCCGCTGGCGCGGCAGGCGCGGGCGTAGCTCGCCTCGGCCGCGATCAGCGAGCCGAAGGCGAGGAGCGAGAACGCGTCGTGCAGGCCGCCCGGGACGGTGATGTCCGGGTCCTGTGGAGCGCCGGGCGGATAGTCGCCGACGGGGTCGGTGACGAAGGCGCCGGCGCCCAGCAGGCCGACGCCCCAGCCCGCGACGAGCCGCGGTCCCCACGTCGAGCCGTGGCCGGGCGTTCGGCGCAGCCCTTCCGCGAGGGCGAGGGTGAGGGCGCCGGTGGTCAGGAAGTTCGCCGTCTGCACCCGGCCGTACGGGCCGAGCGCGAGCGAACTGACGGGGTGGCGCCGCCCGTCGTAGTGCGCGCGCAGGGCGCCCTGGACGGCGAAGGCCGAGACGAAGAGGGGTCCGGCTGCCACCCCGGTGGCGAGCAGCGCGCGGACGCGGGACGTGCGCGACCGGCCGCGTCGAGCGGGCGGGGGGACGGGCAGCGGAAAGCGCACGGGCAAGCGCACGGGGACCTCCGGAGGGCGACGGACCGCGTGCCGTCATCCTGGGTTGACATCTGGGCCGATGTCAACCCCGATTGACGTGCGTACGGGAGGATCCCGTGATCAGGCCCCGTCAGGCGCGGGGCGGTTCGGGGCCCGGCTGCGCCCGCCGAGGCGCTTGTCCGCCAGGGCCCAGACGGCGAAGAGCACCGTCAGCGCCGTTGCGGTCCACAGCACCGGAGGGACCCACGGCGGGGCCGACGACGCCTTGGAGACCCGGCCGGAGTTCTCGTACTCGCACCACTGGTCGGGCGGGAAGACGTCGTAACCCGTGTCGGTCATGTCGCCGTTCGCCGAGGCGGCGTAGCGGCAGTCGTTCGACTCGGGAAGGAGCATGAGCAGCGCGGTCGCGTACGCCACGCTCAGTGCGATGAAGGACCAACTGAAGGCGGCCCACAAGGGGCTGCGTTGGGCGGGATGGGGGGGTGGTTCGCAGGCTCTCATTTTCCTGCCTAGGGGGTCGGGGACGGGGTGGGGGTGCGGGCCGGGAGCGTTCTGGTGCCCGGCCGTTCCCTCCATGATGCCGATGCCTGGGGCTACGACTTGGACCCGGCCCTGCGGAGCGCCCGTACGAACCGTCCGGCGGACGCCGACGGGCGCGGGCCCGTCGCCGCGTACACGCCCCGGTACGGCGGGTCGACGAGCGGCCGGATCAGCAGGTCGGGCCGCAGCGCCGGGACGAGCAGACCCGGCACCAGCATCACGCCGTGGCCCGCGGCCACGAACGCCTGCTTCCCCAGCCAACTGCCGCAGGCGATGTCGACGCGGGGTGCGAAGCCGGCGCGGGCGCAGGCGGCGGACAGCACGGCCGCGGCGCCCTCGTAGTCCTCGACCCAGGTCTCGTCGGCGAGTTCGGCGAGGTCGAGCGGGGTGCCCGCGCCGTGGCTGCCGTCGCCGTGGATGTCGTCGTGGGCGGCGAGCCGGTGGCCGCGGGGGAGCGCGCACCGCAACGCGTCGTCGAGGAGGTGGGTCAGCGCGATGCCGTCCCGGCCGCCGTCGCGGTCGTGGGCTTCGGCGGGCAGCCCGGGCGGGTAGTCCGTGACGACGGCGACGTCCAACTCGCCCTCCCGGAGCCGGCCGAGCAGCCGCGGCGTGAAGTCCTCGACGAAGACGACGCGTACGTCCGCGCGTGGCGTCGGTGCGGCACGGTCCGACGCGGAGCCGTCCGGCCCGTCGTCGGCGAGGAACAGGCTCAGCGCCCGGGGGAGCAGCGTCGCCGACGCCGTGGGGACGCCGCCCACCCGGAGGGTGGTCACGGGCCGCTCCCGGGACGCCGCGACGTCGCGTTCCGCACGCTCCACGCGCTGGAGGATCGCCACCGCGTGCTCCAGCAGCACCGAGCCCGCCGGGGTGGGGCGGACGCCACGGGCGTGGCGCTCCAGCAGGGGGGCGGACAGCCGGGACTCCAGCGCGGCGATCTGGCGGGACAGCGCGGACTGCGTGTAGCCCAGCGCCTGCGCGGCTGCGCTGATCGAGCCCAGTCGGCAGACCTCGCGGAAGGAGCGGAGAGCGATGACGTCCATGAGGGGCACCGTGTCAGGGTATGCGGCTGGCGCATGGGTGATCTGCGGGATATGCGCTAGTGGAATGGTGCGGTGCGGGTCAGGATTCCCGCATGAGCAACAGGAACGACACCAGCGACACGAACGACACGAGCAGCACGACACCCACCGCACCCGCATCATCGAGTCGGCTCACGTACGTGCCCAACCCCCGGGGCGTCGCCCCCGGCACCGGCTACACCAACGTCGTCATGGGCACCGGCCGCCTCGTCGCGATCTCCGGGCAGATCGCCAACGACGAGAACGGCGACATCGTGGGGGAGGGCGACCCCGCGGCCCAGGCGCGCCAGGTCTTCGAGAACCTGCGCCGCTGCCTCGCCCACGTCGGCGCGGACTTCGGCGACGTCATCAAGCTGACGTACTTCGTCACCGACATCGCCCATCTGCCGGCGGTGCGCGCCGCGCGCGACGCGTACGTGAGCGCCGACCGCCTGCCCGCCAGCAGTGCCGTGCAGGTGGCCGCGCTCTTCAGGCCCGAACTCCTCCTGGAAGTCGAGGCGTTCGCGGTGCTCCCGGAGGAGCGGGCGGGTGGCGCGCCGGCGCAAGGGGAGGGCGTCCGATGAAGGTCGCGGTGTGCGGCCTCGGCCGGATGGGCGCGGCGTTCGCCGCCGCCCTCGCCGCCGACGGCCACGAGGTGAGCGCCTGGAACCGTACGCCGAAGCCGGAGTCGACCGCCGCGACCCCGGCCGAGGCGGTGCGGGACGCCGAGGTCGTCGTGGTCATGGTCTTCGACGGGCCGGCGGCGGACGCGGTGCTGCTCGGGCCGCACGGCGTCGCCTCCGGCGCGTGCCCTGGCGCGCTCGTCGTCAATGCGACCACCCTCGCGCCCCACGAGGCGCGCCGGTTGGAGAGCGGGGTGCGCGCGGCGGGCCTGCGCTATCTGGAGGCGCCGGTCCTCGGCTCGGTGCCGGCCGTACGGAAGAAGGCGCTGCACGTCCTGACCGCGGGCGACGAGGACGACGCGCGCGCCGCCGAGCCCGTACTGCTGGCCTGGTCGCGCGAGGGCAGCCGGCGCCACACCGGGCCCGTGGGCACCGCGGCCGGCTTCAAGCTGATCGCCAATCTGACGCTCGGCACGGCGATGGGCGCGCTGCACGACGCCGTACAGCTCGGCGCCGTACTCGAACTGCCCCGCACGCAGGTGCTGGACGTCCTCCAGATGGGGCCGCTCGGCCACGTCGTGGGCCGCAAGCGCGAGCGACTGGACCAGGACGCCTACGAGGACGCCGACTTCACCGTCGACGGGCTGGTGAAGGACCTGACGCTGGCGGTGTCGGTGGTGGAGGACGCATCGGCAGCCACGGGGGTGTTGCCGATGGCCGAAGCTGCGGCCGGGCTGGCGAAGCGGGCGGCGGCCCGGGGCGACGGCGCCGGCAGTCTGGACCTGGCGGTCCTGGCTCGTACGCCCGACCTGCGTTAGCCCGCGGGGCCGCTGCCCTGGACCCGTTCACCCACCCGGATGCCACGCACCGAGCGGGGACGGGGCGGGCCGGGCCGCGAAGGAGTGTGCGGCCCGCCCCGCCTCACAGGTACGGCGCGAGCGTCGCCGCCAGCGCCGGGCTGCGCAGATAGCTCCGCGCGCAGTGGAAGTCCACGAGCCGCACGCTCTCCGGCAGGTCCAGGTCGATGTCGGGGAAGTAGCGCTTCAACGGGCGGGGGACGGCGACCGGATCCCCGTGGTCGGCCAGGTTCACCCAGCGGGCCACCCCCGGCGGTCGGCTGCCGCGGCCGTCGACCGGGGCCGGCAGCAGCCGGTGGAAGACCCCGTGCGGCAGGGCGAGCGGCGACCCCAACGTCACCAGCAGCTCCACCTCCAGCTCCGGGTGGGCGTGCAGCGCCTCGTACGCGACGACCGTGCCCAGCGAGTGCGCGAGCACCACCCGCGGCCGGTGCGCCGCGATCACCGCGGCGACCTCCTCGCGCGCCGCCAGCCGGGCCGGCGCGTCCGGGGCCCGCAGATAGGTGTTGACCTCGCGGGCGGCCAGCGCGATGAAGGCGCGGGTGAGCCGGCCGTCCAGGGAGAAGCGCTTGGCCACCACGGAGGCGAGCTGCCGCAGCGGCACCGCGAGACGCCCCTGCGCGGTGATCCGGGGCAGGTCCAGCTCCGCCGTCCACCGGGTCACCAGCGCGACCTCCTCCGGGGTGAGCCGGTCCAGCGCGTCATCGGACCGGCCCTGGGACACCGGCATCGCCGCGTGCAGATGGTGCGCGTAGTACGCGAAGGCCAGTGCACCTGCGGGCAGTTCGGCGCCCGACCCCTGCGCGAGGTGCGCGCTCCATTCGCCCGCCCGGTGGGCGGCGACCTCTTCCGGCGCGCGGCCGGCCTTGTGGTTGCCGATGCCGTGGACTGCGACGACGAGGGACATGACGATGTGCTCCCGGGTGTTGGCCGTACGGGTCAGGGGCAGGGCGTCAAAGGCGGCAGGTGGGGGCCGGGTGCCAGAGGCGGCAGGTGGGGGCCGGGCTTCAGGGCGACGACGGTGTCCTTCAAGGCGACGAGGAGGCTGCCGTCGGACGCGACGGCGAGGCTCCGCGGCACGCTCGGCAGCCGGAGCGTCTCCCGCACGGCGCCCGTCGCCAGGTCCCAGACGCGTACGGTCCGGTCCGCGCCGCCCGTGACGGCGTGGGGGCGGTCGCCCAGGGCGGCGGAGGCCACGCACCACACGGTCTGGCCGTGGCCCGCGAGGGTGTGCACGGCCGCGCCCGTCGCCAGGTCCCAGACGCGTACGGTGCCGTCCGCGCCGCCGGTCACGGCGTGGGGGCGGCCGTCGACGGCGACGGTCGTGGCCGCCAAGACGGGCCCCTTGTGGCCCGTGAACGTCCGGACCCGGGTCCGCGCGGACAGGTCCCACAGGCCCACCGTGCCGTCGTGGGCGCCGGTGACCACGTGCGCCGTGCCGTCCGGTGCCGCCGCCACACAGCCCAGCGGCGCGCCTTCGGACACCAACGGCTCCCCGATCGCCCGGTGTTCCCGCAGGTCCCACATCAGCAGCACGCCGTCCGGGGTGCGCCACCGCGGTTCCTGGCTGCCGCACAGCACGGCCACCTCACGGCCGTCCACCGTGGTGCAGGTGACGCTGCCGAGGTCCAGCCGATCGCCGAACCTCTCGTGCCGGACCGTCTGCATCTTCGGCAACTGCCACAGGCGCAGCTGGGAAGAGGGTGTGCCGGGGAGGGAGTACGTGTGCACGGTGACCGCGAAGGGGTTCCCGTCCAAGGAGGTGAGGCTCGCGTCGGCCGCGTGCTCGGCGTTCCCTCCGCCGCTGTACCCGACTGACTCGCGCCCCTCGACCAGGTCCCACAGGTGGACGTGCCCGCCCGCCGAACCGACCAACAAATGGGGTCGTCCGTCGACGTCCGCCGTCACCGTCGTGTGGATGGGGGAGCGCCGGTCCACCGTGGCCCATTCGTTGTCGGGCATCTGCACATGGGCCTGGCTCAGCGGCATGGACCCGATCTGCCGCACGCGCCACGGGCACCCCGGGGACAGCGCTTCGACCGCCTTCGACTTCCCCTTGGCCGCGGCTGCGACGGCCAGGAACAGATGGCGCTGCGAGGGGTCCAGATCGCGCAGCGAGTCGACGTGCTTGGCGTACGACTCGGCGGACGGCGGCACCTCGTGCAGGCGCAGGGCCGCCCAGCCCAACGGTGCGAGCAGCGGCATCAGGTGCTCCGGCGGGGAGTGCACCAGGAACTGGGTGTCGCCCAGCAGCTCCGCCAGCCGGTCCGCCTCGGCGGCGTGCCGGGCCGCGTGCCGCAGGACGTACGGTTCGGCCGTGTGCCAGTGGCGGGGCGTGCCGGCGAGCGCGAGCAGCCGGGTGAGGACGGCGTCCGTGCGCGTGGGGCCGGCGGCGGCCCGCAGTCGGTCCGCGAGCCCCTGGTGGAAGAGGCGGTACACGGTGCGTCCCTCGGCGTCGACGTCCCGCCGCAGGTAGAAGCGCGCGGCTTCCAGGACCGTGCGGACTTCCTCGATGTCGGGACCCCCACCCGTGTCGCCACCGATGTCGGGACCCCCGTCTGTGTCGGGATCTCCACCGTCCTTGCGGAAGGCCGGTGCCGTCGCCCGTACGACCTCCTCCGGCATCCCCGCGCCCCGTGCGTACGCGAGCGCCGACAGCACCTCCCGCAGCCACGGCGTGTCCTGCGGCCCCTCGTCGCCGTCGAGGTCCAAGCCCAGGTCGAGGTGGAGCAGCTGTCCCAGGTCGCGCGGTACGGCGGTGCTGAGCCGGTGCACTTCGCCGGGGTCGACCGGGGCCGCCCGCAGCACCAGGTGCCGCAGATACAGCGCGGCCACCAGGAACTCGCCGTACTGCTTGTTCTTCCTGCGGGTCAGCGTCCGGGCGATGCCGTCGGCGAGTTCGTCGACGGTCGCTTCGAGGCCCGCGGCCGAGTACCGCGGCGACACCCGCAGGACATCGCGCACGTAGGCGCGAAGCTCGCCGTGGAGCCGACGCCGCGACACCTTGTTCAGGTCGACGCGTCCCGCGCGGCCGGCCCGCCGGAACAGCGCCCGGAACCGGAGCTCGGGACGGACGCCGACGAGCATCCGGCACACCGGCGCGAGGGTGAGCAGCGCCGCCGCCAGCTCGCGCGGGTGCTCGGCCTCGTCCAACGCGTCCAGCACCAGCACGGCCCGCTGGCCGTCGAGCGCGGACACGACCTCCTCTGCGGTGCTCACCCGTCCCAGCTCCCACTGCCGCCCCAGTGCGCCCATCACGTCGGCCACCGAGCGCTGCCGCGCGTGCACCACCGCCAGCCGGTCGACCACCGGCGGCGGTTCGCTGAGCGACTGCCACAGCCAGTGCGCCTCGGCCCGCAGGAGCGGGTGCGCCGCGCACACCAGCATCCCGAGCAGCGCCGACTTGCCCACGCCCGCCTTCCCCGTGAGCACGCACAGGTCCCCGCCCTCGCCCCGCAGCCACGCGGACAGCGCCTGCACTTCCGCGTCCCGGCCCCGGAACAGGCCCTTCCGGTCGTCCCCGAAGACGCCCTCGGTGCCGGACGCCCGCCCCGTGAAGTGCCGTACGTCCGCCACCTCGTCGAAGAGCGGCGCGGCCAGCCGGTCCAACTCGGCGCGCGGCCCCTCGACGGTGCCCGTTCCGTAACGGGGATTGGGGAAGAAGGCGAAGTGCGGCAGGTCGGCGCCGGACTCCGGGGCGGGCGGCAGCACCCGCTGCACCTGGCCGGCGCCCTCCGCCACGTACGCCGCGACGCGCTGCCGCACCTCGCGGGAGAAGAAGTCCAACGGGACGTGCGACACGGACGGGTCGACCCGGAGCCGGCCGTCGACGAACGACTCCAGGACCTCGGCGACGGCCCGCGACAGCCAGCCCTCCCAGGCCGGTTCGTCGATCTCGTTCGCGGACATCACCCACGTCCGGCGCTCCTCCGCGCGCAGCGCGTGCTGCCACGGCAGCCGGGCCGTGCCGCCCGCGAAGCACAGGTCCAACAGGAACAGCACGTACGGCGCGGAGTCGGCGGGCTCGGCGTCCTCGACGGACCTCAGCCACTGCTCGACGCCGGTCCCGGTCCGCGCGCCGTCTCCGCCGACGGCGTACAGGGCGCCGCTCCTGCCGAGTTCGCCATGTGTGAGGAGGTGCACGACGACGTACCCGGGCCCGGAGGCGAGGACGCGCTCGACGGCGCTCTGGAGCGCGGGTGCGGTGGAGGCGGGGTCGTGGGGGTGGTCGGGGGTGCGGTAGCCGAAGGCGCGCAGGGCGTCTTGGATGCGGGTGGCGTAGGCGGGGGCGTAAGGGAGGTGGGCGCGTGGGGGCGTGCCGGCGCGGTCGAGGTCGTCGAGGTCGTCGGCGTCGGCCGCACCTTCGATCCCCACGACCAACGCGCGATGCGCCGCGTGCTGTTGCTGCCCGTCCATGATGCGCTCCCCCGATCCGCCCGCGCGCGCGTCCGCGGTCAGCCACTGTAGGCGCGGGACGCGGCGCGCGAACGGGGTTTGCGCATGCGGGGTGCGCGGTGACTGCGCAGGGGCGCCCGTGCTGCCCCGCCCCTGCGCCTCGCGGGCACGGGAATCCCCTGCGTCCCTCAAACCTCCGCCGCAGCCCGTAGGCGAATGGCGGGGGAAGCGAAACAGGGGCGCTGGGGTCCCCCCACGCCCTCAGGGCGTAGGGGGCGGGGCGTGGGCTAGCCCGAGACGGCGGGGCGCTCGGGGCGTGGCCCCGAGGACTGGAACGCGATGGACGCGAGGACCACCACCGCGCCGCACACCTGCGCCGTGGCCAACCGCTCCCCCGCGAACGCGACCGACAGCACCGTCGCCGTCAGGGGCTCCAGCAGCACGCCGATCACCGCCGCCGTCGGGCGCACGACGCGGAGGGCCGTGAAGTACGCGACGTACGCCACCGCGGTCGGCAGGAGGACCAGGAAGGCCAGGGCGCCGACCGCGTCGGGGCGCAGCGGGAGCGTCATGCCGGACGCCGCGGCGGAGGGGAGCAGCACCAGGCCGCCCGTCAGGAAGCCGAGGCCCAGGTCGGCCGCGTTCGCGGGGGTGGTGCGGCGGGCGAACCAGAGGGAGAACGTCGCGAAGCTCGCCGCGGCCAGCAGCGCGAGCGCCGTCCCGGCGAGCACGGGGCCACCGGGCACGTCGTCGCCGCCCAGCAGCAGGAAGAGTCCGACGACGGCCAAAGCGACCGCGCCGGCCGTGCGGGCGTCCGGCAGCCGCCGGTCGAGCAGTGCCGCGCCCGCGGTGATCATCACCGGAGCCGCCACCATCGTGGTGAGCGTGGCGAGGCCCACCGACGTCGCGACCACCGCCGCGAAGTACGCCGCCTGGAAGGTGGCGAGCAGCAGCCCGGAGAACCCGACCCGTAGCCACACCGCCCTGCCGGCCCCCGCCGGCCGGGTGCCCGTGGCCATCGCGTACAGCACGATCAGCGTGCCCCCGCACAGCAGTCGGTAGGCGGCCACCGCCACGGGGCCGAGGCCGGCGCGGTCCGCGAGGTACGACCCGGCGAGGCCGCCCGCGCCCCACAGGACGCCCGCGACGACGAGGAGTGCGGTGCCGTTGAGCGGCGTTCGGGCAGGGGAGGGTGAGGTCCTTGTTGCAGACATGAAAGGAAGCTCCGTCTTCGAGGCGTGTTCAGAGGTCGCCAGAAGCGGGGCGCGTCGCGGTCGCGCGGACATGCGCGAACAGGGCCTCGGCCGAGCGGACTTCGCTCATCGGCCGGGCCCGGAGGTCACCCCGCTCAGCCGCGGGGCGGCGGGGTGCTGGTACGCCATCGATGCATGCGGCACAGGCTACGGCACGGCCGGCACCCACCCCGGGCGCCGGCCGTGCCGAAACAGTTCGCGGTCAGCTGACGGCAGCCTTCTCGCCGCGTGCGAACTGCGTGCGGTACAGCTCCGCGTACCGCCCGTCCTGCGCCAACAGCCCCTCGTGCGTACCGCGTTCCACGATCTCGCCGGCCTCCACCACCAGGATCAGGTCCGCCGAGCGGATCGTGGACAGCCGGTGCGCGATGACCAGCGCCGTACGGTCCGCCAGCGCCTCCGTGAGGGCCGCCTGCACCGCCGACTCCGACGTGTTGTCCAGGTGTGCCGTCGCCTCGTCGAGGATCACCACCCGCTGCCGCGCCAGCAGCAGCCGCGCGATCGTCATCCGCTGGCGCTCGCCGCCCGACAGCCGGTAGCCGCGCTCGCCGACGACGGTGTCGAGCCCTTCCGGCAGGGACCGTACGAGGTCGGTCAAGCGGGCCCGCTCCAGCGCCGACCACAGCTCGTCCTCCGTCGCGTCCGGCCGCGCCAGCAGCAGGTTCGCGCGCACGGACTCGTGGAAGAGGTGCCCGTCCTGGGTGACCATGCCCACCGTGCCGCGCAGCGAGGCCGCGGACAGGTCGCGCACGTCCTCCCCGCCGACGCGGATCGCGCCGCCGTCCACGTCGTACAGCCGCGGCAGCAGGCTCGCGATCGTCGACTTGCCCGCGCCCGAGGTGCCGACGAGCGCCACCGTCTGCCCGGCCTCCGCGCGGAAGGAGATCCCGCGCAGGACGTCCTCGCCGCCGTGGGTGTCGAGCGCGGCGACCTCCTCCAACGACGCGAGCGAGACCTTGTCCGCCGACGGGTACGCGAACGTCACGTCCGCGAACTCCACCGACACCGGCCCCTCCGGCGCCTTCCGGGCGTCCGCCCGCTCGTCGATCAGCGGCTTGAGGTCCAGCACCTCGAAGACCCGCTCGAAGCTGACGAGCGCACCCATCACCTCCACCCGCGCACCGGCGAGCGAGGTCAGCGGTGCGTACAGCCGGGTCAGCAGCAGCGCGAGCGCGACGACGGAGCCGGGCTCCAGGCTGCCGCGCAGCGCGTACCAGCCGCCGAGTCCGTACACCAGCGCCAGCGCGAGTGCGGACACCAGGGTCAGCGCGGTGATGAAGACGGTCTGCACCATCGCCGTCCGCACCCCGATGTCCCGCACCCGCGCCGCCCGCGCGCTGAACTCCCGCGACTCGTCGTCGGGCCGCCCGAACAGCTTCACCAGCGTCGCGCCCGGCGCGGAGAAACGCTCCGTCATCCGCGTCCCCATCTCGGCGTCGAGCTGGGCCCCTTCGCGCTGGAGCGCGGCCATCCGGGTCCCCATGCGGCGCGCCGGGACGACGAAGAGGGGCAGCAGGACGAGGGCGAGCAGGGTGATCTGCCAGGACAGCGTCAGCATCACGACGAGGGTCAGCACGAGCGTGACGAGGTCCCCCGCGACCCCCGACAGCGTGGTGCTGAACGCCCGCTGCGCGCCGATGACGTCGTTGTTCAGCCGGCTGACGAGCGCGCCGGTGCGGGTGCGGGTGAAGAAGGCGACGGGCATCTTCTGCACGTGGTCGAAGACGGCCCGCCGCAGGTCGAGGATGAGCCCTTCGCCGAGTCGCGCGGAGTACCAGCGCTCGACGAGTCCGAGGCCGGCTTCGGCGACGGCGATGAGGGCGATCAGCAGCGCGAGTCGCACGACGGTCTCGGCGGCGCCGTCGGACACGATCGCGTTGACGACGCGGCCGGCGAGTACGGGGGTGGCGACGGCGAGCAGCGCGGTCAGCACGCTGAGGACGAGGAAGACGCCGATCGCGCGGCGGTGGGGGCGGGCGAAGGCCCAGATGCGACGCATGGTCGCGGGGTTGAAGGGGCGCCGGTCCTGTTCGGCGTGCATCGCTTGGTATGCCTGCGTCCAGGCCGTGGTCTCCATGCTCATGGCCGGAACGCTATGACCTCAACCAATCTTGAGGTCAAGTGGTGGGCGTGTGGGCCGCGATTCCGTCGAGAACGGTCTCCAGGCCGAGCCGGAAGGACGCGTCGAAGTCGCCGCCGCTGCCGCTCGGTGCGGCGTGCTGGGCGAGCGTGGGATACAGCTCCGCCCGGCGGTCCAGGTACTCCTGGGTCCGGCGCCGCAGCGCGCCCTCCGCGGCGGGGTCGCGCTGGCGGGTGCGCCACACGTTCTCCGCGGCCGTGTAGCCCTGGACGAAGTAGGTCAGGGCGCCGACGGCGGTGGTGAGCCGGGGCCCGTCGAGCCCGGCTCGGTGGAGCAGGGCGTACACCCGTTCCGAACGGGCGAGGGCGTGCGGGCCGAGCAGCGGGCGGCCGGGGAGTACGAGGGCGGGGTGCGCTCCACCCTGCACATCAACCGCGACCTGCCGTTCAACCTGGCCGACCTGCTGTACGTCGTCGCCCACGAGGGGCACCCCGGCCACATCGCCGAATCCCTGCTCAAGGAGCGGGAGCTGGTCGAGGAACGCGGCTTCCTCGACCAACAGGTCCGGTTCATGCTCGGCCCCAGCTTCGTCATCAGCGAAGGGCTCGGCCTGCACGCGCAGGACATCGTCTTCCCGGACGACCAGGCCCAGGCGTGGCTGACCGACCACGTGCTGAGGCCGAACGACATCGCCCCGGACGGCAGCGACTTCGCCGCGGTCCACCGGGCCCAGAACATGCTGTTCGGCGTCTGGGCGAACGCGGCGTTCCTGGCCGCCGAGGGCCGCCCGGACTCGGAACTGGCCGCGTACCTCTCCCGCTGGGCGCTGCTCGCCGACACCGAGACGCCTACGGCCCTGACCACCCTGCGGTCCACGGGCATGGCCCTGTACGTCCTCGGCTACTTCCACGGCTGGCGCCTCCTGGACACCTGGCTCTCCGGTCCTGAACGTGAGGTGCGGGTGCGCCGGCTGCTCACGGAGCAGTTGCTGCCGGCGGACGTGGGCTGACTCTTCTGCGGGCCCTACGGCCAGCGGGGCCCCGTCACGGGGTCCTTCGCCCACGCGTACTGCCGGTGCTCCTCGACCGTCAGCCCGAAGTCGTACCGTGAGGGGCACCCGAGCGCGCTCCACGCCTCCCAGGCGCGGTCGAGTTCGTCGGCCAGCCGACGGGTACCGCCCTGGTGGGCCGTGGCGGTCCCGTCGCCGTTCGCGGCGATCACGGCCCAGGAGGCGTCGTCGTACAGCCACGCGTTCAGCCCGTCGTCATCGGCCGCGACGGTGACGTGGAGATCGGGAAGGGCGACGCGCAAGGTGAAGCGAAGGTCCCAGTCGTCACGCAACGGCGCCAAGTCGCGCCGCCACGGCCCCTCGTGCTGGGGTTCGCCGTGACCGCGCACGGCGACGAAGTCCGGTGACGCGGTGGCGGCGGCGTTGCGGTCGGGCATGAACTGCGCGAGCCCCTGCACCCACCCCGACGCCGAACGACCGTCGTCGGCGACGGTGAGCGCGACGTGCCCGAGCCGACCCCACGGCAGCACGATGCGCCCACCGGGCCGGGTCTGCGCCACCCACGCCCAGGGCACGCGATCCACGGCGTATGTGGCAATGACCCGGTCGTACGGAGCGGTGGCGGGCGCGATGGGGTCGGAGGCCCCGAGCGACCCGTCACCGACGCGGCCCCGGACTCCCGGCGCGTGTTCCCGCAGCCGTACGCGTGCGGTCTGAGCCACCGTCGGGTCCGTCTCCACTGTGGTGACCCGCTCGGCACCGACCCGCTCCGCGAGCAGCGCGGCGTTCCATCCGGTGCCGGTCCCGAGTTCGAGCACCCGGTGTCCGGGCTCCAGAAGGAGGGAGTCGAGCATGTCCACCACGACGGCCTGGCACGACAAACTCGACGTCGCAAGACCGTCAATGACCTGGGTGATGGCCGCCGCGTCGGGGTCGGCGTAGAGCAACTCGACCCACGGGGAGGGGTCCACGGCCCGGTCCACGGGGACGTAGGCGTTCCCGTCCCAGTGCCACAGCCGGTCCGGAGCGAACAGATCTCGCGGTAGCCCGGCGACGGCTTCCCTGATCCACGGGGACCGGCCGGGCCAGCCCCCGTGCTGCTCCATGACCCGATCAAGCATCGCGCGTCGGGCCGGGAGTGCGTTTGCGATCACTTTCCCGTGCCTGCCAGACGGTTCAGATACATCAGATGGAGGCGACCACAGGTGCGTACGCCCCCGTCTGGATCGAAGGAGGGCGCGTACGCACCTGTGTGCGGCGCCTTACTTGGTCCAGGTGAGGAAGGCGTCCCAGGCCGTCGTGTCGACGGTGAAGACGGGGCTGTCGGCGAGCTTGGAGTCACGGACGTGGACGGTGTGGGGGCAGGCGGCGACCTCGACGCAGTTGCCGCCGCTGGCGTTGCTGTACGAGGACTTGCGCCAGTCGAAGGCGACCTCGATGCACTCGCCACCGCTGGAGCCGCTGTAGCTGGACTTGAACCACCGGAGGGACTCGGTCATTGATGCTCTCCTGCCAACTGCTCGATGAGGCCCAGCGATGCTCGGGTATCCAGGGCCTGTGATCGGATCTTCGCATAGCGCTGGGCGTACATGCTGGCCTTCCCTGGATCGCTGACCAGGACGCTCTCCTCCTGGATTTCTACATAGACCACGTGATCGTGATCCGGCGTCTCCGCCAGTGTCAGTCCACCATCGACTCCAGCGTGCTTACCGCTGAGCCCGCAGTCGAGTGGGAGCACTTGGATCGTGACGTTGTCTCGCTTGACGGCCTCTAGGAGGAACAGCAGTTGTTGCCGCATGGTCTCCGCGCTCCCGATCGTGCGCCTCAACACAGCTTCGTCCAAGATGAGTTCGATATGCGGTAGAGGCTTGCGGTCGAACAGTGCCTTCCGCTCCATCCGGATCTCGACCAGTTCGTTGACCTGCTGCTGGGTGAGCGGCGGGTAGCCGCCACCGATCACCGCCCTTGCGTAGTCCTCCGTCTGGAACAACCCGTGTACGACCGTCGTCGTGTACAGGAGCAAGCTCAGAACCTTCTGCTCAGCCAGCGACCAGTCCTTGAACTGCTTCGGCAACTTCTCCAGCCGCACCGGCACCCGGGCCGCCGCGAAGAAGCCCATGCCTTCCCCAAGGTGTTCCTCCAGCTTCTGGAGCATCTGGTCGCTCACGGCCTGTGTGTACCTCTCCATCCCGCTCACCGCCTGCGCGCTGTACCCCATCGCATCGCCGAGTTGCTCCTGCGTCCAGCCCTTCTTCAGGCGCAGCTTCCTGGCCATCTCGGCGATCATGCGCGCGGTCGGCCCCACGGTGCTCCTGACGCCCTCAGAACCAGTCATCTTCGATCACTCCTTGTCGGGTTCGGGCTCCAATGGACTCAAACGGACTCAAATTTCTTCGGCGGATTTCCAGGGAACAACAAACGGCATTCAGGCCGCCCTACAGAGGCCCCGGACAATCCGCGCAGCCATGGAAAACGCTATCCGTGCATCTCGACAATGTCCCCGTGAACAGAGAAAGTTGCCTCCTTGGTGCCGGTGTGAACTGGCTTCCGCACGCTGGAATCGACATCCGGAAGGCCGGGCTCCATTTCGATGCCATCCGCGTGGACGGCGACCCCGGCCGCCGCCTCGCGACCCTCCTCGAAGGCGTGACCGTCGGCGATCCCGGCCCCATCTACGTCCGTTCGTCCGGGAACCGCGCGGTCTACTTCCTCCTGGCGCCCGGGAGTACGAAGCTGAGCGACTGGCCCGACGGGATGACGTGCTTCAACCGGGGGCCGAACCGGGTGTGTTACGTCCCGCTGCCCGCCGTCGGCGGCGGCACCTGGCCCTTGGCCTGGTGGTTCCCGCCGACCGGGCCGGACGACTTCGTGCACCCGTTGCTCCTGCGTAACGCAGGCTTGGCCGTGCTCAAGTGACGACGGAAGCCTGTCCGGGACGCGTCCCGGACAGGCTCCACGACCCCAAAAGGGTTCCCACGCGGTTAGATTTCCCCTCGGGCGCTGTCCAACACACAGCGGTGTTGCAGCTCGCCCAAACAGGGGGAATGAACGATGCTCCAGAAGCTCTACAGCATGCCCGCGTATCACCAGTCGAGCCTGTTCAAAAGGTCTCAGGAATTCGTCCGACAGAATTTGAAGGACCCTGACCTCTGCCCCGACGCGGTGGCCGCGGCGCACCATGTGTCCACCCGCCATTTACAGCGGGTGTATCAGCACCACGGTTACACCGTCGCCGCATTTATCCGCCACGAACGCCTGGACGCAGCGCGTCGCGACCTCGCCGACCCGATGCAGTCGCACCGCCCGATCCACGCGATCGCCACCCGGTGGGGCTTCTCCCATCCGGCCGTCTTCACCCGCACGTTCCGCACGGTCTACGGCCTCTCGCCGCGCGAATACCGGACGCACGCGTCCCTGGTCGCCTCCTGATGCTCTGACCAAGCACGGTCTCCCGGTCCGACCACGGACCGGGAGACCGGTAGCGGGGCGGGCACAGGACGGTCGGCCGCCGCCCGGCCCGGCGTGACCGGTCACGTTCAGGACCCGGACGCGAGCGTGACCTCGGCGAAGACCCCGGGAGCGCAGCCCTCACCCGGGGCCATCGGGAGCACGGGAACCTCACATGTGACCCGCGCACTCTTCCGGCACTCCGTACGTGCGATGAGTAATGCCGGATCTTTTGTCGGACTGCCGAGCGGCCTCCGCGAGGGCCTTGTCCTCCGCAATCCACAGTGCCAGCAGCTCGCAATCCACCTTCAGGGGCGGCCTGATGGAGGGCGCCGGTTTCCCAGGCGCCCGGCTCTCGCCGTTCAGGAGCGTGGTGGCCATGAGCCCGCCGACGCATAACACCGCCCAGAAGGCCACGAACCAAGAGCGGGCGCTCATCGACGGTCCGGACAGTGGGCGAGCGACCTGCTACCTGTTGCGACCCGTTCCCCAGTGCGAACCCTCGTATCCAATGCCTCTCCCCTGGCACGTCGGTTCCAGCACCGTACTCCAGCGCATGGTTCACGCAGTGTGCCGGGCTCAGGCGGACGTGGAGTTCACGCCTCGTGGTCGTCAACGGGGCGTGACCGGCGTGGCCGGCGTGGTGCCGCTCAGAGGATTTCGCTGTTGGGGTCGAAGGCGTGGCTGGGGGGCGGGAAGTCGTCGAAGTAGAAGCTCTGGATCTCGCCGGTGAGGATTCCGACGACGAAGTCCGCGCACCCTTGGGGGTGTCGCTCCCATGCGGGACCGCGGCCTTCGTTGAGCATGACGGACCACTCGGCGGGTGCCTGGTCCGGTCGTGCCAGCCAGTACAGGTAGGCGCCGCTGCCTTCGACGTAGGCCCAGGGGATGAGCCTGGCGGCGTCGGGGCTCTCGACCTCGGTGGGTTTCGGCTCGCCCGAACCCCACAACTCCGCCAGCTCTGCGGCGCGTTCGCTGGTCTGGGCCACGAGGTCGTAGTCGGTGTCGACGCAGCCGGGTTCGAGGAGCCAGATGGTTTCGTCGAACACTCCGCCGCCGTACGCCTCGACGAGTTGCTTGTAGTCGTCGGGCAGCGCGGTTTCCAGGGCGGCTTCGACCTGCTGCCAGTCCGGAGCCGCGGGACGGTCCTCCGGCGGGGGGACGAGGTGGGTGAGCCGGGTGACGGACGGGTGGGTCACGGGTTGCTTCTCCGGTTCTGGTGGCGATCTACCGGTTGGCCGGCTTGGGGACGTTCAGGATAGTGATCTCGTTGGTGCGGCTGCCGCCTTCGTAGGGCTCGAACTGGAAACCCTTGTTGCCGTAGACCTCGATGGTCAGCGCCACGGGCACGACGTCGGTGGGGTCGTCGGTCCGGTAGACCGGCTTCACGGTGTACTGGATGGTCTCCTTGTCGTCGTCGACGGCTTTGCGGATCTGGTCCTCGATCTTCCGCATCACCGGGCTGTTCGCGTACCGGTGCATGGTGACGAAGTTCCGGGCGTCCTTGTTCGAGCCCCCGATCTGCGCTCCGAGCAGGTGGGTCTTGTTCAGCTTCTTGTACTTCTGGTAGCCGGGGACCTTCGCCGACGGGTTCGTCCTGCCTCCGGTCATGTCCAGCCCGATGGTGGCGTGCATGGTGGTGGCCCGGCCTCCGGGACCGGGGGTGCCGTAGATGACGCGTCCGCCCCAGGACACGTCGGCTTCGTCGCAGGGCGCGAGGCCGAGGGGGTCGGAGAGGGTGAGCGGGTTGTCGACGTAGGCGGTCGGGTTGAGGGCCGCGGCCAGCCCGAGGGGGTCGGTGGTGAGGTAGCGGGCGGTTTCCGGGTCGTAGTGCCGGAAGTAGTTGTGGTGGAGGCCGGTCTCGGGGTCGAAGTACTGGCCGGGGAAGCGCAGGGGCGTGTGCGCGGTGGCGTCGCTGTTCCACACCGTGGCGCCCCAGAGCGTGGACCGGGTGTACCAGGCCACGGCGCCGGTCGCCTCGTCGACGAGTTCGGTGGGCGTTCCGATCCGGTCGGTGACGATCGCGAAGAACCGCTGGTCGATGACCTCCTGCGGCGCGGTGGCCAGTGCCTTGGTCTCGATCTGGGTCAGTGGGGTGTAGTCCCTGTGGTCCCAGGTGAGCGTGATCGCTTCGGGGACTCCGTCGAGGTGCGTCGTCTGCTCGACGAGGGTCGATCCGTCCCAGACGAACCGGGTCTCCTCGGCGACGGTCGTCCCGTCGGGGGCGAGGCGCTGTTTGGCGATCCGGCGGCCCAGGGGGTCGTAGCGGTAGCGCCAGCGTGTTCCGTCGGGCGTGGTGACCGCGGTGAGGTGGTCCTCGGCGTCCCATTCGTAGCGCCAGGTGTCGGGCTTGCGGGAGAGCCGTGCCTTCTGCCGGAGCACCACCCTGCCCTGGGCGTCGTACTCGTAGCGGACGTTCCCCGCCCGGGCCAGGCGGCTTCCCCGGTAGGAGCGGTCACCCCGCGCTTCGTTCCCGGGGTGCGAGGCCGGCCAGTCGGCGAAGGTCTGGTTGCCCCGTTCGTCGTAACGGTAGGTCTCGGTCCAGCCCGGGGCGCTCACCCCCGTCACGCGCCCGACCTCGTCCAGGGTGTAGGTACGCTCCCCGTTGCGGTCCGTGACCGCGGTGACGGGGCCGTCGCCGCGGTACGCGTACGTGCGCTGCTGGAGCGGGTCCGGCGATGCGGGGGAGAGGAGGGTCTGCTCGGTCAGCCGGCCGGCGGTGTCCCAGGTGTGCGTCAGCGAGAGGGAGTCCGTGATCCGACGGTGCACCTCGCGGCCCGTGGCGTTGTACTCGAAGGCGAGGGCGCGGCCCGCCGCGGTGAGCGTCGCGAGCTGGCCGGCGTCGTCGTACGCGTAGGTCGTCACCGTGCCGGACGGGGTGGTGCGCCGAGTGCGTCGCCCTGACGGGTCGCACGCCGTGCTCAGCGTCCGGCCGTCGACGGCCTCGCCGACGACGCGTCCGGCGGGGTCGTAGGAGAACGTCAGGGCCGCGTCGGGGCCCGTCGCGTGCAGAAGGCGTCCGCACGGGTCGTTCTCGTAACGGATCCGAGCCCCGTCGACCGACTTCTCGATGAGGTTGCCGACGGTGTCGTAGCCGTAGGTGGTCTCCTGGCCCGCGGCGTTCGTCCGGGACGTGAGCTGGCCGACCGGGTCGTAGGCGTAGCCGCTGGAGCTGCCGTCGTAGTCCGTCTCACCCGTCAACCGTCCCGCTGCGTCGTACCGGTACGTCCAGGTCGAACCGAGGGGATCGGTGACGTGGGTGAGCCGGCGTTCGCCGTCGAACGCGTACGTGTGGCGAACGCCGGCGGGTGTGACGACCGCGACGGGCAGGTCGAAGTGCGTGTACTCGTAGGTCGTCACCCGCCCTTGGGGATCGGTGTGCGTGACGCAGTTGCCCTCGCCGTCATAGGTCCACTGTTCGGTGCTTCCCTCCGGACCCGTACGGGCGACCAGTCGACCTTCGACCGACCAGGCCAGCCGCGTCGGGCCGCCGAGCGGGGTGGTGAGCGTCGAGGGACGGCCGAAGGGGTCGTGCTCCTGGCGGGTCGTCGATCCCGCAGGGTCGGTGATCGCCGTGGCGAGCCCCGCCGGACTGCGCTCGACACGGATCGTCCGCCCCACCGGGTCGGTGACGGACGTCAGACCGCCGCGCCCGTCGTAGGTGAACTCCGTGGTCTCGCCGGCCGGATCGGTCAGCGAGACGCGGTTGCCCTGACCGTCGTAGCCGTGGTGCCAGGTGGCGCCGTCGGGTTCGGTGAGGACGGCGAGTTGGCCGAGGCGGGTGTATTCGGCCGTGGTGCGGTGGCCGTCCGCCCTCGTCACGGCGGTGGGGCGGCCCGCCCCGTCGTAGGCGACCTGCGCCGTCCTCCCCAGCGGGTCCGTCACCGACACGACGCGGTCGTCGGCGTCGTACCCGGTCAGGAAGGTGTGCCCGAGGGGATCGGTCACGGCGACGACCTGGAGCCGGTCGTTGACGCGGTAGACGGTCGTGGCGCCGAGCGCGTTCGTGTAGCGGGTGACCGTGTGGGTGGAGTCCGGGACGGGTTCGTACGTGAAGGAGGACGAGAGGTAGCCGTCGGGGCCGACGGTGCGGGTGACGCGGCCGGCGGGGTCGTACGCGTAGCGGTAGGTGGAGTCGTTGCGGTCGGTCCACGAGGTCATGCGGGCGTCGGTGTCGTAGCCGAAGCGCAGCGGCAGCCCGGAGGAGTTGGTGACGGCGTCAAGGTTGCCGTCGTGGTCGTAGCCGTAGGTGAGGACGGTGACGGGGCCGTCGGGGGTGCGCAGGGACAGTCCGTGTACTCGACCGCTGCGGGTGGTGAGGGCGACGTGGTAGCCGCCGTCGTGGACCACCCGGGTCGGGGCGCCGTCGGGCGTGCGGTGGAGGGTGATGCCGTTGCCGTGCCGGTCTTCGACCTCGGTCAGCCAGTACGCGGTGGAGGCGTGGTAGGGGCTGCCGGAGAAGCTGCGGACCAGGCCCGACTGCGGGTCGGTGACCGCGTAGGTCGTGACGTCGCCGGCCACGCCGGCGTGGGTGAGGGGCAACTGCTCGCCCTCCAGCGGGAGGACGCCGTCGGGGTCGTCGGGGGTCGGCAGCCGCGGGTACAGCAGGACGGTGCCGTCGTCGCGCGCCCACAGCGCACCCTGGCCGCGCGGGTCGAGTTCGATGCGCTCGTCCAGGGTGGAGGCCCAACTGCGGCCGAACCAGTGCCCGTAGCGGTACCCCGACAGATGCGTACGGCTCAACACCAGCGGGAGCACGCCGGGCAGCGAGAGGTCCGTCTGCGCGAGCTGCATCTCACCCGTGGCGACGTCGACGGGGTCGGTCTCACAGGTCCGCTTCGACGGCGGGATGCTGTTCGCCCGCGCGTTGAGCTGCGCTCCGTTGAGGGAGTTGGGTTTGGTGCGGGTGTCGTCGGGGTGTTTGCGGGCGGGGTCGCTGGGGTTGGTGCGTTTGTTGGTGAGGTCGTCGTCGTCGCGTTTGCCGCTGCCGGTGATCTTTTTGATGCGGTCGTCGATGTCTTTGTCGGTGTTGCGGTGGGTTTTGGAGCTCTGCCCGAGGGCGTCGGGGAGCTTCTTGCCCACGTGGTCGCCGAGGTGCTTGTGGCCCTTGATGAGTTTCTCGACGACGCCTTCGATGGTGCCGTCGAGGACGGCGGTGAGGGAGTCCTTGCCCTTGGCGCGGCCGTGGTGCCCCTTGGCCTTGTCGATCTTGCCTTTCGCGCGGCCGTCCATCGACACCTGGACGTTCGCCAGCCTGCTGCCGGTCGAGCCGTGCGCGTCGTGATCGATCCCGAGGGTCCCGCCGGGGCCGCTGCCGCCGCCTCCCGCCGAGTTGATCTGGGTGCTGCCGTCCGCGCCGGTCACGTCCATCGCGGTCTGGATCGCCAGATCGGTGACGATGCTTTCCAGCGCGGCCACGGCGGGCTGGGTGAGGGTGGCGGTGATCTCCGCGACCGCCGCCTCCGCCATCTCCTTGAGGATCTTCTTGAACGCGATCCGGGTGGCGACGATCTTCCCACCGGCGAGGAGGGTGGTGAGTCCCATGGTGAACGGGGCCGCCGCCAGGGCGATCCCGACCGTGGCACACAGGTCTGCCAACTCACCGACGGCCGCGATCTTCCGCGCCACGATGATGTCCGCGACCCGGTCGAGCGCCCCGGCGATGATGCGGGCCGCGCCCGCGAGGTCCTTGTTCTTCCCCTGGACCTTCTTCCAGTGCTTGTCGAGCGCCGTCAGGGACTCGCTCTGCCCGGTCGACAGCAGACGTTGGATGTGTCCGTGGGCGGTGCCGGCGTCGTCGTCCGCGTCCGTCGCGAACTCCCGCAGGGCGTCCGCCATGTCGCGGTACGCGTCCTCGTCGACGTTCGGCCAGCCCACGCCCACGACGTCCAACATCGTGTCGACGCCCTCTGGAATCGTGTAACCCACGACTCATCAACCCCCGTTGAATCGCCTTTGCTTGGAACGCATCCAGCATCGCACGAACTCGTTGCGGTACCCATGCGTCGCGGATGCGGGGCTCGGGCGCGGTGGTGCAGCCCGTACCCGGCCAGGAACAGCTCTCGGCGGGGAACAACCCTGGCTGACGCGGACCCGTTGGGGTGTCCGCCCGTCGAAAACCCGGATGCCCGGCCGCGGTGGCGCGGCCTACCCTCGGCGCATGCGAACCGACGCGGCGCTCCTCAACGTCATCGACGTCGAAGCGACCTGTTGGGACGGGCAGCCGCCGCCGGGTTCGGTCAGCGAGATCATCGAGATCGGGCTGACGGTCGTCGACGTGCGGGAGCGGCGCCGCGTCTCCCGGCACCGGGTGCTGGTGCGACCCACGCGGTCCGTGGTCAGTGAGTTCTGTCGCGAGTTGACCGGGCTGACGCAGGACGAGGTGGCGCGGGGCGTGAGCTTCGCGGAGGCGTGCCGGATCCTGGTCGAAGAGCACGCGGCGGGGCGGCGGTCCTGGACGAGCTGGGGCGACTACGACCGCCGGCAGTTCGTCCGGCAGGCCCGCGCCGACTCGGTGACGTACCCCTTCGGGTTCCCGCCGGAGCGGCTGCACACCAACGCCAAGGCCGTCTTCACCGAGGCGTACGGGCTGCGCCGCCGGCCGGGGATGGCGCAGGCGCTCCAGATCGCCGAACTGCCGCTCGAAGGACGGCACCACTCGGGGGAGGACGACGCGTGGAACATCGCCGCGCTCGTCCTGGACCTGGTGGAACGGGACGCCTGGCCGTCCGCGAGCGGTCCGGGGTGAGCCCCGGGCCTCGGCGGCGAACCGGCCGGGACTGCCAGATGGGCTTCCCGGAGACGGCGATCCGATGGTCGGGGGGACGCAAGGGGGCGCTGGACGGTCAGGTCCAGCGGACGCGGAACGCGAGCGGGAGCGTGCCCAACGCCGCCAGCTCCGCGGCCAGGTCGGGGGCCGAGGTCTCCAGCCGGGCGCCGGCCACCAGCGGTGCGGAACGGTAGATCTTGCGCAGGGCGAAGCCCCACCCGTCCCACCCGTCCCGCTCCGTCCTGCCCGTCGTGACCTCCAGCCGATGCGGCTCGTAGCGGATCCGCGCGCTCTCCTCCCGCGTGGCCGCGCAGGCGTCCAGCGTCGTCCACAGCTGTGGATCGGTCATCCGCGCGAGCCGTTCGGGGCTCGGCGCGGCCGGGTCGTCGAGCAGCCGGACCACCAGCCGGCGGAGTACGGACACCGGGCCCACGTTGTCCCACGCGGTGTGCAGCCGCGCCTCCGCGGCGACCAGGCCGACGAGGACCGCGGCGGTCGCGCGGTCGGTGGAGACCGCGGCGTCCACGACGTCCAGCCGGCCCAACAGCGCCGCCGGATCCATGTCGAGTCGCCCGGCGGCCCGGCCGCTGCGTACGTACGAATCGAGATGGTCGAGGTTCAACAGGCCGCCGGCACGGTTCGTCAGCGGCGAGACCGGCTCGTTCCCGAGCACCGCGGCGACCGCGTCCACGCAGACGCCGTACTTCTCCAACACCGGCCGGACCGGGTCCTCGTGCAGCAGCCGTGCGCCGATGGCGTGGTGGTCGAGCCCGGCCACGCCCTCGAAGGTGTGGCTCAGCGGCAGATGCCCGATGTCGTGCAGCAGGGCGGCGACGCGAAGGAGTTCGTCGTCCGGTCGGAAGTGCGCGACCAGCGCGAAGACGCCGAGGGTGTGTTCGAGCCGGGAGTACGACTGGAGCGTGGTCAGCGTCGACGCACCGCCGTGGGTGACGAAGTGCAGCCGCCGCAACGGCCCGGTGCGCAGCAGCTCGACTTCCACGGGCGCGAGGCGGACGGCGATCCGCCAGAGCGGGTCGGTGAACTCGGGCGCGAGGCCCACGACGTTCGTCGGAACGGTCGGTGCGGCGGGTGCGGCGGCGCCGGAACCGTGAAGTGCGCTCGGGTCCATCGGCGCACTCTAGGCGGTGCCGCCGCCCTGATTCAGCCCAGTTTCTTCAGCTGCGCGTCCGGGATCGCCGTCGACGGCGTCGCCTTCTCGCCGATCAGCATGGTGTAGAAGTTCGCGATGGTCGCGCCCTTGCGGACCGTCACCAGGTGGGTGTCGGTGAGCTCGCCGTCGACGTCCATCATCAGGGTGTAGGCGAGGGCCTCGTCCCCGCCGCTGTACGCAGCCGGGGTCACCTTCGCCATCTTGGTCTTGTCGCCTCCCACGGTCACGGTGAAGCCGTCGGCGCACGTCGTGGCCGCCTTCTTCAGGGCCGCCATCGCGTCCGCCGCGCCGGTGCCGTCGTACGAGCTGAGCGTCGTGAAGGTCATGGTGGCGCTGTCGAGGGAGTCGGCCGCGTTCTTGAGCCCGGTTTCGATCTTCTGGTCCGTCGAGGCGCCGGAGGGCGTCGGGGCCGTCTTCGGCACCGGCATGCCCATGCGTGTCACCTGGGCGACGGCGGTGGCGGGCGTGCCCTCGGTGGCGGCAGCGGCTACGGGCCGGCAGTCCGGCTTGTCCGCGACGGCGCTCCCCGGCTTCAGGGCGTCACCCGGCTCCGGTTCCTTGAAGTCGTGGTCCTTGAGATCGGTCTTGGTCAGGGCGAGCTTCTCCAGCTCGGCCTGGGTCAGCGCCTTCGCCGTGGGTGCGGCGGCGGCCGACGGGGAGCCCTGCGGGTCGCTCTTGGCGTCCTTCTCCTCGTCCGCGCTGCCGCAGGCGGTGAGGGCGAGGCTCAGGGAGATCAGGGACGCGGCGACGGCAGTTCTTCGTACGGGGACCTTCGACACTTCGGTTCCTTCGAGAGTTCTGGTGCGGCGGGAGGGACGGCCTCGGGCCGTGCCCCGGGTCGGCGGGCAGCCGACGGAGTTGCCGTGACCTTCTTACTCGAACGGACGGACGAGCCAGGGCGCTTCGCGGTATTCGGGCCTATCACGTCGTAAACCTGACCTGGACTGGCCTGACGGTGACCCGGCGGCGATCTGGAGGTGACCTGGGGCGACGCGGCGGGCGGGCGTCGAAAGCCCTCGCTCCGGCAGCCGTGGTGCACGGCTGCCGGAGCGAGGGGAAGTGCCCAGCAGAGCCGGCGGCCTCGCGGCCGGCCGGGCACGGGTCAGCCCAGCTTCTTCAGCTGCGCGTCGGCGATCGCCTTCGGCTGCTCCGTCTTGCCGCCGATGCTCAGGGTGTAGAAGTTCGCGACCGTGGAGCCCTTGCGGACCGTCACGAGGTGGGTCTCGGATGGCTTGCCGTCCATGTCCATCGTCAGGGTGTAGGCGAGCGCCTCGTCCCCGCCGCTGTACGTGGCCGGCGCCACCTTCGTGACCTTGGTCGTCTCGCCCGCCGCGGACACGCTGAAGCCGCCGGCGCACTCCGAGCCCGCCTTCTTGAGGGCCGCCATCGCGTCCTCGGCGCCCTTGCCCTCGTACGAGTTGAGCGTGGTGGCGGTGAAGGACAGGGTGCTGAGCGCCTTCAGCGCGGCTTCCGCCTTCTGCTCCTCCGTCTGGCCGGTGGACGAGCCCGCCGGCATCGGCATGATCTGGCGCATCACCGCGGCGGTGGAGGGCGCCGGGGCGCCCTCGATGAGGGCCGAGGACAGGGGCTTGCACTCCGGCTTGTCCGAGGTGGCGCCCTTCGTCTTCGCGAGGTCGGCCGCCTTCGGGGTGTTGAACTCGTGGTCCTTCAGGTCGTCCTTGGTCAGGGCGAGCTTCTCCAGCTCGGCCTGCGTCAGCGCCTTCGCCGAGGGGGCGGCGGCCGACGACGAGCCCTTCGCGTCGCCCTTGCTGTCCTTCTTGTCGTCCTCGCTGCCGCCGCACGCGGCGAGCACCAGGCTGAGGGAGACGACGGACGCGGCGACGGCGGCCCTGCGGACGGGGGTTCTGTGCACTATCAGGTCCTTCTAGCGGAGTTACAGGGATCTGCGGCGTGGGGACGGTCACGGAGGTCGGCGCCGGAGCTGCCGGCTGCCGCCTGCTACTGCTTGGTGTAGCGGAGCGGAGCTCCGCTGGAACCGACCAGTTCCCGGATGACGGTGGCGTCGTCGGGCATCACCAGACGGCTCCACTGCCCCGGGGAGCACTTCGCCGGATCGCCGGACTCGACCTTCGTGGGGCCGAGTTCGAGGGGGGTGCGACCCGACTTCAGGACCGCCGACCACGTGCAGCTGTAGTCGGGGCCCGTGCCGGTGAGCTCCATGACCTTCTCGCCGGACGAACCGGCTGTGATGGTCATCGTACGGTCGTTCTGACCGCCTGCGGTTTCGAATTTCGCCCGCCAGGTGCCGAGGTACGCATCAGGGACCGCGCCGCCGGTGCCGCCGCCCGCGGGCGGGGCGCTCGCGGACGCCTGCGGCGACGCCCGGTCCTCCCCGTCGACCGCCCCGCCGTCCGGGCCGGATCCTGAGGCGTCGTCGGCTCCGGAGTCGGAGCCTGATCCGGGGTTGGAGTCGGGGTACGCGGCGTACAGCACGCCGCCGACCGCGGCGAGGCCCACGACCGCGGCGACGGCCACCAGGGCGTTGACCACCTTCCGGCGACGGGGCCCCCGCGGGGGCGGCGGGGCGGAACCCGCCGCGGTGGGCTCCCGGAGCGGCAGCGCGGACACCTGCATCGGCGGCGTGGGCGCCTGGACGACCACCGGGAACGGCTGGACGGGCGTCGGAGGCACGTGGGTCGGCGGTACGTGGGCCGGGGCCGGAGGCGCCTGCGCCGGCAGGGACGCCGCGTACCGTGCCGCCGCTTCCGCCGTGACCCGCTGCTGCGGCCCGGTGTGCTCCACCTCCAGCAGCCGTACGGCGTGCCGGCCCAACTCCGCCACCAGCGCCCCCGGCAGCCACGGCTCCGCGCTCGGCTCCGTCGCCGTGCGCGCCAGGACGTCGGCCGGGTCCGGCCGCTCGGCGGGGTCCTTGCGCAGACAGTCCCGTACGAGGTCGACGAGCCCGTCGGGCACGCCCGTCAGGTCCGGCTCCTCCTGCGCGATCCGGTACATCACCGCGTGACCGCTGCTGTCCGCCGCGCCGAACGGCAGCCGCCCGGTCGCCGCGAACGCCAGGATCGACCCCAGGCAGAACACGTCCGCGGCGGGCGTGACCCGCCGGCCGCGGACCTGCTCGGGCGACATGTAGCCGGGGGAGCCGACGATCGCGCCGGTGCGCGTCAGGCCCGTGTCCGTCGCGGTCTCCAGGGCGCGGGCGATCCCGAAGTCGATGACGCGCGGTCCGTCGATGCCGATGAGGATGTTCGACGGCTTGAGGTCGCGGTGGATCAGCCCGGCGCCGTGGATCGACCGCAGGGCGTGCGCGAGGCCCGACCCCAGGATGCGCACGGTGCGCTCCGGCAGCGGGCCGTGGGCCCCGGTCACCACCGAACTCAGCGCGGGCCCGGCGACGTAACCCGTCGCCACCCACGGCACGGCGGCTTCCGTGTCCGCGTCCAGCACCGGCGCGGTCCACTCGCCGCCGACCTTGCGCGCCGCGGTCACCTCGTGCCGGAAGCGCTCGCGGAAGGACTCCTGCGCGGCGAGTTCCGTCCGTACGAGCTTCACCGCGACGGTGCGACCGCGGTCGTTGCGGGCGAGATAGACCTGGCCCATGCCGCCGGCGCCGAGGCGGGCGAGCAGCCGGTAGGCGCCTATGCGGGTCGGATCACCCGGCGCGAGCTGTTCCATCGCCATCCCCCCGACCCGTCCCGCGTTGCTGGCTGGGAAGAGGATAGGCGCCGATCGCGTCGGTGCGTCCGCCAACCCTGGTCAGGGCCGCATGAAGGTCGGTTCATATGACCGGGGTTAACGGGAGCGATCCCGCTTTCATCCGTTGGCGGGAAGATCCCCCGTCGTGCCTTTCCCTTGGCCCCGTGCGGACGAACACTTTGCGGGCGGGGCGAACGGGTCGCCCGCGATTCCGAAAGGTGTTCCTATGCGTGCGGTGCGTGCGGGCATGAAGGTGAAGAGGTCGCTGCTGGGCCTGGCGGCGACCGGCGCCGTGGCGGCGGGCCTCCTGACGGCGCCGGGTGCGCAGGCGGCGCAGCCCGAGCTGTACGCCGTGCAGACCTTCGCTGACCTGTGCTTCGAGATGCGCGCGGGCACGCCGGGAGCGCCGGGGGCGGCGGCGGAGGCCGTGCTGGTGCAGGAGAGCTGCTCGTCCCTGGCGAACCAGCAGTTCGAGTTCCTGCCCGCCGGCAGCCGGCTGTTCCAGATCCGCAACCTCGACACCGAGCTGTGCCTGGACGTGAAGAACGCGAGCGCGGAGAGCGGGGCGAGGATCGTGGGCGCGGCGTGCGGGGCGGCGCCGAGCCAGCGGTTCGAGGTGGTGCAGAACCTGGAGGGGTACGAGATCCGCACCTTCGCCGACAAGTGCCTGGACGTTCGGGGCGTGAGCACGACGGCGGGCGCGCCGATCGTCCAGTCGGACTGCGCCCTCGCCAAGGAAAACCAGATGTTCGTCATCGAGGTCATCCAGCCGTAGCGCGGCGCTTGCGCTGCGGGGGAGCGGTGCGGGGCGAGGTGGCGGCCCCGCCGCCGTGCCCCTGCGGGCTGCGGTGGTCTCTGCGGCCCCGACGAACCCGCCGTGTTCCCTGCGGTGCGGTGGTCTCTGCGGCCCGGTGGGGGCTGTTCGCGCAGTTCCCCGCGCCCCTAAAAACCCCGTCCGTGACCCGCAGACGAAAAGCGGAGGTCGGCCCATCAGGGGCGCGGGGAACTGCGCGACAAGCCCACCACCGGCCCGCAGGGGCCGATGCGCCCGCAGGGAAACGGCGGGGTCGCCAGTGCGCCGAGCCGCCCGCAGGGCGCACCGCAGGGCACGCGGTGGACAGAACGACGCGGCGCACCGCCGCACCCCAGACAACATGTACCTGTTCGTCCTCGCCCGCCCCTCCCTACCCTGGCGCCCATGACCCCTCATGACGCTCCCCAGCCGCCCGCCCAGCGCCCCGCTCCGGACCCCGCCCGAGGCGCAGCCGTACGCGCCGCGGACCGGGCGCACGTGTTCCACTCGTGGTCCGCCCAGGGGCTGATCGACCCGCTCGCGGTCGCCGGCGCCGAGGGCTCGTACTTCTGGGACTACGAGGGCAAGCGCTACCTCGACTTCTGCAGCGCCCTCGTCTACACGAACATCGGCTACCAGCACCCGAAGGTCGTCGCCGCGATCCAGGAGCAGGCCGCGAAGCTCACGACCTTCGCGCCCGCCTTCGCGATCGAGTCCCGCTCCGAGGCCGCCCGGCTGATCGCCGAGCGCACCCCGGGCGACCTCGACAAGATCTTCTTCACCAACGGGGGCGCGGAGGCCGTCGAGAACGCGGTGCGCATGGCGCGGCTGCACACGGGCCGGCCCAAGGTGCTCTCCGCGTACCGCTCGTACCACGGCGGCACGCAGACCGCGGTGAACGTCACCGGCGACCCCCGCCGCTGGCCGTCGGACAACGGCACCGCCGGGGTCGTGCACTTCTGGGCGCCCTTCCTCTACCGGTCGCCGTTCCACGCGGGCACCGAGGAGGAGGAAGCGGCGCGCGCCCTGCGGCACCTGGAGGACACCGTCGCCTTCGAGGGGCCGGGGACGATCGCCGCGATCGTCCTGGAGACGATCCCGGGCACCGCGGGGATCATGGTCCCGCCGCCCGGGTACCTCGCCGGGGTGCGGGAGATCTGCGACCGCCACGGCATCGTCTTCGTCCTCGACGAGGTGATGGCCGGCTTCGGACGCACCGGCGCCTGGTTCGCCGCCGAGCACTTCGACGTCGTACCGGACCTGCTCACCTTCGCCAAGGGCGTGAACTCGGGGTACGTGCCGTTGGGTGGCGTCGCCATCTCGCCCGAGATCGCGGCCACCTTCGAGACCCGGCTGTACCCGGGCGGGCTGACCTACTCCGGCCACCCGCTGGCCTGCGCCGCCGCCGTCGCCACGATCGAGGTGATGGCCGAGGAGCGGGTCGTGGAGCGCGCGGCCGACCTCGGGGCGAACGTGCTCGGCCCGGGGTTGCGGGAGATCGCCGAGCGCCACCCGTGCGTGGGCGAGGTGCGCGGCACCGGCGTCTTCTGGGCGCTGGAGCTGGTGCGCGACCCGCAGACGCGCGAGCCGCTGGTGCCGTACAACGCCGCCGGGGAGCAGAACCGGCCGATGGCGGCCTTCGCCGCGGCCTGCAAGGAGAACGGGCTGTGGCCGTTCGTCAACATGAACCGGACCCACGTCGTCCCGCCGTGCACCGTCACCGAGGCCGAGGCGAAGGAGGGCCTGGCGGTGTTGGACGCGGCGCTGTCCGTGGCCGACGAGTACGTGGCCTGAGAGCCGGCGCCCCGACCCCGTCGGGGCGCCCGCACGCCGTCCCGGCCGTCAGTGGGTGGGCCGCGCCGTGATCGACCAGCGGCACTCCGTCGCCTGCACGGTCAGCAGCCGCGTGCCACCTTGGAGCCGGACCGTCTGGCGGAACGGCCCGGTCGCCCCGGACAGCAGGAACTCCACGCCCTCGAAGTCCGCCGCCGGCTCGTCGATGTCGTGCGGCGACATGGCGACGAGCGTGATGAAGCCGCCGGCCATGCCGGGCGCGTCCTCGATCGCCACCTCCAACTCCGCGTCCGGACCCGCGTACGCGAGGACGTCGTACGACTCCCCGTGCACCGGCTGCCCCGGCAGCAGCCGGCGGGCCGCCGACACCGGCAGCGCGGTCACCGACCAGTCGGCGTCGCCCGCCAGAACGTTCAAGCACAGGGCGTACGTGCCGGGGGCGACGGCCGGGGCGCGGCTGGTGACCGCGGGGCCGGACTCGCTCAGCAGGTCGTAGCCGGGCTCGCGGCGCAGGTTGAGCTGCTGCACCTTCACCCAGTCGTCGTTGTTGTACGTCGCCTCCAGGATCACCGGGCCGCGGGCGAAGCCCTCGGGGAAGGCGACCGTGCCGTAACCGCGGCCGTGCACGGTCTGCGGCGCGAAGGAGGGGAAGCGCTCGAACGGATCGTCCGCGGCGGGCGCGTTCCGCACCGCCGGCTGCTGGTCGTAGGCGGCGGTCTGGTAGTCGACCGCGGGCGCGTACCCCTGCGTGGGCACGGCCCCTTCGGGCAGGTGCACGGGCGCGACGGGGTCGATGATGCGGTGCCCGGGGGAGTACGAGTGCCCCGACACGGGTGGCCGCGGGGACCCGACCTGCTGCGGCACCGGCGCGAGATAGCCCTGGGTCGCGTAACCGACCTGCGGGGGGTAGCCGTTCGACGGCTGGTAGCCGGTCTGCGCCTGATAGGCGGCCTGGGGTTGGTACGCGGGCGCCTGGAAGGCGGGCGGGGGCGGCGGGGGCGCGGGCACCGCGGACAGGAACCGGGACGCCGCCCCCGGCAGCCCGAACTCCGCGGCCACGGCGGCCAGCCCGCCGGCGTACCCCTGACCCACCGCGCGGAACTTCCACGTGCCGTCCCGCCGGTACAGCTCGCCCAGCACGATCGCCGTCTCGGTGGTGGCGTTCATCACGTCGTAACGGGCGACGGGCACGCCGTCGTACCCCTGCACCTGTACGTACAGCCCCGGCACCGCGCCGAAGGCGGTGCCCTCGACCGCGGCGACCACCACGAGGCGCTGTACCTCGGGCTCCACGACGGGCAGGTTCACGTCCAGCCAGACCGCGACCTGACCGTTCCCCTCCGTGCGACCCGCGTACGCCACCGTGCCCGAGGGGTGCGGGGTTTGGGACGCGGCCACCACGTCGCCGCGGCCGGGGCGGGTGGTGCCGCCGGCGTCCAGCAGCAGCACGAGCGCGTCGAACGCCGGGACCGCGGGGGACAGTGCGTGTCCCACGGCCAGGCGCAACGGCGCGGTCGGTACGGGGGCGTTCGCGCCCCACGGGATGTTCGCCATGGTGCACATGCTGACATCCGGGACAGGACGTCGTCGACGATTACTCCGCCTGTGTTCTCGGGGAGGTGTCAACGGGCGGCATCAGGGCACGATGTGCCGGAGGGGGGTCGGTGGGGGCGGCCGGAGTCAACAGGCGCCCTGTCGGGGCACGTTCGGCGGGCAGGTGCGCTGCCGGCCGTGGCCGAGCCCGCCGTCGAGCGGGGGGCGCGCGCCGCGCGCCGCCGCGCCGGGGCGCCAATGGAACCGCCCGGTGGGTGGGGTGCGGGTCGATGACCTGCAACTCCCGCCCGGGCAAGAGGAACATGCGCGTCCGCCGTGCCGGTGCGGTGGGTCGGGTCGCGAGTGGGGCGCGTCGGGGGAGTGCGGCATCGCCGTGTTCCAACGCCGGATTCGGACGGCCCCGGTGCCGTGCGCCAGCGTGCGACCTTCCGGCGGAAGGGCGGGCGTCAGCGCCCGTCTTCCCCGTCGGACGGGGGTGGCGGCGGATGCGCGGACATCAGTGCGGCGGCCGACCGGGGGCGGTGCGGGCGGGCGACCTGGGCTGAACGCTGCGGTGTGTGCTGCGTGTGCGGCGTTTCCAGGCGGCGGCGGGTGCGGTTGCGCGGGCGCGGCCGGCTCTTGTCGCCGTCACCCCTCGTGCCGTCAACCGAGAACTTCCCCTGGGGTCAAGCGACCCGACATGAATCCGCCCGGTCGTGTGGCCCCCGCGGTGCCGTCCGGCGACGGCGCGGACGGAAACCTGGGCGGGGGGCTGCCCCTGCCCTGCGTCCTGCGGGCCGCGCCCCCTGACATCCCCGCCGCAGCCTTGGCACATGGGGCCCGGTGGTGGGCTGTTCGCGCAGTTCCACCTCCCGTGCCCCCGAACACACCCGCCGCAGCCCCGCGCCATCGGTTCCTCCAGGCACATGCGGCCCGTGCGCCAGGCCGCAGCCCCGGTCGTCCGCCGTGAGCTCACCGCGGTGGCCGCTGGATCTCCACCTCCAGGAACCACCTCCCCCGTCCCGCCCGGTACACCAGCACCTCCCAGCCGCCCGAACCCTCCAGCACCCCGGCGCACTCCCGTAGCTTCCCTTCCGTTTCGGACGTCGCGCCGCTGCCCGGTGCGCCCAGCCAGTCCACGCGGACGACGTGCGGGCGGTCGCCGGGGGTCACGCGGTAACCCGTGGCGACGCGGGCGCCGGACGCGTCCAGCGCGGACGGCGGGAGGCCCGACGCCTCCAGGGTGATCGCGACCGCGCGGGTCGGCTGGTTCCGCTCCCACGCCGCCGGCACCGCGCCCGTGACCTGCCGGATCTGCCGCAGCCCGGCGTACGCGGCGCGCACCTCCGCAGCCCGGTCGCCGAAGGCCGTGCCCGGGCCGTCGGCCACCTCGTCCCCGTACGCCGCTTCGAAGACCTCGCCCACCGCTGCGCTCCCCTCTCTCCCGAACTCCCGTGATCCGCTCCGCGCTCCTCGCTGGCCTATCGTGTCGGGAGCCCCTGGCGAAGGAGAAGCCATCGATGCCCGGTCCCGGCAGCACCTCTGTCACCCGCAGCACGCTGCGACAACAGATCGCGGACGCACTGCGTGACGAGGTGCTGGCCGGGCGCCTCCAGCCCGGGCAGGAGTTCACGGTCAAGCAGATCGCCGACCAGTACGGCGTCTCCGCGACGCCCGTGCGCGAAGCCCTGGTCGACCTCTCCGCGCAGGGGCTGCTCGAATCCGACCAGCACCGCGGCTTTAGGGTGCACCAGTTCTCCGTCACCGACTACCGGGACATGGTGGAGACCCGGTCGCTGGTCGTCGACGGGATCATCCAGTACGCCGAGCGGTTGGGGCGGACGCAGGTGAACGCCAGCGCGGTCGTGCCGGTGCGCCGTCGCGCCGAGGAGGCGGGCCGGGCCGCCCGCAGCGGGGACCTGGACATCCTGATCGGCTACGACCTGCGGTTCTGGCATGAACTCGGGACGATAGTCTCCAATCGCTACATTTCAGACTTCCTTCATCAGCTACGCGTGCAGACCTGGGTGTTCGCCGTCCCGCACCTCAAGGGCGAGGCGGACTGCCGGCGCTGGCTCTTCAGCCGGTACGAGGACCTGGTCGACGCGCTCGTCAGGGGCGAGATCACCGAGGCGCGCGACGTGCTGTGCGGCTACACCGAACTCTCGCTCTCCTGGGCGGACCGGCTGGACGAACGGATCGGCTCATGAGCCCGCAGTCGCAATCGCAATCGCAATCGCAGTCACAGGCGAAGCCGCAACCGCAGCCGCCCACCCCCGCCGACGCCCCCCGCACTGCCGACGACCCCCGCACCACCAGCGACGTCGGCCTCAGCATCGTCGTCCCCGCGTACAACGAAGAGCACCGCCTCCGCCCCACCCTCGACGCCATCCGCGCCCACCTCGACGCCGAACCCGAGCGCTGGGGCGTCTGGGAGCTGATCGTCGTCGACGACGGCTCCACCGACGAGACCGTCCGCGTCGCGCGCGAGGCCGCCGCCGAAGAGCCCCGCATCCACGTCATCACCAGCCCCCGCAACCGCGGCAAGGGCCACGCCGTGCGCAGCGGCGTGCTCGCCTCGTACGGGCGGCGCGTCCTGCTCACCGACGCCGACCTCGCCACGCCCATCGAGGAGCTGGACCACCTCGACAAGCTGCTCGCCGCCGACGACGTCTGCGCGGCCATCGGCTCCCGCGCCCACCCGGACTCCCGGATCGACGTCCACCAGTGGCGCGGCCGGGAGTGGCTGGGCCGCGCCGGCAACCGGCTGATACGGCTGGCCGCCGTCCCCGGGATCCACGACACCCAGTGCGGGTTCAAGCTCTTCGACGGCGACCGGGCGCGCACCGCCTTCGCCGCGTCGCAGCTCGACGGCTGGGCGATCGACGTGGAGATCCTGCGGCACTTCCAGCGCGCGGGCTGGCCGGTGGTCGAGGCGCCGGTGAACTGGTCGCACCGCTCCGGCTCCAAGGTGCGCCCGCTGGATTACGGGCGGGTCCTCGGCGAACTCGTCCGGTTGCGCGTCCGCACCGCCCGCAGCGCACGTGCCACCGGCGTCCCCACCCCGGCCGCGGCCCCGGCGCTCGACGGCGAGACCGCGCCGCGCGCCGCCGCCCGCCGCACACACCTGCTCGTCGCCCTGCTGTTCTGCGTCGCCTCGTTCGTCCTCTACCAGAACCTGTGGCAGGACCTCGACCGCGGCTATCTGGCCGACGCCGGCCAGGACCAGAACCAGTGGGAGTGGTTCTTCGCCGTCACCGCCGACAACGTCGCCAACCTGCGCAATCCGCTGTTCACCACCCTCCAGGGCCACCCGGACGGCGTGAACCTGATGGCGAACACGGTGATGCTCGGCCTCTCCGTGCCGCTCGCCCCCGTGACGCTGCTCCTCGGGCCGACCGTCACCTGGGCGCTGGTGCTGACCTTCGGCCTCGCCGCCACCGCGTTCGCCTGGTACTGGCTGCTCGCCCGTTGGCTGGTCGCCCACCGCGGGGCTGCCGTGCTCGGCGCGGCCGTCGCCGCCTTCGCGCCGCCGATGATCTCGCACGGCAACGCGCACCCCAACTTCCTCGTCCTCTTCATGATCCCGGTGATCCTGGACCGGGCGCTGCGGCTGTGCGAGGGCCGGGCCGTCGTCCGGGACGGGGTGCTCCTCGGCCTCTTCGCCACGTACCAGATCTTCCTCGGCGAGGAGCCGCTGCTGCTCGCCGCGATGGGCATGCTGCTCTTCGCCGCCTGCTACGCACTGCTCGACCGGGACGCCGCGCGCCGCTGCTGGCGCCCCCTGCTCCAGGGGCTCGGCTGGGCCCTCGCCGTCTGTCTGCCGCTGGTCGCGTTCCCGCTGGGCTGGCAGTTCTTCGGCCCGCAGAGCTACTCCGACGTCATGCACGGGTCGAACACCTTCAACAGCCCGCGGGCCTTCGTCGAGTTCGCCGGCCGTTCGCTCTTCGGCACGGACGCCGTCGCCGACCCGCTCGCGATGAACCGCACCGAGCAGAACGCCTTCTACGGCTGGCCGCTGCTCGTGCTCGCGCTGGTGGTCGTCGTCCAGCTGTGGCGGCGCACCCTCGTCCGGGCGCTCGCGCTCACCGCCGCCGGGGCCGCGCTGCTCTCCCTCGGCAAGGACGTGCACGTCCCCTTCATGGACCTCTCCTTCCCCGGCCCCTGGGCGCTGCTCGGCAAGGCGCCGCTCTTCGAGGCCGTCATCGAGTCCCGTACGGCCCTGATCTGCGCACCGCTGTTCGGCATGCTCGTCGCCCTCGCCGTCGACCGGCTGTCGGACGGGTCCGCCCGGGCCTTCCGCACCGCGGGCCTGGTCGCCGTCGCCGCGGCGCTGCTGCCCGTCGTCCCCACCCCCTACCCGGTGCGCGAGCGCGCCGAGGTGCCGGCCTTCATCACCGAGGGTCTGTACCGCACGTACCTCGGCCCGGGCGAGTCGCTGGCGATCGTCCCGCTGCCGAACCCGGGCGCCGCGGACGCGCTGTACTGGCAGTCCTCCACCGAACTGGACTTCCCGATCGCGGGCGGCTACTTCAACGGCCCCTGGGGCCCCGACGACGTCGGCATCTACGGCGTCGCGCCGACCCGCACCTCCGCCCTCCTCGACGACGTCCGCGGCAGCGGAGACGTCCCCGACATCGGCCCCGCGGAACGAGAACAAGCCCGCGTCGACCTGGCGTCGTGGAAGGCGGGCGTGGTCGTGCTGCCGCCCCAGTACAACGAAGAAGCGCTGCAAACCACCGTGGAACGCCTGCTGGGCCGGCCCGGGCAGTGGGTCGGGGGAGTGCTGGTGTGGGACCTCGACCCCCCGGGCGCCCCCCGTCCGTAACCCCTACCTCGCCACTGCCCCTTCGCCACCGCCCCGCCGACACCTACGCTGGTACGACGCATCCCCGTTGGAGAGCGAGCGTCCCTTGGCATGTGACCTGTGGCTGGTCCCCCTCGTCGATGTGCTCTGTCACAGCCCCGACAACCCCTTCGCGGAAGAGCTCGCCTCGTACGACAAGGCACTGACGGAGGCGGGCCTGCCCACGGTGCCCGTGTTCGCGTACATGCCGGGGCTCTCCGGGGACGTGGCCCCGGTCGCCGGGTTCGACTACGACGCCCTGCACTTCCTGCGCCGGGCGTACCTGCTCCAGCTCTGCGGCCTCGCGGTCACGCCCGTCGACGAACTCGGCGGCGACTACGAGCAGCTGCTGGAGATGTTCGAGCCCACCGCGCAGCAGTCCCACCTGGTGTGGCACTACGACCACGCGGGCGCGTACGTCCCGGTCGACTTCGCCGCGCCCCTGGCGAACGACGAACTCCTGGCCGGCGGCGGCCCGCTGGGCTCCAGCCAGGGCCTGCTGCGCGAACTGGAGTACGTCGCCCCCGCGATCGGCATCGACCCCGCGAACCCGCCCCCGGCGCCCCGCCCGCCGGAACGCGGCACGGCCCTGGAGGAGCCGGCGGCCCCCGTCCCGTACGACGAGAGCCCCTTCGCCCGCGAACGCCACGTCTGGCTCGGCCTCCACGCCGCAGCCACCCGAAGCCTGGGCCAAGGCTCCATGATCCTCTTCAGCTAGGGCGTGGTCCGTGAGACAGGACCTGGTTCCGCTTCGGCCGGCTCCACCGTCCGCCCGACGGGAAACCGGATGCGGTCCGCCGGCGCGATGGTGTGTGATCGGGACATGGTGATCATGTTGGACGCGCCGGACGAGCGGGGCATCGACGGGCTGCGCGAGGCCGTGGCCGCGCTGAGCGAGTGGCAGGACGACGCAGCGCCGATGCAGCTCCACCCGGGAGACATCGGCTGGTACTGGCGGACGGGCGCGGAGACGACCGTCGCGGCGGTCAGGACGTGGCGCCGCAACGGTCGGATCCTGGCCGTCGGGCTGCTGGACGGCCCCCGGCTGCTGCGGCTGACGACCGCGCCGGACGTCCGGCGCGACGAGGAACTCGCGCGGCAGTTGGCCGCGGACGCCACCGCGCCGGAGCGCGGGGTGCTGCCCGCGGGCGAGGCGAACGTGGAGGCCCCGCGGGACGCGGTGCTCCTGGACGTGCTGTCCGGCGCGGGCTGGCGCGCGGACGAGCCCTGGACGCCGCTGCGTCGCGACTTGACGGCGCCGGTGGAGGACCCGGGCGTCTGGGTCGAGACGGTCGGCCCGGAGCGGGTGGACGTGTTCACCGAGGTCCACCGGTCGGCGTTCGGCAGCCCGAGGTTCACCTCCGAGCGCTGGCACGCGATGGCGACGGGCTTCCCGTACGAGGACGCGCGCTGCCTGCTCGCCCACGACGCGGACGGCAACGCGGTCGCCGTGGCCACGGTCTGGTCGGCCGGCCCTGGACGCCCCGGCCTCCTCGAACCGGTCGGCGTCCACGCGGAGCACCGCGGGCGCGGTCACGGCAGGACGGTCACGCTGGCGGCGGCGGGTGCGCTTCGGGCGATGGGGGCGTCGAGTGCGCTCGTGGCGACCCCCAGCGCGAACGCGCCGGCGGTCGCCACGTACCGGTCCGCGGGCTTCCACCCCCGCCCGGAAACCCGCGACCTCCACCGCCCACCGAGCCCGACTCCGCAGGGTTGAACCCCTGACACCCGCGCCGTTGCCTCGTGGCTGCGGTGGTCTGCGCGGACCGCAGGTGGAAGGGGTTTCAGGCGCGCTGGGGTCCCCCCCGCGCCTTCAGGGCACAGGGGGAGGAACTGCGCGACAAGCCCACCACCGGGCCGCAGGGGCAAACGCTTCAGCAGGGGCACGGCGGGTGGTCGCCCGGGGCAGGGCAGGGCGCGGACGAACTGCCGTCGCGCAGCGGACAGAAGCGTTACGGACGCTCCGGCGGGCGTTGGCGGGGCATGTTCGGGCGGGTCGAGGGGAGGCCCGGCCGCGCGGGCGCACCCGGCTCCCCGGGGCGGCCCGCGCCACCCGCCCCACCCAGCGGCGGCAGTGCCGTCGACTGGAGCACCAACGCGTCCAGACCCCCGTGGAACGACCGCATCCAGTCCGCCGTCTCCGCCCGCACCAACTCCTGCACGTCCTCGGAGAACTTCCGCAGCACCCCCAGGCACCGCTCCGCCGCCTCGCTCGCCGTGCCCTCCGCCGGGCCCAGCACCTCCCGCACGCTCTCCGCCGCCCAGTCGAACTGGAGCGTCTGCAACCGCCGTTGCACCGCCTGCGCCGTCGCCATGTTCCGCATCCACCCGGCCGTCACGCCGAAGTACCGGTCGCACCCCAGACAGGCCGCGCCCAGGAGCAGGGAGACGTAACCCCACCCCGCGGCGCCGTCCACCACGCCCGTGACGTCCAGCAGCGGGAGCGCCGCGCCGGCGATGGTGCCCAGGGCCGTACCGATGCGCAGCACGCGGCCGGTGCGCCGCTTCCAGCGGCGGTCCGCCAGGTACCAGTCGACCGTGCGCAGCGCCGCGGTCTCGACCCAGCGGAACAGTTCGTCGAGCCGGTCCGCCGGCTCGCCCCAGTCGCCCAGCGGGAAGGGCCGGCCGGTCAGATCGCCGCGCGGCACCTCGCCCCGCTCCTCCCGGGCCGGCCCCCCGGGCTGCATCTCCGGCTGGCTCACCGGGGCACTCCTCTACGCGTCCGTATCCGTTGCATGTTGCACTGCACTGTCTGCAACCACTTCTTACCGTCGAATGCTGGGCCGTGTGGTGGAAATCCCGGTATTTCCGTCCCCGGAACGGCCTTGATCAGGTAGAGGCCCCGCAGCCTAGTCCCTCGAACGGGTCCCCGCCGCCCGGCGGCGGCGATCTCCGCCCGACCCGGCGCCCCGGTGCCCGACCACGTAGGCTCGCTACCGGAGCGGTGCCGCAGCGGTGCTGCCCGTGGAAGTACGCGCAAGTGTCGTCGACGTGCCAGGAGTGACCGTGTTCCCCGGTGGTGGCCAGCCCAACATGCAGCAGCTCCTCCAGCAGGCCCAGAAGATGCAGCAGGACCTCGCGCAGGCGCAGGAGGAACTGGCCCGTACCGAGGTCGAGGGCCAGTCCGGCGGGGGCCTCGTGAAGGCCACGGTGACCGGCTCCGGCGAGCTGCGCGCCCTGGTGATCGACCCCAAGGCGGTGGACCCCGAGGACACCGAGACCCTCGCCGACCTCGTCGTCGCCGCCGTCCAGGCCGCGAACGAGAACGCCCAGCAGCTCGCGCAGCAGAAGCTCGGCCCGCTCGCCCAGGGTCTCGGCGGCATGCCGGGCCTGCCCTTCTGAGCCCGTCGCCGGGCCTTCTGCGGGCCCGTCCGGCCCGTTGGCCCCTTCTGTACCCTGCTGAACCCTTCTGAACTGGGCGGTTCAGCCACTACCGTACGAGCCGTAGGAGTCGTACGACCCGAGCCGGAGGAAAGGCAGTCCGTTGTACGAAGGCGTGGTCCAGGACCTCATCGACGAGTTGGGCAGGCTGCCCGGCGTCGGTCCCAAGAGCGCGCAGCGGATCGCCTTCCACATCCTCCAGGCCGAGCCGACGGACGTGCGCCGCCTCGCCCAGACGCTGCTGGAAGTGAAGGACAAGGTGCGCTTCTGCGCGGTGTGCGGGAACGTCGCCCAGCAGGAGCACTGCAACATCTGCCGCGACCCGCGCCGCGACCCCGCCGTGATCTGCGTGGTGGAGGAGTCGAAGGACGTCGTGGCGATCGAGCGGACCCGGGAGTTCCGGGGGCGCTACCACGTGCTCGGCGGGGCGATCAGCCCCATCGAGGGCGTCGGCCCCGACGACCTGCGGATCCGGGAGCTGCTGGCCCGCCTCGCGGACGGCGCCGTCACCGAGCTGATCCTCGCCACGGACCCCAATCTGGAGGGCGAGGCCACCGCCACATACCTGGCACGCATGATCAAGCCGATGGGGCTGAAGGTCACCCGGCTGGCCAGCGGTCTGCCCGTGGGGGGAGACTTGGAATACGCCGACGAGGTCACGCTGGGGCGTGCCTTCGAGGGGAGACGACTTCTCGATGTCTGACGCCATGCTGCACGCCGTGAACCAGGACCCGGCCGACTTCGCGGTCCAGATCGCGGACTCGATCGAGTCCTTCATCGTCGCCGTGACCGAGGTCGCCAAGGGCGACGAGCCGGACAGCGCCGTACCGTTCCTGCTGCTGGAGATCTCCCAGCTGCTGCTCACCGGCGGCCGGCTGGGCGCGCACGAGGACATCGTCCCCGACGAGCGCTACGAGCCGGACACGGGCCCCGAGCCCGACGTGGACGAGCTGCGGGAACGCTTCGCCCGGCTGCTGGACCCGGTGGACGTGTTCTCCGAGGTCTTCGACCCGTACGAGCCGCGGAAGGCCCCGGTGGCGTTCCGCATCTCGGACAACCTCGCGGACATCGTCACGGACCTGCGGCACGGCCTCGCCCACTACCGCAGCGACCGGACCACCGAGGCGCTGTGGTGGTGGCAGTTCTCGTACTTCTCCAACTGGGGGCCGACCGCGTCCGCGACCCTGCGCGCCCTCCAGTCCCTGGTCTCCCACGTCCGGCTGGACCAGCCGCTCCAGGAGTTGGACGGCCTGGACACGGACGAGGACCTGACCGAGGAGGCGCTGGCGGAGGAGGCCGGCAAGGTGATGGCGGCCGAGATCGCCGCACCGCTCGGCCTGCGCACCAGCTAGGGCCTCTCGTTCGGATCTTGCTGGGCTCGCGTGCCCTGGCACCATTCCCCCTGGGCCTTCGGCCCGGGAGGTGCCCCCACTCCGCGTTGTCGTCGGTCGCGAATGGCCCCCTGTGCCCTGCGGGCACGGGTGGGGGTGCCCCCACGCGAAGCGGTGGGGGAGTACCCCCGTCCTCCGCCTTGCGATCCACGACACCAGAGCCCGCTCACTCACCCAGCCTGATCCAAACGAAAGACCCTGGGGCCTGCGCACTCACTGTGACGCCGCACACATGTCGCGTATCGGGCCGTTCGCCGGGCAGGTAGTGAGCCGAGCGGGGCTGATCACCAGGTGAGCGGCGTATCTCAGCATGTGATGTGCCGGGGGCCGGCGCGGTACCGCTCGTTAAACTGAGCCGACCGCAGCACTCATGGACTGCGGTGGAGAACCGAGCGAGGAGCGCACGTGGGCCTTGTCGTGCAGAAGTACGGCGGCTCCTCCGTCGCCGATGCCGAAGGCATCAAGCGTGTCGCCAAGCGGATCGTGGACGCCAAGAAGAACGGCCACCAGGTGGTCGTCGTGGTTTCCGCGATGGGCGACACGACGGACGAGTTGATCGATCTCGCCGAGCAGGTATCCCCCATCCCTGCCGGGCGCGAATTCGACATGCTGCTGACCGCCGGAGAGCGCATCTCCATGGCACTGCTGGCCATGGCGATCAAAAACCTGGGCCACGAGGCCCAGTCGTTCACCGGTAGCCAAGCGGGCGTCATCACCGACTCGGTCCACAACAAAGCGCGCATCATCGATGTGACGCCGGGCCGGATCCGCACCGCGCTGGACGAGGGCAACATCGCCATCGTCGCGGGCTTCCAGGGCGTGTCCCAGGACAAGAAGGACATCACCACCCTGGGCCGCGGCGGCTCCGACACCACCGCCGTCGCCCTGGCCGCGGCGCTGGACGCCGAGGTCTGCGAGATCTACACCGACGTGGACGGCGTCTTCACCGCCGACCCCCGGGTGGTCAGCAAGGCCCGGAAGATCGACTGGATCTCCTTCGAGGACATGCTGGAGCTGGCGTCCTCCGGCTCCAAGGTGCTGCTCCACCGCTGCGTGGAGTACGCCCGCCGATACAACATTCCGATCCACGTCCGCTCGTCCTTCTCGGGACTGCGCGGCACCTGGGTCAGCAACGAACCGCAGGGAGACCAGAAGATGGAGCACGCGATCATCTCCGGAGTCGCCCACGACGTCTCCGAGGCCAAGATCACGGTCGTCGGGGTGCCCGACAAGCCGGGCGAGGCCGCGGCCATCTTCCGTGCGATCGCGGACGCCGACATCAACCTCGACATGATCGTCCAGAACGTGTCCGCAGCCGCCACCGCGCTCACCGACATCTCCTTCACGCTGCCCAAGACGGACGGCGCGCGGGCGATCGAGAAGCTGGAGAAGGCGAAGGACCGCATCGGCTTCGAGTCGCTGCGCTACGACGACCAGATCGGGAAGATCTCGCTGGTCGGCGCCGGCATGAAGACCAACCCGGGCGTCACGGCCTCCTTCTTCGAGGCGCTCACGGACGCGGGCGTGAACATCGAGCTGATCTCGACCTCCGAGATCCGCATCTCGGTCGTCACCCGCGCCGACGACGTCAACGAGGCGGTGCGCGCCGTGCACACCCGGTTCGGCCTCGACAGCGAGTCCGACGAGGCCGTGGTCTACGGAGGCACCGGCCGATGACCCGCAAGCCGGCGCTCGCGGTCGTCGGAGCGACCGGAGCCGTCGGCACCGTACTGCTCCAGTACCTGTCCCAGCACGCGGACGTCTGGGGCGAGATACGACTCGTCGCCTCCCCGCGCTCGGCCGGCCGCAAGCTGGCGGTGCGCGGGGAGGAGTGCGAGGTGGTGCCGCTGGCCGAGGAGGCGCTGGCCGGCGTCGACGTGGCCCTCTTCCTGGTGCCCGCGGAGGTCTCCGCCCAGTGGGCGCCGATCGCCGCCGCCAAGGGCGCGGTGGTCGTGGACGCCTCCGCCGCCTTCCGACGGGACGCGGACGTCCCGCTGGTCGTGCCGGAGGTCAATCCGCACGCCGCCCGGGTGCGCCCGCGCGGCATCGTTGCCGGGCCGCACGACACCACGCTCGCCATGGCGCCCGCGGTGGGCGCCCTGCACGCCGAGTTCGGGCTGCGGGAGCTGGTGGTCTCCTCGTACCAGGCCGTCAGCGGCGTCGGCCGCGACGCGGTCACCGCACTGCGCGAGCAGCTGTCGCTGGTCGCCGGTACGGAGTTGGGGTCGACCACCGGCGACGTGCGGCGGGCCGTGGGCGACTCCTTCGGCAACGGCTTCGGGCCCTTCCCCGCGCCCGTCGCCCTCAACGTGGTGCCCTGGGCGGGCGAACTCGCCGAGGACGGCTGGTCGTCCGAGGAGCTGGGGCTCCGCGCCGAACTGCGCAAGGTCCTCGACCTGCCCGCGCTGCCGGTGACCGCGACCTGCGTACGGGTCCCGGTGCTGACCGCGCACTCGCTCTCGGTGCACGCCCGCTTCGAGGCCGAGGTGACGGTCGCGCGGGCGCACGAGATCCTGGCGACCTCGCCGGGCGTGGTGCTCTTCGACGACCCGGCGGCGGGGGAGTTCCCGACGCCGGCGGACGTGGTGGGGACCGATCCGACGTGGGTGGGGCGGGTGCGCAGGGCGCTGGACGACCCCTGTGCGCTGGAGCTGTTCGTGTGCGGGGACAACCTCCGCAAGGGCGCTGCGCTGAACACGGTGCAGATCGCCGAGGCGATCGCCGCGGAGCTGCACGGCTGAGCCCGTTCCGCACCCGCACCGCGCTCGACGCCCGTTCCGCACCTGCCCGGTGCTCTGCCCCGCACCTGCGCGGTGCTCGCTCCGTACCCGTTCGACGTCTGCTCCGTACCCTCTTCGGCACCCGCTCGGTGCCCTTGCGCGCCTGCCTGCGTGTCCGGGCGTCCCAAGATCGGTTTTCTTCCCCGATTTGCGGTTGAGCCCTGTCTAAGTGGCCCGCGAACTTTGTAGGATTCGTGAACGCCCCGTGAGAACGTCGCAGGTCCGTACCGTTTCGGTCCGGGGGCGGGACGATGATCGACAGTTCCTTTTCCCCGGCCTGCAACCGCCAGTCGGGCCAGGAACGTCTTTGCGGGCACCGCCACCGACCGGTGCCGCAGACTTGGGGCAGGCAAGTACGCATGGCTGGAATCCACCCACTGTCAAAACCGCTGGCGTGCGCGTACAACCCCGGCAGGGGGGAGCGTGTCCAACTGGCGTGGCAGAGGTACTCGACTTCACGAGGGCGACGGCGCCCGGCGTTCCGGTGCGTCCCCTCCGCAGGCCCCGTCCCCGCGGGGGCATGCCGGTGATCGCGCCCGTGCCGTCGACGCCTTCCGGTCCCTCGCCGTCCCGGCCGTCCTCGCCGTCGGCTGGGCCTTCTGCGTCCCCTGCGTCTCCTGCGTCCCCCGTGAGGTCGGCGGCGACCACCGCCGCCATCCCCACCCAGCGCGGCGCTGACGAGACGACGGCCGCGGGCACCACCGTCGACCACCTCACCGAGACCTACCGCGCCCACTACCGCTCGCTGCTGGGCCTCGCCGCGCTGCTCCTCGACGACACCGCCTCCTGCGAGGACGTCGTGCAGGAGGCGTTCATCCGCGTCCACTCGGCGCGCAAGCGCGTGCGCGACCCGGAGAAGACCCTCGCCTACCTGCGACAGACGGTGGTCAACCTCTCCCGGTCCGCGCTGCGCCGCCGCATCCTCGGCCTGAAGCTGCTCTCCAAGCCGATGCCGGACATGGCGAGCGCGGAGGAGGGGGCGTACGACCAACTGGAGCGGGACGCCCTGATCAAGGCGATGCGCGGACTCCAGCGCCGCCAGCGCGAGGTGCTGGTGCTGCGGTACTTCGCCGACATGACGGAGGCCCAGGTCGCCCAGGCCCTGGGCATATCGCTCGGTTCGGTGAAGGCGTACGGTTCCCGGGGCATCGCGGCGCTGCGCGTCGCGATGGAGGCCACGTCATGAGCGGGCACGACACGACGCCCGAGCGACCGCGGTCGGACGGGCCGTTTGACGACCTGACTGGAAACGGAACTGTGAACAACGCGCCGGAAGACCGACACGGCGACGAGGCGCCGGCCCACGGCCCCGACGACGGCCCCTGTTCGGAGGAGCAGGACCTGCGGCAGCTCTTCCAGGGCGCGGTGGGCGACCTCCAGCCCTCGGCCGGAGCACTGGACCACCTGCGCGTCGCGGTACCCGCGCGCCGGGCCCGCAAGCGCCAACTGCTGATCGGCGCGGTCGCCACGGCCGTCCTCACCGCCACCGCCGTGCCCGCCTTCGTCACCGTGGCGAACTCCGGCGGGGACAGCAGCACCAACACCGTCAACACCGGCCACGGCGAGGTCTCCGACGGTGGCCGGGGCGAGGGCCCCGGCGCGACCGGCGGGGACCACGGCCCGGGCGGGCCCACCGACGGCGACCGGCCCGGCCGCGACACCGACCCCAGCCGCTCGCCCGTCGACCCCTCCGAGGCCAGCAGCGGCGACGGCGACACGGACGACTCCGCGTCCCCCTCGAACGAGCCCGCCGCCCAGGCACGGGCCTGCGCCGCCGGCCAACTCGACGTCACCACGGCACGGGCGGACAGGCCCGACTCCGACGGCCGGGTCTACGGCACCTTCCGCGTCGCCAACGTCTCCGCCACGGACTGCGAGGTCAACGGGCGCGGCTCGGTCGACTTCCAGGCGCGCGGCGCGGCCGACAAGGCGAAGATCAAGGTCGTCGACCACACCGCGGGCGACCAGGTGCCGGGCCTGCCCGACCCCTCGGAGGAGAAGCCCGCGCTGCTGCTGAAGCCGGATTCCGCGTACGAGGTGCGCTTCGCCTGGGTGCCGAACGAGACGTGCGCGCCCACCGGTCCGTCCCCGACCCCGACCCCCTCGGACGGCGGCGCTTCCGGCGGCAACGGCGGCGGCGCCGGCACGCCCCCCGGCGAGCCCCCGGTCAGCACCTTCGAGAGCGCCGGGAGCGATGGCAGCGTCGCGGTCACCCACACCGCCCAGCCGGGCGCCCCGACGGCCGAGACGACCATCCCGAACGCCTGCGCCGGCACGATCTACCGCACCGGCGTCCTGGGGGGCTGACCGCGATGCGAGCCCTGCGCGAGTACCTCACGGAGTGCGCCTCCCGGGTCGACAAGGTCAGCTTCACCCTCCGGGACGGCCGGGAGTTCCTCGGCTGGCTGGTGGAGGTCTCCGACGACCACGCCCTGGTGACCTGGGCACCGAGCCCGTTCCACGCGCAGGCGACGGACGGCGAGGAGTGGCAGCCGGACGACGAACGCATCCCCCTGACCGAGATCACCCCCACCACCCCCGCGCACTACTCCCGCGCGCAGGGGTCATGGATCCCCTTCACCCGGTCCCCCTGACGTCTCCACGCCGGCGCTCCGGGCCGCTGCCCTCTGCGACCCGGAGCCGGGCCCGTCCGCGCAGGACCTCGCACCCCTGTTCGCTCCCCCGTCACTCATCTGTGGGGGCAGGCGGAGGAGTGCAGGGGCGCCACACCCTCTGGGCGTAGGTGGAGGTGCCCCCGTGCCTGAAGGCACAGGGGGAGGCACTGCGCGGCGAGCCCACCACGACCCGCGGACGAACGAGGGGTCAGGGGCGCGGGGAACTGCGCGACCAGCCCACCACCGGACCGCAGAGACCAATGTTCCCGCAGGGAAACGGCGGTGTTGTCCAGGTGGCGCTGGGCCCCCCGTGCCCGCAGGGCACGGGGGGAGGAACGGGAGGCACGCACCACCAGGCCGCAGGCAATGGCAGGAGTCCCCGCCCGAGGAGCCCGCTCGGGCTACTGGTGGGCGGGCTCGCGGTCCGGCGCGGGGGCCGGGGCGGGCTCGGGCGCGTTCGACGGGTCCAGGCCCAGCGCCTGGTCCTTCACCAGCTCCACGTCGCGACGGAAGAAGCGGAACCACATGAAGAGGATGAAGGCCACCCCCGCGAACCACTCCCCGGAGTAGCCCAGGTTCTGGAACGCCTTCAGGTCCAGCCCGCTGCCCTCCGGGAGCGTCGCCGGGACCGCGCGCAGGCCGGAGTCCGCCGTGGTGAGCGTGACCCACGCGTCGTACACGTCGTCGGGGACGACGTTCACCAGCGACGCCGCGCTGATCATCGCCAGCTGCCCCGGCGGCAGCCCGCCCGCCGAGTGGACCCCGTCCTTGCCGACGGTCTCGGACGCCTGGAGGGCGCCCTCCACGGCGACCGGGCCCGTCGGCGCGGCGGGCGCCGCGGCGCCCTCGGGGAGCCAGCCGCGGACCACCGGCAGGGTCTTCCCGCCCGCGCCGTCCGTCTTCAGCAGGGTCAGCACGTACGAACCGCGCTCGCCCTCCAGCTCCCGCCCCGGCACGAGGAACTGCTCGCCGTACCGCCCGGTCGCCGTCGCCGTCCGGCCGGACGTCTCCTTGTCGACGGGCAGCAACTCACCCAGCGGCGTCGGCTTCAGCTCGGCCGCCGTGGGGGCCCGCTCCGCCTCCTTCTGCGTGGCGGCGCGGTCCTCGAACCTGCCGAGCTGCCAGGTCCCCATGAAGATGCAGAACGGGATCGCCAGCACGACGAAGACATTGATCCCCCACCAGCGGGGCGTCAGCAGGAACCGATACACCCCTCCACGGTACGGAACGCCCCCGTGCTACTCCTGCGCGCCCCCCTCTCCGGACCCGTCCGGGCCCGGCAGGTGCTTCGCCGCGAAGGCGATCTCCTGCGCGACCTGCTTGATCCGCTCCTCGACCACCAGCGAGCCGTGCCCCGCGTCGAAGCGGTACACCTCGTGGACGGCGCCGCGGGCGGCGAGGCGGTCCACGTAGTTGTCCACCTGGCGGATGGGGCAACGGGGGTCGTTGACCCCGGCGGAGACGTACACCGGGGCGCGGACCGCGTCCACGTACGTCAGTGGGGAGGACGCGGCGAACCGCTCCGGCACCTCCTCGGGCGTGCCGCCGAACAGGGTGCGGTCCAGCGCCTTCAGCGCCTCGATCTCGTCGTGGTACGCCGTGACGTAGTCCGCGACGGGCACCGCGGCCAGGCCCAGCGCCCACACGTCGGGCTGGGTGCCGAGGCCGAGGAGGGTGAGGTACCCGCCCCAGGAGCCGCCGGACAGGACGAGGCGCTGCGGATCGGCGAGACCGGACTCCACCGCCCAGGCGCGGACCGCGTCGATGTCCTCCAGCTCGATCAGGCCCACCCGGTGCTTGAGCGCGTCCGTCCACGCGCGGCCGTACCCGGTCGAGCCGCGGTAATTGACCCGGACGACCGCATAGCCGTGGTCGACCCAGGCGGCGGGGCCGGCCGCGAAGGCGTCGCCGTCGTGCCACGTCGGGCCGCCGTGGATCTCGAAGACCGTCGGCAGCGGGCCCGTCGTCCCCGCCGGCCGCTGCACCAGCGCGTGGATCAGGCCCCCGGGCCCCTCCACCCAGGCGTCCTCCACGGCCACGGACTCCGGCGCCCGCGCGCCCGGCGGGTCCAGCACGGCCCCGCCCGCCGTCGACCGCACCTGCGGCGGCAGCGCGGCGGACGACCACATGTACTCCACCGAGCCGTCGGGGCGGGCGGTCGCGCCGGAGACCGAGCCCGCGGGCGTCTCGATCCGCACCAGCTCGCTGGACGCGAGGTCGTAGCGCCACAGCTCGCCGCGGGCCTTGAAGCTGTGCGCGATCAGCAGCGCGGAGCCGTCCGGGAACCAGTCCGCGCTGACGTCGCCCGGCAGGTCGATCGCTAGCGCGGTCTGCTCGCCGGTCGCCACGTCCCACACCATGGGCTCCCAGCGGCCCCGGCGCTGGTGCCCCACGAGCAGCCGGGTGTCCCCCTCGACCGGGGCGAACCCGAGGGCCTCAAGCCCCAGCTCCTCGGTGCCGCCGGCGGTGTCGTCCAACTCCGCGACCGGGGAGCCGTCGAGGCGGACGACGCGCAGCGCCGAGTGCATCGCGTCGCCGTGCTCGGTGTGCTCGACGGCGATCAGGGTGCCGTCGTGCGACAGGGCGCCCACGCCGGCCGCCTCACGGTGCCGGTAGATCTCCACCGGGCCTTCGGGGGCGTCGTCGCGCACCACGTGGATCGTCGTGCCGTGCTCGTCCGTGGAGCGTCCGACGACCGCGACGCCCTGCCGTCCGATGGCGAGCCCGGCGGGATAGGAGGGGTCGAGCCCGGGGGCGGCGGGCTCGTCGGGCCCGCCGCCGAAGGGCTGCCGCAGCCATATCCCGAACTCGTCCCCGTCCGTGTCCGAGAACCACCAGATCGTGGCGCCGTCGGGCGCGAGGACGCCGTCCGTCGTGCCGTTCGGCCGGTCCGTGACCTGGCGCTGCTCGTCCGTCGCGCGGTTCCAGGCGTACAGCTCGAAGGTCCCGGTGGCGTTCGACACGAAGAGCGAGCGGTCCGGGGCGTCCTCGGCCCAGTCGGGCAGGGAGACGCGCGGGGCGCGGAAGCGCCGCTCCCAGGTGGGCCCGGTGGCCGGCGCGGCCGGCTCGGTCGCGGCGTCCGTCACGGACGGGGCGTTCGTCGCCTGCGCGGCGGGCGTGGTCTCAGTCATGACCCCATTCTGCGCCGAAGCCCCGACAAACCGTTCGCTTCGTCCTCAGCCTGTGGATAACTTCGAGGTCATGTATGCATCCACCCATCCCGAGGACTGGCGCGAGCTCAATCGGGCCAACTGGGACGACCGCGTCCCCGTCCACGTCGCCAGCGACTTCTACGACCTCGACTCCTTCCGCGCGGGCAAGGACCCGCTGCGCGACTTCGAGATCGCCGAGGTCGGTGACGTCAGCGGTCGCAGCCTGCTGCACCTCCAGTGCCACATCGGCCTCGACACGCTGAGTTGGGCCCGGCGCGGCGCCCGCGTCGTGGGGCTCGACTTCTCGGAGCCGGCCGTGGCGGCCGCGGGCAGGATCGCCGGCGAGGTCGGCCTCGGCCCGGAGCGGGCGACCTTCGTGACGTCCGACGTGTACGACGCGGTCGCCGCCGTGCCCGAGGAGTCGTACGACATCGTCTACACCGGTGTCGGCGCCCTCGGCTGGCTCCCGGACGTCGACCGCTGGGCCGAGGTCGTCGCGTCGCTCGTCGCGCCCGGCGGCTTCCTCTACCTCGCCGAGTTCCACCCGCTGACCGACATCCTGGACGACGAGACCGGTTCCCGGATCGTGCACGACTACTTCTCCCGGGACGCGTGGGTGGAGGAGGTCGACGGCACGTACACCGACGCGGACGCCCAGATCGCCAACAAGCGCACGGTCGAGTGGCAGCACCCCGTCAGCGAGGTCGTCTCCGCGCTCTGTGCGAACGGGCTGCGGCTGGAGTTCCTCCACGAGCACGACGTGTCGCTCTTCCCGAGGTTCGGCACGCTGGAGGACAAGGGCGACTACTACCGCTTCCCGGCCGACCGGCCGCGCATCCCGCTGATGTACTCGCTCAAGGCGTCGAAGGTCTGACGCCCTTGAGGTGCTGCGGTCAGCCCCGGGGCAGCCGCACTGTCGCGCGTCCGGCATCCAGGTCGACGGCCGTGCGGTGCGGCGGGGCGCCGTCCTCCTCGTCGTCCTTCAGCAGCAGCGCGCTCTGACGTTCCTTCAACTCGCTCTGCTTCCCCGGCGAGAAGGTGGCGTGCAACTGCTCGAAGCCGGTGGACGACACCTGACCGGACCGCTTCCCGAGCCCCACGGCCCGCAGGATCTGGTCGAAGAAGGCGATGACCGTCAGCAGGATCACCAGGCCCGGCAGCGTCATGAAGACGATGAACTCCATGCCGTCAGTCTCCTTCAGGGGCGAGCGGCGACACCAGGGTCCGAAGCGGGGCGCGACGGGCAACGGGCGGACGGGCACCGTAAGGCGGCGGGAACGCGCGACGCCCCGGGAGCAGGACGTCTCCCGGGGCGTCGCGCAAACGCCTTGGACCGGTCGGCCGATGGCCCGACGGCCCGGTCACAGCACTACAGCGGAGCTCAGACGTTGACGCCGAAGTCCTGGGCGATGCCGCGCAGGCCCGAGGCGTAACCCTGGCCGACCGCGCGGAACTTCCACTCGGCGCCGTGGCGGTACAGCTCGCCGAAGACCATCGCGGTCTCGGTCGAGGCGTCCTCGCTGAGGTCGTAGCGGGCCAGTTCGTTGTTGTCGGCCTGGTTGACGACGCGGATGAAGGCGTTCCGCACCTGGCCGAAGGACTGGCTGCGGCTCTCGCCCTCGTGGATCGAGACCGGGAAGACGATCTTCTGGACCTCGGCGGGCACGCCCGCGAGGTTCACCTTGATCTGCTCGTCGTCGCCCTCGCCCTCACCGGTGAGGTTGTCACCGGTGTGCTCGACGGAGCCGTCGGGGCTCTTGAGGTTGTTGAAGAAGACGAAGTGGCCGTCGGACAGCACCTTGCCGTTCCCGTCGATCAGCAGCGCGCTGGCGTCCAGGTCGAAGTCGGTGCCGGTGGTGGTGCGGACGTCCCAACCGAGGCCCACGACCACCGCAGTCAGGCCCGGGGCCTCCTTGCTCAGCGAGACATTGCCGCCCTTGGAAAGGCTGACACCCATGGAAATCCCTGCGCAATCCGGCGCGGGCCGCGCCTCTTGACGTTTCCTTTGCCCACCGTGCCCAACGAGTCGTGGGCGACTCCGGTTCCCGGCACCCTCGGACGAGTGATTAAGTTTTGACTTATATAAGTCGATGCTGCACAGTGGGGTCGTGCACGCATTCGATGTCCTGGGGGATCCGGTGCGACGCCGGATATTGGAACTGCTCGCGGCCGGGGAGCAGCCGTCGGGCGCGGTCGCGGCGGTGATCCGCAAGGAGTTCGGGATCTCGCAGCCGGCGGTCTCGCAGCACTTGAAGGTGTTGCGCGAGGCCGGCTTCGCCTCCGTACGGGCGGACGGCGCCCGCCGGCTCTACGCCGTCGAGCCGGCGCCCCTGCGTGAGGTCGACGCCTGGCTCGACCGGTTCCGGGGCTTTTGGGAACAGCGGCTCGACGCGCTCGGCACGGAGCTGGCCCGCGGCAAGCGCGAACGGCGCGTCGCCGCGGAGCGCCGGTCGCCGACCGGCGCTCGACCGCCGGAGAACCGACCATCGGAAGAGGACGAACGACGCGCAGCCGGCGGCGGCCCGTGAAGCACGGGCCCGCCCCGACGGAACGACAAGGGAACGACAGAGGAGCAACAGCGATGAGCGACATCGTCGACCGGATCAACCAGGTCCACCGCGAGGTGGGCAGCCGGTCCGTCCCCAGCGGGGAGGCCCACACCGTCCTGCTCCGGCGCACGTACGACGCCGGCGCCGAGGACGTCTGGGACGCCTGCACCGACCCCCAGCGCATGCGCCGCTGGTTCCTGCCGGTCACCGGCGACCTCCGGCTCGGCGGCACGTACCAGCTGGAGGGCAACGCCGGCGGCGAGATCCTGCGCTGCGAGCCCCCGAAGCTGCTCCGCGTGAGCTGGCTGTACGGCCCCGACCCGGGCTTCAGCGAGGTCGAGGTGCGGCTCACGCCCGAGGGCGCCGACCGGACCGTCTTCGAGCTGGAGCACGTGGCCGTGGTGCCGCAGGAGTTCTGGGGCCAGTTCGGACCGGGCGCGACCGGGGTCGGCTGGGACCTGATGCTGCTCGGCCTCGGCATGCACCTGCACTCCCCCGACGAGATGCCCGACCCGGCGGAGTGGGAGCGCACCGAAGAGGCCCGTGCGTACACCACCCGCAGCAGTGAGGAGTGGGGGCGGGCATACGCGGCGTCCGGCGCGCCCGACGAGGTCGTGACTGCGGCCGTACGGCAGACGACGGCGTTCTACGTGCCCCCGCTGGACGGGCAGGACGCCCCGGGAGCCTGAGGCGCCGAAGGGCGGCGGGCGTCGGCCGGTACGGGGGACCGGCCGACCCCACGCCCCTTCAAGCAGCCGGCCCCTTCACGCGGTCCACCAACTCCGCGGTGAGGAACCCGACGACCGACGCCACCGCGATCAGCGGCATCTGGTTCGTCGCGTCCGGCCCCATCAGCAGCGCCGCCAGCACGGCGCTGGTCACCGGCAGCCGCGTCACCACCGCGGTCGCCGCCGAGACCCCGAGCGCCAGCCCCGGCGTCGCCCCCATCCCGGGCAGCCCCGCGCACGCGATCCCCAGCGCCGCGCCGAGCAGCACGGCAGGGAAGATCGGCCCGCCGCGCAGCGCGCCGAGCGCGATGCCCCAGGCGAGCCCCTTGCACACCACGAGCACGACCAGCGCCGCCACCGACCAGGCGTGCGGATCGGCCGCGAGCGCGCCCAGCGTGGCCTGTCCGGAGAGCGCGGCCTCCGCCGGCGAACGGCCGGTGATCAGGGCGTACGCCGAGATGAGCACGCCGACGGCGACGGCGCAGACCACCGTGCGCCGCGCGGTGTGGCGCTCGGTCCAGCCGGCGGTCACGTAGCCGATGCGGTGCGCCGACGACACGACCACGCCGACCAGCACGGCGACGGGGACGCCCCAGAGGAAGTCCGCCGCGTCCAAGGTGACGTCCGGCGGCACCTTCGGCAGCGAGAGCGCGCCCACCGAAAGTCCCGTCCACTGCCCGAAGCCGGTGAAGACGAGGGCGCCGACCCCGCTCGCCAGCAGACAGGGCAGCAGCAGGACCACCAGTTGGGGGCCGGCGAGCCCGGCCGCCTCCACCATCATCACGACCGCCACCAGCGGTCCGCCGAAGATCGTGGAGATCGCGGTCGTCGAGCCGCTGGTGGCCAGGACCGTGGCCATCTTCGGGTGGGCGGTGCGCTTCGCCTCCCGTACGGCGAGCAGCGCGAGGCCGCTGCCGAGCGCCATCAGCGGGGCCTCGGGGCCGAGGACCACGCCCAACGGCAGCGTCACCAGCGCGGCGAGGAGCACGCCCGGCAGTGCGTTCGGCCCGAGCGGCGGGCCGCCGAGCCCGTTGACCGGCCGGTGGCCGCCGCCGCCCGGGAGGCGGGTGACGATGGGCGCGAGGACCAGCCCCGCCAGCAACAGCGCGGGCAGCGGCCACCACCAGGGCGGTTCGGCGTAACCGACGGCCTGGGGCAGGTCCTCCCACACGCCGCGCTGGATGAGGTGCTGGAGGCTGACGAAGCCGAACGCCGCGAAGGCGATCGGCACGCCGATGAGCACCGAGAGGAGCAGCAGCAGGACGTATCCGCGGCTGCTGAGGACGGCGCGCAGGGACAGGTCGCTCGCCGTGCCGCTGCCGACGGGCGCCACGCTCTCCGCGCCCTCGGCGCCCCGGGCCGGCTCGTGCGGCGCGCCGTCGGACGGCTCGCCCGACCCTGGTGCGGATGCCGTCATGCGGCCCCGCCGGCGTCCGGGCGCCCGGGCCGGCGGTGCGGTGCGCCTGTGTCGTACGTACGCATGCTCCCACTGAAAGCCCGGGGGAGGCCGGGTGCGCGGGGGCGGGGGTGCCGGCGCGGCCGTACGGGTGAGGTCCGCCCCGTACGGGGCAGTGCGGCTCGCCCGCGCGGCGCGGCGCGGTTTCGCTGGCTACAGAGCCGGCACCGCTGGCCGCGGGCGGTTCCGGCGCGTGCGCGCGGCACGGTGGAGGTGGCGTACATGGCGGAGGGAACACCGGGCGCCGGGGACCGGCCTGACGACGTACCGGGCTCCGGCGACGTCCCCCCGTCAGGGGACGCGGGAGCCGCAGGCCGCCCAGATGGCTCAGGGACCTCAGGCGGCTCAGGGACCTCAGGCGGCTCGGAAAACGAGGAGCTGCGGCAGCTCCGCGCCCGCGTCGCCGCGCTCGAAGGAGCCCAGGCCCGCCCCCGCCACCACCGCGTGCGCGCCTTCTGGTCCGCCCTCCTCATCGTCGTGGGCTGCGTCCTCGCCCCGCTGAGCGTGGTCGCCGCCTGGGCGTCGCAGGAGGTCGGGAACACCGATCGCTACGTCGCCACGGTCGCGCCGATCGCCCGCAACCCCGACGTCCAGGACGCCGTCGCCACCCGCGTCACCGACGCCCTTATGCAACACATCGACCTCAACAGCATCCTGGAGGGCGTCGCGCCCGCCGACCGGCCGCGGGTGGCCGACGCGCTCGGCCGGCTGGGCGGCACCCTGGAGAACGCCCTCAAGAGCTTCGTCCACGACAAGGCGCAGGCCGTCGTCGCCTCCGACCGGTTCCAGACCTTCTGGACCGAGGCCAACCGCAAGGTCCACGACGCCCTGGACAAGGCCCTCACCGGCAGCGGCGGCGGCGCCGTCACTCTCACGAACAACGCCGTTGAGATCGACCTCGGCCCGGTGATCGACCAGGTCAAGGAGCGCCTCGTGGCGGACGGCCTGACGGCCGCCGGCAAGATCCCGGAGATCCACACCCAGTTCACGGTCGTCAAGTCCGACGACATCGGGAAGGTCAAGACCGGCTTCCGACTGCTCCAACTCGCCGGCTTCTGGCTGCCGGTGATCGCCGTGCTGCTGGTCGCGGCCGGCGTGCTGCTCGCCCTGCGCCGCCGGCGCGCCCTCGTGGCCGCCGCGCTCGGCGTGGCCTTCGCGACCCTGCTCCTCGGCGGCGCGCTGACCGCCTTCCGCGCCGTCTACCTGGACGCGCTGCCGGCCGCGGTCTCCCAGCCGGCGGCCGGCGCCGTGTACGACGCGATGGTCCGGCTGATGCGTGTTGCCGTGCGGATGGTCGTCGCCCTCGGCGTCGTCGTCGCGCTGGGCGCCTGGCTCAGCGGCCCGGGCCGACGCGCCGGCTTCGTCCGCGGGCTGTGGCACTCGGGCATCCGGGCGGTGCGGTCCGCCGCGGACCGGGCGGGGCTGCGCACCGGCCCGGTCGGGCGGTGGGTGCACCGCTACCGCCGCTGGATCGTGTGGGTGCTGGTGGCCGCGGCGCTCCTCGCGTACCTGCTGTGGAGCTATCCGACGGGCTGGGTGGTGGTCGGACTGGCGCTGGCGCTGCTGTTCGCGCTCGCCGTCGTGGACTTCCTGGACGAGCCGGAGCACGCCGGCACCCAGGAGGACGGCTCTGCCTGAGGGCTTCGACGCCGCCGTGTGAATTCACTCGAACGGGTGCACCTGGATGGCGGTGCGGAGGCCCCGGTCACACGCTCGAAATCCGGAGCAGGTCGGCCCGGATCCGTCCGGCCGGCCCCCGGAAACCCGTGCGCGTCGGGCGTACGGGACGACGAAGGGAAGTCCCATGACCCAGGCATCACAGCCGACCGGGACCCCGCCGCACAGGTCGAGTCATGGATCGAGCCACGGCCCCGGCCAGCAAGGGAACAGCGCTTGGGCGTCGGGCGGGGCCGTATTCGCCGGGGTCCTGATGCTGTGCAGCGGCGTGCTCGCGATCCTCCAGGGCATCGCCGCGATCAGCAAGGACGTGGTGTACGGCACGGTCGGCGACTACGTGTACCGGATCAACCTCACCGGTTGGGGCTGGATCCACCTGATCGTCGGCGTGCTGCTGGTGATCACCGGTTACGGGGTGCTCAAGAGCATGGAGTGGGCGCGCTGGTTCGGCATCTTCCTCGCCGGGCTCAGCATCGTGGCCCAGTTCCTGTTCCTGCCGTACCTGCCGGTCTGGGCGCTGATCGTGATCGCGATCGACGTGTTCATCATCTGGGCGCTGGCGGTGTACCGACCGACCGACGACCAGCCGCTGCTCTGACGCGGCGCGGACACGGGTCCGTTCCTTGCCGTCCCTCCCGCTCGCCTCCTCACCCCACCGACACCGGGTGGACGCCGGGGCATCAGCTCCTGCGTTCACCCGGTCAGCCGTGCGCTGAGCACGTGCGGTTCGGTCAGGGTGTACGAGGCGGAGTTCGCGACGTGGACGGTCGGGCCGCGCCGGGCCAGTGCGGTGGGGTTCTGCAGTCCGTCGTCCTCGGTCAGCACGTCGACGATCCGTTCGCCGCCGCCCTGCCCGGTCCTGTCCTGCCCGGTCCTGTCCTGCCCCGCGCCGTCCTGCCGGGCGCCGGCCCGCGCGCTGCCCTCGCGCACGAGGACGACGCGGTTGTCCGTGACGGCCGTGACCAGGAAGGCGTCGCCTCGGCCGACGAACTCCAGGTCGTCGATCTCGCCGAGCCCTTCGACGACGGTCTCGGGCGCGCCCCCGCGGGCCTTCGCTTCGGCGCGGGGGAAGCGCAGCACCGTTCCCCGGTCGTGGTTGGTGACCCAGACGGACCCGTCGTGGATCCGGATGCCGTTGGCGCCGAGGAAGTACTCCTCCTCGGAGGGGGTGAGCGACGGGTGGTCGCTCCACTTCACGGCCCGTCCGCCCGCCAGCGGCGCCCGCCAGACGGCGCCGCCGACGGAGTCGGTGACGTACAACTGCCGGGCACGGGCGTCGACGGCGAGCCCGTTCGGCAGGGAGTCGGCGGGCAGCGGGGTGGTGCGGCGCGGCTCGCCGCCGTCCGCCGGCAGTCGCCACACGCCGGTCAGCTCGGCGGTGCCGGTGGCGTAAACGGTGTACAGGGCGCCGTCTTCGGTACGGGTGATGCCGCCCAGGAACGGCTCGCCGACCGCGGGGGTCTCCGCGTGCGGCGGGGGAGCGGGCAGGGTGGCGAGGACCCGTACGGTCCCGTCCTGGTGGATGCGGGCGATCTGGCGGGCCTGGGAGAAGGTCGCGACGACCGAGCCGTCCGGCTCCGCGACGACGCCTTCCGGCTGCTGCCCGGAGTCCAGGTCCAGCTCCGCGAGGACCTGCGGCTCGACCAGCCCGATCGCCTCGGACGTCTCCGTCGCCCCGGCGGCCTCTCTGCCCCCGATGGTCTCTTGGGGGGCCGTTGGTCCGGTCGACGGGGCGGCGGCGGGGGCCCTGGGCGCGGACTCGGGCGGACAGCGCTTGACCCGCTCGTTCTTCGCGGCCAGCGGCGCCGCGCCGGCCTGCGTGGCGTAGAGGCCGACGACCACGGCGACGGCGGCGACGGCGGTCAGCTTGCGCGGGTGCTGGGGCATGGGAGTCTCCTGAGCGAAGCGCATGCGCGGGCCGTGTCCGGCGGGAGGAACCGGCGGAAGGAATCCGGACCGGGGCCGACCGGGGGCATCACCATACGAGCCGGAACCGGTCGAATCTCCGCAACGCTCCAACTCGGCCGCGCCCTTGCGATGCTGTCTGGTCAGACTGTGCTGTCCCAGCCCGTGCTTCCCGACTCTCCCCGCCGCAAACCTCGGCCGCATGGCGTACGGCGGCCATTCAGGTGACGTCGGACGGACCGGCACCGGCACTGGCACCTGGATCGGGACCGGGGCCAAGGGACAGAGGGACAGAGGGACAGACAGAGGGACAGAGGGACAGAGGGACAAGTGTGCGCGGGGCTGCGCCCGGCGGCCTTCAGGTGGTCTCGGGCGTGACGAGCCCCGTTTCGTACGCCAGGATCACGGCCTGCGCCCGGTCGCGCAGGCCCATCTTGGCGAAGATGCGGTTGATGTGGGTCTTCACGGTGTGGTCGGAGATCGTCAGGCAGTCGGATATCTCGGCGTTCGACAGCCCGCGGGCGATGAGGACGAGCACGTCCACCTCCCGCGGCGTGAGGTCCGCCGTCGCCCGCCCCGGCAGCGCCGGCGGCCGGTGCAACCGCGCGAACTCGGCGATCAGACGCTTGGTCACGGCCGGCGAGAGCAGCGCCTCGCCCGCGGCGACCACGCGCACCGCGTGCAGCAGCTCGGGGAAGGTCGCGTCCTTGAGGAGGAAGCCGCTGGCGCCGGCGGCGAGCGAGTCGTAGATGTACTCGTCGAGGCCGAAGGTGGTGAACATCAGCACGCGGGTGGCCGCGTCGGCGTCGGCGACGATGTGCCGGGCGGCGTCCACACCGCTCATGACGGGCATGCGGACGTCGAGCAGCGCGACGTCCGGGCGCTGCTCCCGGGTGATCCGTACGGCCTCGGCGCCGTCGGACGCCTCGCCGACGACCTCGATGTCGTCCTGGGTGGCGAGGAGATTGACGAACCCGGCGCGGACCATGGCCTGGTCGTCCGCGACGACGGCCCTGATCACCACGAACGCACCGCCTCTCCACGCTCCTCGCCCTCACCGCCGCCCCGGCGCACGGGGCCGATGACGCTCCATTCGTTCGTACCGTCCGCGGCGGCCACCGGCAACTCGACATGGACGACGAAGCCGCCGCCCCTGCCGGGGCCGCAGCTCAGCCGCCCGCCGGCCAAGGACACCCGCTCCCGCATCCCGACGAGCCCGTGCCCGTATCCCTGCCCCTGCCCGAACTCCGCTCCCACACCCGGTCCGTCGTCCACCACCCGTACCACCAAACGATCGGCCTCGAAGCGGAGTTCCACGTCCGCGGTCGCGTTCGGCGCGTGCCGGCGGACGTTCGTCAGGGCCTCCTGGACGATCCGGAACGCGGTCAGCTCGGCGGAGGCCGGCAGGTGCCGTCGTGCGCCGATGACCGCGAGCCCGGCCCGCCCGCCGCCCGCGCCGTGTTGCGACAGCAGTTCGTCGAGCCGGTCGAGGGTCGGTTGGGGCGCCTCCGCACCCCGCCGGGCCGGCGCGTCGTCCGCCGACCGCGGCACGCCGTCGGACGACCGCAGCACGTTGAGGAGTTGGCGCAACTCGTTCAGCGCCTCGCGCGACGAACCGGCGATCTGCTGGAAGCCGGCGCGGGCCTCGGGGGAGAGCCCCGGCGTCGTGTACGTGGAACTCTCCGCCTGCACGGCGATCACCGACACCGAATGCGCCACGATGTCGTGCAACTCGCGGGCGACGGCCCGCCGTTCCGCTTCCGCCGCCTCCTGCCGCGCCAGCCGGATCAGCTCCGCCTGCGTCGCCGCCCGCTCCCTGCTCGCGCCCTCCCGGCTGCGCACCGCGTCCCCCGCGCTGACCACCGCCACGATCGCCACCCCCATCAGGAACGACTCGGCGAAGTACGCGAGCGAACCGGGCGCACCGAGCGGTACGGGATCGGAGTACGGGCCGTCGAAGACGTCCGTCGCGACGTGCAGCAGGTCGACGACGACCATGAGCGCGACTCCGTACGCCGCGATCACGCCCGGGTGGTGCACCCGGTGGCGGGCGAGGGTGTAGAAGCCGAGCAGCCCGCCGAGGCAGACGGCGACGAACAGGTTCGGCCGGACGAGGAAGTTCAGCGGCGCGGCCAGGATGACGAGGTGCCCGGCCAGCCCCGGGTGCGCCCGTCGCCACATCAACGGCAACGTCGCGGCCAACGCGGTCGCCACCGCGGCGACGGCGGTCGCTTCGCCCGTGCGCAGCGCCTCGCCCATCCCCAACGCACCGAGCAGGGCCCCGCTCGCCCAGGGGAACGCGGGCGCGTCGAACCACGCCTTCGCGCGGAGCGCCCGGGTCCGGCCGGGCGGGGTCCCGGAGGCCGACGGCGGCTTCGGAGCGGTGCGTTCCATGTGCTGCCGCGGCGAGAGCAACAGGAAGCGCGCCAGCCGCCCGGCGGGGCGGTCGAAGTGTCGTGCCCATCCGCTCATGGGGACATCGTGCAGGTCACAGGGGTGGGACCGCGTCGAACCAGGGGTTGATTCCGGCTCGGCGATGGACCCCAGGGGTGACGCGGAAGACCGCACCCCGGTGTGACGAGTGCATGCCCCTCGCCTTCCTAGCCTGCATCGACATCGACAGACAAGGGGGGCCAGTGACCGCATGCCCAACGGCACCGGCGCGACCGAAGCGGCGCGTGGGGCTCGGCCCGCTGCATCCGCCGGGCCGGTCGTACGTGCTGTACGCGGCCCTCGCGGCCGTCTTCGCGCTGGTGACGCAGCTGCCGACGCACCGCTTCTGGGGCGCCGTCGCGGCCGTCGGCTATCTGCTGGCCGCTCTGGTCCCCGCCCGCCGCGCACCCGCGGTCGCCTTCGCCGCCTCGGCGCTGCTGCCGCTCGTCATGCTGACCGCGACCGGCGGCGCACAGCTGGAGGTGCGCGTGGTCGAGGAGTCCGCGGCCCGAATGCTGGACTCCGGCACCCCGTACCACGGCGCACCGGCGCACGCGCCGGACTACAACCCGTACCTCCCCGGCATGGCACTGTTCGGGCTCCCCGCCGCGGTGTTCGGCGACGGGCCTCTCACGGACGCGCGGTGGTGGCTCGCCCTGAGCTTCGTGGTGCCGCTGCTGATCGCGGCCCGTACGGTGCGGACGTCCGGAGCCGTGGCCGTACGGCACCCGAACGTCCCGGCGCTCCTCGCCTGCCCGCCCGTCGCCATGTCCCTCGCGGTCAGCGGCATCGACCTCCCCCTCATCGGCCTGACGTGCCTGGGCCTCCTCCTCGCCGCCCGCGGCCGGGGCGGAAGCACGGGACTGCTCCTGGGGTTGGCGTCGGCGATGAAGTGGACGGCGTGGCCCGCGCTCGCGGTGGCGTGCGCGGTGCTCTGGGCCGTACGAGGAGGCCGCGCCGCCGGCCGCTGCGCCCTGGTCGCGGCAGCGGTGGTCACCGCCCTGGTCGCCCCCGTGGCCCTGCGCGACCCGGGTGCCTTCTCCCACCACGTCATCGCCTTCCCCCTGGGCCTCGCGGACGCACCGACGCCCGCGGCCAGCCCCCTGCCCGGCCAACTGCTCGCCACCGCGCTGCCCGGCGGCAGCGGAAGGGCCATCGCCCTGGCGCTGCTGGCCACGGGCGCGCTGCTGATGGCCGTATCCCTGTACGTACGCCCGCCCGTGACCGCGGTCGCCGCGGCGAACCGCGTCGCCCTCGGACTCCTCCTGGCCCTCACCCTCGCCCCCGCGAGCCGCTTCGGCTATCTGCTCTACCCGCTCGTGCTCTTCCTCTTCTTCCGCCCCGACGGCGGCGCGCGACGGAGCCGAGGCGCGCCGCTCCTGCGGGGCCGAGGCCGACCAGGCCGCCGGACGCAGGTCCCCTCTCCCCCCTCCCGCCTGTTCCGCCGTGCTGAGCGCCGCACGCCTTTCGCTACGTCCGACGGCGACGAAGCAGCACGAGCCCGCGCCAGCGCTGCCGGGTCTGCTGCTCCCCATCGGTCCAGCGTGCGCGCGCCGTGTGCCCTGGCAGCGGCAGATCGGCCAGGAAATGGGCGATCTCGACGTAGTAGGCGTAGTTGTCGTTCTGGGTGAGCTCCCGGAGGCGGACGATCCCGGCTGCCACTCCTTCGCGGTCGTCGAGGACCGCGTGGTGGAAACAGAGCGCCAGTTGCAGCTTGGCGGCGGCGTAGGAGAGGCCCGAGTTCTCGATCTCCGCGAAGAGAACGGCAGCCCGCTCCGACAGGTCCGCTGCCCGCCCCGCATCCCGTACGACCTGGGCGATACGGGCGGTCGTCTCACTGGAGTGCGTACTGATGCGGGCCAGCAGCCGCTGCGCCAGTTCGAGTTCGGCTTCGGTGCGTGAGCGGTCGGCGAAGGCGCACGCGAACGCGAGGTGCACCTGCACCATGGCGGCTTCCCCGATCGCCCCGTGCTCTTCCGCCTCGTGTCGCGCCGCCAGGTATGCGGCTACTGCCCGCTCCATGTCCCCCTGGGCCCACCACACGTCCCCCAGTACCCGGTGGCCCCGCCCCTCCCAACCCAACTGACCTGCGGCTTCCACCACGGTGGGAAAGTCGCCGGACAGCCGGCTCAGATGCGCAAGGCCCCGTCGGGCGGCGAACGCCAGCCGTCCGTTGGCCGCGGCCACACGCTCCATGCCCCGGCGTGACTCCTCGTTCAACCCGAGGTCCCGCTGAGCTTTCGCCCGGTAGTACGCGGCGAGTTCGACCAACTCGTCGGGGAGCCGCCCCGACGAGAGAACGGCCGTGAGTCGATCGGCGGTGCGCCCGCGGTGTTCGTACTGGCGTCGGGCCACGGCGCTCAGCGTTTCCACCAGGGCGTCAGCGGCACCGTACGGAGCGTTCGAGGACGGGCCGCTCGGCGACGGGGCACTCCCGGCCGGAAGCACGAGGGGCTCGCCCACCGAGTCCGCCACGTACTGGAACGCGGCGCCAGCCAGCCAGCCCAGTTCGAGCCGGAAGTCCCGGGCCAGCAGCAGCCCTTGCTGAAGACAACCGACAAGGACGCCGCGATCACCGCGGGGGGCCTCGCGCCACTGCGCTTCCAGAGCACGGAAGGCGCGCCGGGCGGCACGCAGCCAGTCCCGCTCCGACCAGCGGTCGTCACTGCCGTCGTCCGCGTGCCGAATCGCGGCGCGGATGAGGTCGTGGATGTGGAAGGGCCACAGCTCCGACGAGGACGTCCGGACGAAGGAGCGCTCGATCAGACGCAGGGCGGGCGCGTCGTGTCCCGTACCCGAGACTTCGGTGGCCAGGGGAACGGAGAACGCGCTGAGCAGGCTGACGGACCGGAGCACGAGGCGCTCCTCAGGCGTCAGATCGCTGAGGGTCCGCGCGATCAGCGCCGGGAACTCGTGGTCGAAGTCGCTGATCTGCGGCTGCCGGCCGTCTCGTTGGAGATGCCGGTAACGCGTCACCGCCAGGTCGAGGTAGAGCGGGAGTCCGTGGGAGCGTTCTGCGATCACCCGCCTGGTGGGTTCGTCGATCAGCGGCTGCCCATCGCGTACGAGCCTGTGCGCCAGGTAGTCCTCGCAGTCTTCCGGGGAGAAGTCGCCGATCAGGATCTGGTCACCGGACTCAGGCCCGGCGTCCGCCGCCCGGGCGGGGAGGAGACCGGGCCAGGCGCCGGGCCCGACCCAGTCGAGTTGCCCCTCCAGACTCGCATCGGCCCACTGGAGGCGATTGCGGCCCGTGACCACGAAGAACGCATTGGGCATGAGCCACACGACGCGCTGAAGCAGCTGCTCGTAGTCACGGTGCGTCCGGTCCCCGACACCCTCGAAGGTGTCCAGCAGAACCACCGGCAACACACTCTTGCCCGTCGGCATCCGGGCCAAGTCCCAGGCGAGGAGGTGCGGATAGAAGCTGAGCGCCTCCAGATCGGGCTCGGCCTCCAACAGATCGGCCAGCCGCTCGCAGCCGGCGAGCGCCCGTACGGCCTGCCGCCGCTCGCGCAACGCCCTGACGAGCACCCCGACTCCGTGCCCGAGCGCACTCCCGACGGTGCCGGGAAGGGCCAGGGCCTGGGCGACGTCGCTCAGCGCGGCCTGCATCTGCTGCGGCAGCGCGGCAGCAGCGCTGAAGCGCCGAAGGAGCCCGCCCCTGCGCAGGTACTCCTCGATCGGCTCGCCCGGGTGGTTGTGCTCCCAGTACCGGCGCAAGGCGAGGTCGAAGGCGGGCATCGGCCGCCCGAGCGAGGCCACGGCAAGCCGCACGCTCAGAACGACGCGCTCGAAGTCCACACCCGCGGAACGCGCGAGGTCGACCCGCACCGGCACCACCCGTTGCTCCGGGCGCGGCACGCACTCCCACTGCACGGGCCTGTGCTCGCTGTGGGCCAGCGACGCCTCGATCTTGCGGGAGAGCGTCGACTTGCCTATCCCGCCCACCCCGTGGAACACGACCACGTTCCGCCGCGGACGCTCCACATCAGCCACGTCGAAGCCCGCACCGGCCACCACCTGCGCATGCGCGGCGAGCCGAGAAACGACCGCCTGCCACTGTGCCTGCCGATCCGTGAACGCCTCATCCGCCCGGACGCTCCGGTCGTTCGAACTGAACAACGCCCGCAGATCCCGCCCCGCCACGTCCCGCTCCTTCTGCCGACCGCCGGACGCCAATCTACGGGCCCTCGACGACAACGGGACAAGCCCTTGACATGCCAGCACAGCGCACCGGGCAGCGGAGGAACCGCCAGCCACACGGCAACGTCAGAGGGGTCCTTGACCTGGGGCTGGACCTTGAAGATCACACCCAGTTGACACCCAGAACGGGACAGCAATACACATCAGGCCCGGTACTGATCTCTCAGTACCGGGCCTGACCTGGTATTTCAGCTGTCGGGGTGGCGGGATTTGAACCCACGACCTCTTCGTCCCGAATGAGGCTCGTCCAAGATCGACACCGGGTGGTTTGGTGTTTCGCCTGGTCAGGGCGTTGGGGTGGGGCGGTTCCGGTTGGTGTAGAAGGGACTTGGGGAGCAACTCGGCTCCCAGATGGCTCCCACGGAGCCAGTCGCCTGGACCCTGCCATTGACGTCCTTCGTGTACCTGGCGAGGCGCCCCTTGGGGTTCATGCCCACCCGGCTCAGACTGATCGACAGGGCTGTTGTCATCGTGCCGGTGGAGGCGTCGGCCAAGCGGTTCCCTCGACTGCCGCGTCGACGAGATCCCCGAGCCGATGCCAGGCGTCCGGGCCGGCGTGCGACATGGGGCTCGCCGCGAACCGTTGCCACGCCTCGTCACTGTCTCCGAGCGCCTCGGTGACGTAGGCGGCGACTGCGGGATGAGTGGTGTCGTAGCGCGGGCCACGGGCCTTCAGCGCTGACCAGGCAGGCAGCAGCCGGAGCAGCTCCGGAGGGCACTCGGGCCGGGACAGCATGATTTCGGCCCAGCTTCCACGCAGGTCGGGTCCGCCGCCCAGGCGCCTGCGCAGGTGCAGCGTGAGGTCGAGCAGAGTCTGCTGTGGGGCGGAGTGGCGGGCCAGTACGTCGTCGAAGGTGAGGGACTTCCGGTAGGAGCGGGTGGCGAAGGAGAGCAGGGCCTCCTCGACGAGCGCGTCGTTTCCCGTGTGCTGGTCCAGGTAGGCGACGAGAACGGCCTCGTCGGCGTCGGCAAGCTGTTTGAACCGGATGCTTTGCGGGTTGCCGAGGGAGGCCGTGCGTCGGCCCGGCAAGGCAGGGACGGGATCCGTGACGAGCGGCATGATCGTGGCAATCAGTTCCTTGGCCCGTTGGTTCTTCTCCCACGCGGAATGGCTGGAGGGGGAGCCGTGTGCACCGGACTGAGTAGACAGGGACCGCTCGGTGTCCTGAACCACGAGACGCGCCTTCTGCCGCGCTTCCTCCGGGACTTCGGGGAGATGTACGAGTAGTGCGTGCAACCAGCCGAGGTCACGCACGACCCGATAGCGCGAAGCGGGTTCCGGTTCCCAGAGGTTCAGAGCGGAAAGGCAGATGGTTGCGAACCGAGTGCCGAGGGCGGCGACGAGTTCCTGGGACGCCAGCCATTCTCGGGGCTGGCCGCAACGCTGGGCCTCGCCGGGTTTGAGGAGGAACCGCCAGGTTTGGCTTCCTGCCCGCTCCACCCAATTGACGGCGGAGCGGCAGAGAATGGTCTGGATGTACTCGGACTGCATCTCCTCGTCGAGGAATCGTTCCACGTAGTCCCGCTCCTCCTGGGACGCGGCCGCCAATTCGTCGGCGTAGCGCTCCCGTGCCTGCGCGGGCGTCAGTCCGTCCCGACAGGATCGGGAAATCCGGGTGACGAGGACCGCACGCTCGAAGGACCTGAGATTGTGTACCGCGACTTCCTCCAACAAGGCTGGTTCCACGTGCCACGGCAAAGAGCCGAGCAGGTGCTCACGCACCACACGATCGGCGGCGGGATGCCTTGCGGACCAGGCCAGCAGGCGGCGGTGATGCTCGGTCTGGGCCCGGAGGACGCCGTCCCACATGCTTTCCCATGCGTCGGATGCGGCGCGGTGGCGCTCCATCCACGCATCGACGTCTTCTTCGCCGTCGTGCTTGTCCGGCCCGAGCGGGAGGCACTCGAGGGCTGCAACGAACACATCTTCGTGCAGGCCGTGTTCACCAAGAACGACCTGGGCGGGCGTCGGATCCGTCAGCAGCTCGGGGGTGATGGCCAGGCGCGTCTTCGAGCGGCGACGGAGCTCAGCGACGACGGCGTGGATGAGTGCTACGCCACCCTCTCTCCGGCCAAGTGCACCGAGTCGCGCCTCAGTGCACTTCTGCAGGACTTGCGCCCTGTATGCGTCGGGGCAGGCTTGATGCGAGAGGGCGACGCGGGTCAAGTCCATGCGATCGGTCGTCATGTGCGGGCGCGGTTCGCGATTGAGATCGCTCTCCACCGCCATGGCCAACAGCCACTCGGGCGCCGACTTTGCGAGCGGTCCCGTAAGCAGGGACATGGCGAGGCCGTCCCGATCCGTGTCCGGGGGTGCCGTGCGTATCGCCTCGATAGCCATTCGCGTAGGCGGGGAATCGTCGGACGCCTGAGCGATGACCGTACGCAAGAAATCGAAGGGAAGAGACGAGCTTGATTTCGCCGCGGCCATCGGACTCCAATCGTCGACATCGCACCCGTGACGTGACCCTCTGATCGGAGACCCCCCGGGCACGGCGCTGTATCAGGTGTGGGCGTCAATCATGCCGAAAAGGACTGACAACCCAAGCGAGTTCGGCATGACGCCGATGTCGCTCTACGTCTGGCGTGACAGGTCGTCCACCAGGAGATCGAGGGTCGCCTCCTCATGAAGCGCCACGCCGAGGGCGGTCATGGCAGGGGCGAGATCCGAATCCCAGTCCGCGTCGACCGGCTGGCCGTCGAGGGCCAGTTGAGGAATGCCCTCGGCCTGACTGCGAGCAGCCAGGTGCTCGTAGTCCGTGGTGCCCATGCGCCACGGCCGGGCTTCGTAGCGGCGGATGACCCGGTTGGCCAGAGCGATCCCCGGCCAGTCGAAGTCGCCGTGGTACGCGAAGTGGCAGCCTGTGGCGGCGAGGGCGTCGAGGAGCGTGAAGACCACGGTGGCAGCGCTGCCGGAGGTGCACACGAGAGGTTGGGCGCAGGCCGCGTCCGCCGCGGCTTCCACCACGCGCGGATTCTCACAGATGTGGATGGGCGTTCCGGCGGGGAGTCGCAGTCGGAGGTCATGCAGGTCGCGTGGTGTGATGTGAACTTCGGCGTGATGGTCGGCTCGCTCCCGCAGAGCACGCTCCCGCCAGCCCTCGCCGTCGGGCCGCAGCCCGTAGGTGAGCACAGTGCTGGAGACCTCGTCCGGCGTGACGGACACCAGCCGCCACAGAGCGCGTCGGCCGGCCGCGTCGTCGGGGAACTCGGTGCCATGGGCGAGGGCGACCCCGCGTTGGACGAGGCGTGCGAGCCAGGTGCCGTCGTCCAGGCCGTGCGCGGAGCCGGTTGTCATGGCGGCGAGTTCTCCTCGGCCACGTGTGCCGTTGCGTTCAGGTCCTTCGGGCCCGAGGAGAGCGGTGAGGACCTGGACCGCCTGCTGGAGTGTCCATGTCGCCGCTTCGGGCGTCACTCCTCTCGGAACACCGGCACGGCGCAGCAGGTCGTACCACTGCCGGGGCCATTCCTGGTCGGCGAGCGGGGAGGCGTCCAGTGACGAAGCAAGGGACGACCACACCTGTTCCTTCCGTGCCGCCACGTCCGCGCGGGCGGCACGGCGGTCGGTGAGTGGCGGGCCGAGTTCCTCCAGGGTCTGTCTGAGGCCGAGTCCGGCGGCCGAGGCGCGTAGGCGTGCGTCGAGCACGTCGAGCCGTACGGTCACGGCGGCACCTGTGAGGGGTTTGCCCAGCAGGAGAGACAGGTCGTTGCGTTCCTGGGCGTTCATCGCGGTCAGCCGGAGCGAACCCGTGGCCTGTACGCCGTTGCTCTCCAGGCGTTTGCGTGCCCCCTGCCAGAGCCGGGTGAGCCCAGGTCCCGTCAGCCATTCGCGCGTTGCGGCGGGCAGCCCGCTCATACGGACACCAGACGCCGGTGCCGACCGTTCCAGGTGTAGTGCAGGGTGGCCACCCCGCGTACGTGGGGATCACGGAGGCACTCGTAGATGTGCAGGGACGGAACCTCAGGCCAGTTGCCCATGAGCCGCTCGCTGGTGAGGACGAAGTCGAGATCGAGGTCGACGAGGATACGGCCCAGCCGGCCATGGGTGGGTTCGTCGACCTTCGCGAAGGCGTCGTCCAGGAGGATCAGCCGCGGCGCGTGCGGTGCCGACTCGGCGAGGCTGGTGAAGTGGGCGGCAGCTGCGGCGAAGAGCACGAGGTAGGAGAGCACGCGTTGTTCGCCCTGGCTGAGACCGGTCCGGCCGGTCAGTTTCCGACGGCGGCCCGGGGCCGCGTCCTCGACCACGAAGGTGTGGAAGCGGAACCAGTCGCGGTAGTCCAGCGCGGTCCGCAGATGGGCGGCGTAAGCGGCTGACGGGTCGGCACGGCGGGCGTCCTCGATCCGGCGTTGCAGCACCTCGCGCAGCTGCTCGGTCTGGTCGCGCGTCCTGAGGCTCGACGGACTGCGCAGCAGCTCGACGGCCGCACGTACGTCGGCGTCCACGTCCTCGTGCAGCTTCCACAGCAGCTCGACGCCGAGGCCGTGGGAGGTGCGCACGGTCCGCAGGGTGTCGTTGAGAGCCGCGACCAGGTTCGCCGCGGTGATGACCTGTGCCGAGAGGTGGTCGCCTAGCTCGCCGGTCAGGAACCGCTGGAAGACCTCACGTTCGCGCTCGGTGAGCCGCCCTCGGGCCTCCGCTGCCTGGAGCGCGATCCGCTCGCCCACGGCCGCGACGTCATGGGACCCGTGGTCGTCGACCAGGCGGCACACCTTGATCCCGTCGCGCTCCTCCAGCTGCGCGTCGAATCCGCCGGCCAGTTGGTCGCGCAGATCGGTGTGGCGGTTGAGCAGGGTGCTGTCCGACACCTCGCCCTTCGGGCGGCCGAGGGCCTGCTCTACGGCCTCGGCGAGGGCCCGTAGCGCGCGCAGACGGCTGCGGACGTCCACGCTGGGATCGTCCGACATGTACTCGGGCAGCGAGGATCGATCGAGCCCGGCGCCAAGCACCACTTCGGGTCGGCCGAGCGCACCGCGCAGAGCGCTGCCGGTCTCGATGACGGTCGTCTCCTGGTCCCCGAGGGTCCCGCGCAGACGCTTCTCGTCCTCTTCCGCGCGCACGCGCAGGTCGTGGAAATCGTCGCGGGCGCGTTGTGCCGCCGGGAGCGCTTGGACGGCGTTCGTGATGCGCTGCTTGGCGTCCTGCTCGCGGGAGAGGATCTCCGCCTCGGACGACCCGATGGCCTCCTCACGGGTGCGCAGGTCCTGCTCAGCGGTGCGCAGCCCGGCGAGGTGGAGCCGGTAATCCTCCTCCGCGGCCAGGCGATCCTCTCGGGTGCGCTCGTACCGGTCGGCATCGGCCTGGTTCGTACCGAGCCGCTCGCCCGTGCCGCCGACGGCCCTGCGCAGATGCCCGACACCGCTGAGCAGGCCGGCCAGCGCGGTGCGCACGCGGTCCAGGGCGGCGGGGTCGCCGGGCAGGTCATGGGCAGTCGCAGTGGCATCCGCCTGGGTACGCGCCGATACCGCGAGGGCGCGTGCCTCCTCGGCAAGCCGCGCCGCCCGGGTTGCCTTGGCTGTCAGGTCGCGCAGCGTCCGCTCGGCTGATTCGACCCTGCTCCAGGCGTCCGCGAGACTGCGCGCCCTGGGGAAGTCCCGTTCCGCGAGCGTGAGAGCCCGACGCATGGCATCGGCTACGGTGAGCTCCTCGCGGACATCGGCCAGCCGCTGTTCCGTATGCGCGATCCGCTCCTCCAGCTCGGCAAGGATGCGCCGCCGAGTCTCGGCGCGTACGGCGGCCCCCACGTACTCGGTGTCGCCCTTGTCATGACGACCGCTGAGCACGCCCAGACGCCAACTGCCGTCGTAGAAGACCGCGTTGTACGCGGAGGTCTCCTGTGCCGATGCGAGTGCGATGGTGGCCAGGAGACCCCCCACCTGCTCGGCCGTGACGCCGCAACCCGGTTCAGGGGCTGGGCGCAGGGCCGAGGCGAGAGTCCGCCCGTCGGACGGCACGGGACCCGGCTGGAGAAGGGTGTCCCGGGTGCGCGGATCGAGCAGGACGCCGTCCGCACTCACCCACGCGTCCAGGATCCCGCTTGCCTCCAACGCCCCTTCCAGTCCAGCCCGTTCGGCCGGAGCCAGGTCGTCCACGAAGTCCACGAGCCGGTAGAAGGGGGCTCCGCTGCCCGGCGTCCTCGCGGCGGCGCGATGGTGCGGGACCGGCGGCTCGGGGTCGGTACGTTGCTCCCAGTCCCGCTTCTGTTCCGCCAGGTGGTCGAGTTCCTCGCCGAGCCGGTTGACGGCGAGTGCCAGGGCGTCCCGGCGTCCGGTGAGTTCCTCGCCGTACGGCTCCAACGCGGTCTGAGCTGTCCGCCACGCTTGGCTGTCGATGTCGGGCGGCAGCGTGCGGTCCGCGAAGGGCGCGTCGGTAGAGGTCTCGTGGCCGACGGTGGCGTGGACGGCGTCCAGCGACGGGCACTCGGGACCCAGCGCAGTCCGAGTGCGGACCGCCCACTCGGCGACTTGACGGGAGTAGGCACCGCTCTCCTCGGCGACCTTCTGACGGCTGCCCTCCAGATGGCTGGCGGCCTCTTCCACCTCGCCCTCCAGCCGTTCCCGCTCGATATCGGCCTGAGCCGCCGCGGCCCGAGCTTCGTCTGCCCGTGAGATGAGGCGGTTCACCTCCTGAACCATCCGGGCCCGGTTTCTCGCGACCGCCTCGGCGTCCTCCAACTGGTTCTGCCAGGACCGCAGCCCTTCCTGCGCCGTGACCGTGTCCACACGGGACACCGACCGGTGCCGTACGGTGCGCGTCTCCCCGTCCGGAGTCGTCAACTCGGTCTCGGTGGCCTGGGCGAGAACCGTGCGTGGCAGAGCCACCGCCTCGCCGAGATGGCCGGTGGGAAGCCCGGCCTTCTCCGCCTGCGTCAGCAGCTCCCGGTGTTCGGTTCCCAGCTCGGCCAGCCGGCTTCCGAGGTGTTCGACGCCTTCGGCCAGCCGCTCCGCCGAGCCCTCCTCCGCGTCGTGGGCGTTGCGCAAGGTGGTGAACGCGGCAGCGGCGGCGGTGTGCAGCGCCTCCACGGTGCCGCGGCGCTCCGACAGTTCGCGCAGGCTGCGGTAGGCGTGACTGGCGTGCAGGGCGGCCAGGTCGGTCCGGGCGGCCTGTTCCTCCTCGCGCAGGGTCTCCAGTCGGCCCTCCGACTCCGCCTCCTGCGTCCTCAGGTCGCTCGTCCGCTGTGCGGCGTCTCCGGCCGCCCGGCGCCGCTGTGCGAGAACGCCCAGCTCGTAGCTCACTTTCTGGGCGGAGGTGCGCAGGACCCCGGCCAAGTAGCCGCGGTAACTGGTGAGGAACGTGCGCAAGGCCGCGTCCGTGCGTTCCAGGCGGCCGAGTTCGTCCCGTACGGCGTCGAGGTCGTGGAGGTTGCGTGCCACCTTCTCGACCACGTCCTCGTCGAGCCCCGGCAGGGTCTCGCTCAGCAGGGAGACCAGGCCCCCGTGTTCGATCCGGTCGCCGACCGTCGGGCGCCGCAGACGGTGGAGGAGCTGGGTGAGGTTGCGGTAGCGCGTCGCGTCGGTGATGCCGAACAGCTCCCGGGCCACACGCGCACGGTGCTGGACCGCACGGTCGGTCGTGTTGTCGGAGCCGACGATCTCCTTGAGCCGGTCGACCGGCAGCGGCTTACCGGCCTCGACCAGGTGCAGGTCCTCACCGATCCGCAGCTCGGTGACGAAGAACGTCGGCAGCGCCTTCTGCGTCGACTTCGAAGCACGGATGGCCGCACCGAGCGTCAGGTGGCGGTGACCGCCGTCGTCGGCCGTGCCCCGGAACTCCACCCACAGATACCCGAGACGGTTGGTCTGCTCGAACCCGTCCAGCATCAGCCAGGCGAGCGTGGTGCGGCCGGTGCCGGTCGCGTCCAGTGCCCGGGAGTCGCCGTCCAGAAGATACGGGAGCAACATCTCCAGGGCCTTGGACTTGCCCGCGCCGTTCTTGCCGCGCAGCAGCAGCCGGCCGTCGCCGAAGGAGAACTCCTGCTCGTCGTACTGCCAGACGTTCTGGATGCCCGCCCGGTGCAGCCGGAAGCGGGTGCCGCTGGTCGTTGTGGGACCGGCGGTTGTCGCGGAGCCGGAACGCGGCAGCGGAACGAGGCCACGCGCGTCGGTGGTCATAGCGGCAACTCCTCTTGAACGTCCGTGCCTTTGCCGACTGCGGTGGCCGGGCGCACCGTGACGTGGGTGGCGTAGCGGGCCGCCGCGGCCAGCAGCACCCAGCCGTCGCCGCCGGGCCGTGCACCATGGACATCGGTCACCGTGCGTCCTTCCGACGCCTCTTCGACGTACCCCTCCGGCAGTCCTTCGCCCTCGGCGCGCAGCCGGCCCGCACGGGCCAACAGCCGCATGCGGACCAGCAGGTCCAGTACGGCCTCTCGCAGGGAGGGAAGGTCCTCCAGGTAGCCCCGTTGCCAGTTGCTGCGCTGCCCGAACTCGGCGATCAGCCCGCCCAGCACCTCATCCACCAGGCCGTCCGGGACAGCCACCCCGATCACGAGCGTCCCGCCGGTCGCCGGATGCCCTGGCTCCTGCGGCCGAAGCCGTTCCACGAGCCGTTCCGCCAGCAGCAGCGCGGCCTGTGCGACGGTCCCGGTGCCCGGCAGCTGCAGATCCGTGAGCTCCTCCTCGGGGTCCACCAGCGCCACGCCCTCGGCACGGATCTCCATCTCCAGGCCCAGGAGTTCGGAGAAAGCCTGGGCCTCCCGGCGCTGCCGGGTACGCAGCCAGTCCCGCTCGGCGTCCGTCAGCTCGTCGAGGTGGACGACGGGTGTCTCGACGAGCATCCGGCGCACATAGGTGCGTGGTCCACCGAAGCCCGGGTCCGCTGCCCGCCGGACCAGATCGGCGCCGTCCCGTGCCTGGGAGAGCGGACCGGCGACGACCACACGTGCCAGCTCCCGATCTATCGTGATCAGGGCTTCTCCGCCCGCCTCCTGCGCAAGCGCGGCCACTTGGCCCTCGGTCTCGATGAGCACGCCCCAGTCGACGAGTTGACGCAGTGCCGCGACCAGGGTCCGCTTCCCGGCCGCCCGGCCCGTTTCCTCCAGCTCGATCCCGGCGTCGGCTGCGGCGGCCCTGATATCGGCGACCAGGTGTGACAGCAGCATCTGCTCGGGCGCGGTCACCAGCACGGACAGGGCCAGCGCGAGGCAGGCATACGTGTGTGGGGTGAACGGGGTGCTGGTGGAGCGCTCCAGCCGATGACCCGAACCTGCCCCCAGCCCCGCCTTGAACAGCCGGGCGTAGGAGCTGTCGACCAGCAGGCGGTAGCCGAGCACCTGCTGGAACCGTTTGCCCAGCCAGTCGGCGTGCCTGCGGATCAGCGGGAAGAGGTCGGCGTGGGGTCCGTCCGACGCGACCAGCGGGTGAGCGAGCAGCAACCGGGCTGCGCTACGGCGCTCGGCTGCCAGGGCCACGTCGTGAGCCGAGGGGAGGGTCACGACACGCTCACCTCGGCCTCCGCTGCGCCGTCGACCGCGGCGGAGGTGCGGCCGATGTCCAGCTCCAGGTCGTCCAGCAGCAGGTCGCCGTCGGCCGAGTACAGCACCGTTCGCGTGCCCGCCGTCCGGCGCACGGTGAGGCGGATACGCAGTTCGGCGTCTTCACTGCTGGCCGAGTCGAGGTCGAACCCCGCCGTCCTCTCCCCGTCCGTGCTGACGGGCCTGCTGAGCTGTGCGTTTCCGAGCGCTGTGGCCAGCAGCTCCAGGAGCAGGCTGAGTGCCGCTGACGTGAGGCGTACCTCGGCGAACCGACCGGATGCGCTGCGCAGTTCGTCCGCCGCCGCTGCTCTGGCCGCTGCCCTCTGCCGTGCGGCCTCCCTCAGCAGCTGCTTCTGCGCGGAGTGGTCCTCCACCGCTGAGGCCCGGCCCCGCTGGGCCCGGCTGCCTCTTTCGCGTAGGGCAACCGGCACCTCGACCACTGGACCGGTCCACCAGCTCGTGTAGGCGGGCACCACCTCGTCGGTGGCCGGAGGTATGCCCAGATGGCGGGCGCCGTACAGCCCGAAGGCGGCGACGGCGATGTCGTGTGCGTCCTGCGGCGCCGCTTCGTCGAACCAGCGGGCCAGCCGCAACAGATCCTTGCGCCGGGACATCTCCCCGGTGGCTGACCGCAGCATCCGCTTGGCGTTGGCGAGCAGCGACTGCAACGCGCGCAGAGTGGCGTCGCGTAGCTGGTCGACCTGGCTGCCCTGGCCGTCGGTGTTGCTGAACCAGCCGCGCAGGCCCTCCCAGTCCGCGAATTCGCGGCCTCGGCTGCGCTGGATCCGGACCTCAGGGCGGCTTTCGCCCTGCTCCTGCTCCTGCGCCGAGAGCCCGGTGAGCCCCTGAGCGTGGGAGTCGAGCCGGTCCAGCAGAGCCGGGATGTGCGGCCACAGGGTGTCCAACGCCGCCGAGATCCGGGGCGCGCGGAACGCCACGTCCTCCGTGATCGCCTCGACGTAGTCCAGGAGCAGCTCCTTGAAGCCCTGGTACTCGGCGCTGTCCAGGTCGTAGCGGGACAGCACCTGGCCGAGATAGGCGTAGAAGTCCCGTATGGAGTCCGCGAACTCGGTGAACTGCACGAACAGCGTACTGATCCGCTCCAGTCCGTCCTGCGGCTCCACGCCGCCCGGCGCGGTCACGAGGTCGGCCAGCTCCCGCAGTCCGCGCTCGACCAGTGCCAGCAGTTCGTTACTCACCTCGCGGGCGGCGTCGGCCTCGGCCAGGACCCCGTCGGCGTCCCGCTGGATACGTTCGCCCAGTTTCGACAGCTGATAGCGCGAGCGGGAACGCTGGTACTCGCTGATGCTGGACGCGTTCACCGTGTGGCTGCTGCGGAGCAGGTTTCCCCACTGAACCAGCTGTTCCAGCCGGACCGTGAGGGTGTCGGCGTCGAGTCCTGCGGCGGAAGCACCGGCCTGGCGCAGTTTCGCCATGATGTCCGGGACGGCGAGATCCGCCAGCAACGTTCCGCAGAAGACCCGCATGATCGCGACGTGCTCCAGCCGCTCGGGCGCGCTGAGGTACGTGTACGCGTTCAGCCGCCGCCGCGCCTCCTCGTCGGCGTCCTGACCTGCGCCGGATGCTGATGCCCCCATGCCCGTGAGGTTACGCGGCGCGTACGGGCGCCGTCGGTGGGTGGCCGAAAATGCCACGGACGTGTGTCGGCCTGTGGCCATTCCCGTGGCAGCGGCGGGCACGGCATGGGGGCGTCCGGCGTCCTCGGTTCACGTCGTACACCGCTCCTGAGGGCAGGGGACTCTTGTGTAGCGGGGCGCTGGTGAAGGATTCGGTAGCTTCGAGAGTTTCGATTTACTCGTCCGCTCCCCGGTCCTCTCGTGCTGACCTAGGATCGTTAGCGACCATGCACCCACCGTGATGGTTCGGGGCGGACCGGGTGCGTACACACCTTGGGGAGGCCCCGTATGGCTCGGCCTCTCCGCGACCACCGGCAACCCGGGGCGACAAAAGGGCGCGTGCAAGGCGATGAGGGACCAGCACCTGACGAGGGGCGAACTGATCGACGGCCGCTACGAGCTGGCGGAGCTGCTCGGCAGAGGTGGCATGGGCGAGGTATGGGCGTCGTACGATCAGCGGCTGGACCGGTCTGTGGCGGTGAAACTGCTGACGCCACGGACGGCTGTCTCCAAGATGCCGCGCAGGCTCGATCCGCAGGACCCCGCCGTCGTCCGCTTCACCAGAGAAGCACGACTGATGGCCAAGCTGGAGCATCCGTACGTACCGGTCATCCATGATGCAGGCACCCATCGAGCGAGTCGGCTCTATCTGGTCATGCAGCGCGTGTACGGACACACGCTGGACCGGTTGGTGGCCCAGCGCGGCCCCTTTCCCGTGGAGTGGGCCGCCGCGGTGGGCGCCCAGGTGTGCTCCGTGCTGGTCCAGGCTCACGGACGCGGCTTCGTCCACCGGGATCTGACGCCCCGCAACGTGATGCTCACGACAGACGGTACGGTACGCGTCCTCGACTTCGGTATCGCCACCGCCCTGCAACCACCGGACGGGCCACGGTTGACCGATGCGGGCATGGTGGCCGGGACTCCGGGCTTCATCTCTCCAGAGCAAGGCAAGGGGCAGGCGGCCACTCCCCTCAGTGATCTGTACGCATTGGGGTGCGTGCTGTACGAGATACTCGGCGGACGACCGCCGTTCACGGCCGACGAGCCGCTGGCCCTGGTGGTCCAGCACATCGCCGATACTCCAGTACCACTGGGACGGCTGCGTGACGACGCACCAGCCGAACTGTGCGAGCTGGTCTCCCGCTTACTTGCGAAGCGCCCGGAGGACCGGCCGGCGGACGCAGCCGAAGTCCGGGAGGCCCTCGCGCCCTGGGCCGAGCAGGCGGTGCCGAAGGCCGCCCGCGGTGGAACGCCGAGGCCCGGCAAGGCCACCGCGCGCCTGCCGCACGATGGCAGCGACCTTCCGAACGATCCTCCTTCGGACAAAGCACACGCCTCCGTTCCGGAGCACGCCCCGGCCCCGCTCGCAACTGCACAACCTTCCGTTCGGCCAGCGCAACCGCCGTCCACCTCCGGCGCCGGGTCGCCCGCGGAGTCGGCGGACCTGCGCGAGCGCGCGCAACGCCTTGCGGCAGAGGGACGGTTGTCACAGGCACTGGAGCTGCTGGGCAGGGATCTCAACGAGGTGCTGCCCCGTTTCGACTCCTCCCATCCGGAGGTCGTCTCCCGCCGACTGGCCATCCTCCGGTTGCAGTTCGAAGGGCAGGAACTGCAAGCGGCACGCGAGGGCTGCCTGGAGCTCGCGGAAACCCTCGTGTCGACCCGTTCCGCGCCGGACGCGGACCTCGCGGCTTGCCGGGTGATGGCGGCCCGCTGCCTTGGCCGGCTCGGGCACAACTCCGCCGCCCTCCTGGAGCTTCGCGAGGCACTCGGTCTCCAGAAGGAGGTGCTTCCCCCGCTGGGTCCGGAGGTGTTGGAGACCCGCCGGGACATCGCCACCCTCCTGGCGGGCTCAGGCTCGGCCGGTGAAGCCCTGGAGGCTCTGCGCCACCTCGCCGACGACCAACGGACCGCGCTGCCTCCCGACCATCCCGCCCATGCCGAGGTGGAGCGTCTGGTCAGCCGCCTGGGCAGACTGACCCGCGCGCTCCGCCTCCCGCAGTGACTCGCCGACGCCCCGTCCACAACCAGGAGAGAAAGTATGTGATCTAGGTCAACGAACGAATCGCTCGTCAATATGAGGCACTCCGGTAGGCACCGCCGTCTCGCCGATAGTGATAGTGGAGGATGTCCGCATGCCCGGAACCACCCGTACTTCCGAAGCCTCCGCAATCGTCGCGCCGCCGAAGGAGAATGCTCTCGTCCAGGTGCGCGGCCAGAACTGGGTGGTGTCCGGAGTCGAGGCCGCCCCGGCTGGCGATGTCACCGTGGTGCATCTACAGTCTGTTGCCGATGGCCGCTACGGCGACACCCTCTCCGTGATATGGGAGGTCGAACCGGGGCGCCGCGTCCTCCCCGCCGGCTCCCTTCCCGACGCCTCCACCGGAGCGTTCGACCCGCCGGAGCAGCTCGCGGCCTTCCTCGACGCCGTCCGCTGGTCCGCAGTCGCTTCCGCTGACGTGAAGACGCTCCAGGCCCCCTTCCGATCAGGGGTGGCCATCGAGCCGTACCAGCTGGAACCGGTCGCTCGCGCCGTCGGCGCCCCCCGCGTCAATCTGCTGCTCGCCGACGATGTCGGTCTCGGCAAGACCGTGGAGGCCGGACTGGTCGCCGAGGAGCTGCGGCTGCGCGGCCGGGCCCATCGCGTCATGGTTATCTGCCCAGCGGGGCTCACCCTCAAGTGGCGCGACGAAATGGCCGACAAGTTCGGCCTCGACTTCACCGTGGTCGACTCTGCCTGCTGCGCCGAACTGCGCCGCACGCACAGCAGCGCCGCCAACCCGTTCCGAGTGTTCCCCTTGACCATCGTCAGCCTCCCCTGGCTGCGCACGCCCAAGGCGCAGCGGCTTATCGACGAGGTGCTACCCCCGGGAGGGTCGACGGAGCTGCCGGGCCGCCCCGGGCGCCGTACCTTCGATCTGCTGATCCTGGACGAGGCACACCATGTCGCCCCGAGCGCGCCCAAGCAGATCTACGCCGTCGACTCCCAGCAGACCAAGCTGATCCGGCGCCTGGCCCCCCACTTCGAGCACCGGCTCTTCCTCTCCGCCACCCCGCACAACGGCTACCAGGAGTCGTACACCGCCCTGCTGGAACTCATCGACAACCAGCGCTTCTTCCGCGGCGGCGAGCCGGACAAGGCCGCCCTCGACGACACCGTCGTACGACGTCTGAAGACCTCCGTGACCGACGAGGAGGGCAACCCCCGCTTCCACGTCCGCGAGTCGAAGGCGCTGCCTGTCGAGTACCCCGACACCGAGCGCGAGATCCACGCCCTCCTCACCCGCTACGCAGAACTGCGCAAGAAGCGGGTCACACCCGACCGGCGCGGCGGCCGGAAGGCCGTCGACCTGGTCACCCTGCTGCTGAAGAAGCGGCTGTTCTCCTCTCCCGCCGCCTTCGCGCACACCGTCGGCGTCCACCTCGAATCGGTACGCGCCAAGGCGAAGTCAGGCGGACAAAAGGAGGTTCCGGCCCCGGTCGAGACCCCGCTGTGGATCACGCAGTACGAGGACTACGCCGCCGAGCTCGACGACGAGGAGCTGGCCGAGGCCGAGCACGACGCGATCACCCGCGCCGCCACGGTCACCCCGGGATCTTCCGAGGAAGAGGCCGAGCTGCTGGAGCGGATGGCCCGCTGGGGCCAGGCCCACCAGGCGTCCCCTGACGCCAAGGCCAAGGAGCTCGTCAAGACCCTCAAAGCCATCTGCCTCACCGGCGGGACCTGGGGGAACGAGCGGGTCGTCGTGTTCACCGAGTACCGCGACACCCAAGACTGGCTGCTGAACCTGCTCCAGCAGGAGGGCCTAGCCCAGGAGGGCCGCGTCCGCACCCTCCACGGCGGGAAGAATGCCGACGAGCGCGAGCAGATCCGGCTCGCCTTCCAGGAACAGCCCACCAGCCCCGAGGGCACGGTACGCATCCTCATCGCCACCGACGCCGCAAGCGAGGGAATCGACCTCCAAGATCATTGTCGACATTTGATCAACTACGACATCCCGTTCAACCCCAACAAGCTCGAACAGCGCATCGGCCGCATCGATCGCTACGGCCAGCGATACAACCCGCAGATCATGCACTTCGTCGGCGCCGCCTGGGACAAGGCCAGGACGGACGTGTACGAGGCCGACCTGGAGTTCCTCGCCCGCATCGCGCGGAAGGTCGCGCAGATGGAGGAGGACCTCGGCGAGGTCAACGCCGTACTCGCCGAGAAGGTACAGCTGCGGATGACGGGCCAGCTCAGCGACTTCGACATCGAGCACGCCCGAGCGAAGAAGATCAAGGGTCGTCCCACGGGCGGCAAGGTGGACGCCGAACAGAACGTCACTGAGCAGGTGCGGCGGCTCAGCGCCCAGCTGAAGCAGACGACCGTGGAACTCGGCATCACCCCGGACCGGGTCGCCCGCGTGGTGAACACCGCGCTGAACCTGGCCCGCCAGCAGCCCCTCGTATCGTGCCTCGACGAGAACGCGCCGTCCGAGGACGACTTTCGGCAGGGCCTGTACACCGTGCCCCCGCTGACCGGCTCGTGGGAGCGCGCCACCCGCGGCCTGCCCGACAAGCTTCGCCCCGACGTCCTTCGCCCGGTCACCTTCGATGCGCGGGCAGCTTCGGGGCGCCCCGACATCGTGCTGGCCCATCTGAACCATCCGCTGGTAGCCATGTCGACGCGGCTGCTGCGCGCGGCCGTCTGGAACGCGGACAACGTCGACCTGCGCCGGATTACGGCCGTCGTCAGCGACGACCCCGCCCTGGAGACCACGTTCGTCGGCGCGTACGCCCGCTTCGTGCTGGTCGGCACGGACGGGCAGCGCCTCCATGAGGAGATCCTGCACGCGGGTGGCTGGCTCGGCGACAACGGCTGGCAGCGTCGGCTGCGCGGAGTAGAGGCGGTCGCCTCGATCCTGGACCGAGCGCTCACTGAGGGCCGCCCCGCCAAGGAGCGCCTGCTCCACCGGCTCCAGCAGAGCTGGCCGAAGACGTACGAGGGCCTCACCCAGTCTGTCGACGCGCGCGGCAAGGAACGCAAGGTGTCCCTGATGGACCGGCTGGCCGAGCGCCAGGCCGATGAGGAGCAGCGCATCAACGCCACCCTCGACCGTCTCCAGCGCACTCTGCGGAACCGGCTCGGCGAGACCTCCTCCGCCACGGCGGCCTCCCCGACGGGCGGGATGGACACGCTCTTCGGCCTGGACGAGCTGAAGGATCCCGACGAACGCCGCCAGCTCGCCGACGACCGCAAACGTTGGCGGGCCCGGCTCGACGGCGTGGAGGACGAACGCCAGCGCGAACTCGCCGCGATCGCCGCCCGCTACCGCGAGCCGCAGGACCATCTCTTCCCTGTCGCCGTCGTCTTCGTCATCCCCGCCAAGGAGGCATACTGATGAGTTCCGCGCCGCGCTCCGGAAGCCGCCGTCCCTCCGCCGCCGCAATCCGTGCCGCGAAGGCGTCCGACGGCAAGCAGCAGCACCTGGACTGGCTGAACCTCGTCGAGGTGTCCGGCCCGTTCCTCACCTTGCCGGTCCTGCTGCGCAGCTGGCCACAGCTGGAAGGCGTGCCCAGCGGGCGCCGCGCTGACATCCGCCTCCACCACGGCATCTGGCAGGACGACCGCAAGGGCGCCGGCCGCCTCGACTGGATCGGCTTCCAGCTGCGCACCCTGCTGGAATGGGACGACGCCCTGCATCTGCGGGAGAGCGCCGGACAGTTCGGCGACAGCGGCGAAAGCCTGGCCGAGGACGACACGCTGCTGGACCGCTTCGCCGTCAGCCCGCCCGGGTCCGACACCACCGTTCGCCCCGACTTCGCCCTCGTCCGTCCCGGAACCGACCCCACCGCCGAACCGGATACTGCTGGCACCGCCCAGCACGTACCGATCCTCGGCCTGGTCCTCCCGCCCGACACCGTGCCGACCCGCCGTATCAGGGACGACTCCTGGGCGGCGAGCGGAGTCGACCGGCTCGCCCACGTCCTGCGCCACCATGGCGTCGAGCTGGGCCTGGTCACCGACGGCCGTTGGTGGTCCCTGGTCTGGGCACCGCCCGGCGGCGTCACGACGAGCGCCACCTTCGACACCATCGCCTGGAACGAGGCGGCCGACCTGGTGGCGGTCCGCGCCTGGGTGTCCCTCCTCCGCCGCGGCCGGTTCTTCGGACGCCCGGTGGACGAACTGCTCCCTGCGCTGCTGCGCGAGAGCCTGGACGGTCAGGAAGACGTCACCGAGGCGCTCGGCATCCAGGTCCGTCAGGCCGTCGAACTCCTGGTGGACTCCATCGGCCGCGCCGAGGCCCGGATGGTCAAACGCGGCGGCAAGGGATTGTCAGGCGTACCGGCGAGCGAGGTCTACCGGGGCGCCGTCGCGGTCATGATGCGCGTCGTCTTCCTCCTCTTTGCCGAGGAACGGGGCCTGCTGCCCGCTGACAACGAGCTTTACGCGGAGGCGTACTCGGCCGGGCGACTGTACGAGACGCTGGACAAACGCCGCCGTGCTGACGGCGAGGACTCCCTGGACCACACCACCGCCGCCTGGCACCGGCTGATCGCCCTCTTCCACGCCGTCCATGGCGGAGTGGACCACCCGCTTCTCACGTTGCCCGCATACGACGGCTCGATCTTCGACCCGAAGCGCTTCCCCTGGCTGGAGGCAGTGCCGGAGGGCGCGGACGCCACGGGCGACGACGCCACGCGGGCCGCTGACGGCCACACCTCTCTCCTCCCGATCGACGACCGCACCGTCTTGCACGTCCTCGACGCGGTGCAGTTCGTCGTCGTCAACAGGGAGCGGCGCCGGCTGACCTTCCGCGCCCTTGACGTCGAGCAGATCGGCTACGTCTACGAGGGCCTCCTCTCGTACGACGGCAAGCGCGCCCAGGACACCGTGCTCGGGCTCATCGGCAAGCCCGGCCTGGAACACGAGGTGAGCCTGACCGAACTGGAGGAACTGGCCGCCCCGTTCGGAGTGGGCGCACGCGCGGTCCCCGGCCAGAAGCCCAACCTCCCGGGCCTGTCGAAGAAGCTGCACGAGCACTTGAAAGACCCCAGGCCGCCGGCCGCAGCGTCGAAGATGGAGAAGCTGCTCGCCACCGGCGACGACCAGGCGCGAGGCAAGGCCGTTCACCGCCTGCTCGCGGTGACCGAGAACGACCGCGACCTGGCCGAGCGCATCCTCCCCTTCCACGGCCTCCTCCGCGACGACCTTCGCGGTCTGCCGGTGGTGATCCCGGAGGACGGCTTGTACGTCACGGAGTCCCGCCTCCGCAAGAACACCGGCACCCACTACACGCCGCGTGTCCTGGCCCAGCAGGTCGCCGTGGGAGCACTGGAGCCACTCGTCTACCATCCGGGCCCGCTCCAGACGGCGGACGACAAGCAGTGGAAGCTCATTGGCGCGGACGACATCCTGAAGCTCAAGGTCGCTGACATCGCGATGGGTTCGGCCGCCTTCCTGGTCGCCGCGTGCCGCTACCTCGCGGACCGTCTGGTCGACGCCTGGGTCGAGGCCGAGGACGAGGAGGCCCTGGCCTTCCGTGGCAGCCACCGCGACCAAGCAGGCGCGATGACGGCGGCGGACGCGGAGAGTGACCCGGTGATGGTCCGCGCCCGGCGTCTGATCATCGAGCACTGCCTGTACGGGGTGGACATCAACCCCATGGCGGTGGAGATGGCCAAGCTGTCGCTCTGGCTGATCTCCATGGACCCGGGACGGCCGTTCACGTTTCTGGACGACCGGTTGGTGGCGGGGGACTCGCTGCTGGGTATCGCCAACCTGGAGCAGATCGAGAGCGTCCATCTCGATCCGAAGGCGGGCCGCAAACTCCACCGGGGAGCCTTCGAGGAGGGGTGGACCGAGCGTGCGCGTGCTCGTGTCCACGGCGCGGCAGACAACCGGCAGGCCATCGCCGGAATCCAGAGCGACACCATTGCCGACCTGGATGAGAAGCGGCGCCTGCTCGCGGCCACCAACGAACACCTGCAACGCCTGCGGCTGATCGGCGACCTCACGACGGGGGCTGGTCTCGCCTCAGCGGGTGGCGGGGACTCATTGCAGAGCGCTACTTACATCCAGGCTGCGGAGCTGGCTGGCATGGTCGCCTCGGAGTCGGTTCGGGACTCCGACCCCGTGATTCACGACGCGCGGAGGCGTGCTCTGGACTGGCTGAGCAAGGATCTCCCCACAGACGGCTTCGTTCGCCTCCCCGTGCACTGGCCTCTGGTCTTCCCCGAGGTCTTCGAGCCGGACCAGAGCGGCTTCGATGCCATCATCGGCAACCCTCCTTTCCTCGGCGGCCAGAAACTGACGGGGGCGCTCGGGCAGGCATACCGCGAGTACCTCGTGCTTGGGCTGGGGCGAGGGCAGCGAGGTAGCGCGGACCTCGTCGCATACTTCGAGCTCCGGGCCCACCAGTTGCTCAGCGAGCGCGGCCAGACGGGCCTGATCGCTACCAACACCCTTGCCCAGGGCGACACTAGGGAGGTCGGCCTTGACCAGCTACTCGACGACGGCATCGAGGTACGCCGAGCAGTAAAGAGCGCTCGCTGGCCTTCGCGGTCTGCGGCGCTGGAGTACTGCGCTGTGTGGACCACCAAGCCGGGTTTGGGTGCGGAAGCCACTCGGGTGCTGGACGGCGTCGCGGTCCGGGGTATCACTTCGTCGCTTGATCCGCGGTCTCGGGTTTCGGGGCGGCCGTACCGTCTGGTAGCGAACAAGGGCAGGTCGTTCCAGGGGTCGAACGTGCTGGGGAAGGGGTTCATCCTCACCCCCGAACAGGCCGAGGACCTCATCCA